>NZ_CP023696.1:0-300000 GCF_008704425.1 Streptomyces fradiae ATCC 10745 = DSM 40063
CCGCGGAGCGGGAAATGCAGCGGCAAGCCGCTGCATAGAGAACGGCTCCGCTGACGCTCCGCCAGATTCCCCCGCAAGCGGGGGAATTGAATTCCGCAAGCGGAATTCGGGACCGTAGAGTAATTCGCGCAAGCGCGAATTACGGGAGGCCCCGCTTGCGGGGCCTCCCTGGCTGGCAGCAAGGGGCCGTGCATCGCGCGCGGCACCGTGTAAAGCCTGGAGAACCCAGCTATAGTCCCTGGAACGGGCCTGACTGTCCGTTGAGGCCGAATGGGTGCCGGCCTCAACGGACAAGACGGGCTCCGCTGCGCTCCGCCCAATCTCTCTCCCAATGGGACCTGGTTCTTCGGTCGGGCCGATAATACTCCACCATCGTACACTCCAACTGCCCGCTGCGAGGCTCGAACTGTCGACGTGTAACCCTCATGAGCGAACCTGGTACAAGCGGGATGCATCACAGTGATGCTCTGTGTAGGGTCTGGGAACTACGCCGCACCACCATCCTGGAGCTTCAGGGTCTCCGGGATTCCCTGTCTGAGGCGCGCCACATTCCGCGAAGAGGAGAGTGTCGGATGGTTATGACGAGGCGTGACTTGCGCTCCCATCAGATTGAGGCAGTTGACGCCGTTGTGCGCGGTCTTGATGTTCCGCTTGGTGGTCTTCCTGTAAACGGTCTGCGGGGGCAGGTTGTTTCCGCTTGCGGGACAGGCAAGACGGTCATCGCCGCTTTCGCTGCCCGGGAGATGCTGCCGCGGGGGCGGGTTCTGGTGCTGGTGCCGACGCTGGAGCTGCTGACGCAGACAGTGAAAGAGTGGTACCGGGTCGGGCATAGGGGGCCGGCGGTTGCGGTCTGCTCGCTGCAGGAGGATCCGGAACTGTGGAGCCTGAAGGTCCGGTGCACCACGAACCCGGTGCGGCTGGCGATGTGGCACGGGACCGGGCCGGTGACCATCTACGCCACCTACGCGTCGCTGCCGGTGCTCGCCGAGGCGTTCGAGGGCGTCTACGGGCAGCAGTTGGCGCCGGTGGACCTGGCGGTGGTGGACGAGGCGCACCGTACGTCGGGGTCGCTGGGGAAGGCGTGGACGCACATCCACGACCAGGGGATCATCCCGGCGGCGCGCAGGTTGTACCTGACGGCGACGCCGCGGATCTGGCAGGAGCGGCCCAACTGGGAGGTGGCCGAGGGGATTCGGGAGGCATTGCCGGAGGAGCTGGCGGTCTCTATGGATGATGAGTCGATTTTCGGTCCGGTGCTGTACCGGCTCACCCTGGCGTCGGCGGTGGCACGCGGCCTGCTGGCGCGGTACCAGATCATCGTGGTCGAGCTCCAGGATCCGGTCGTCACTCCGGAGCGGCTGATGGGTGAGGAGCGGCGCAGCGAGGAGGTGCGCGGGCAGCGGCTTGGTGCTCTGCAGGCGGCGCTGCTGCGCACCATGGCTGACCACCGGCTGCAGACGACCATCACCTTCCATCACCGGACGATGGAGGCGCAGGCTTACGCGGAGGGCCTGGCGGCGGTGGCAGCGAAGCTGCACGCCGACGATCCCGAGAAGTACCCGGGGCGGATCTGGGCCGACTGGCTGTGCGGGGAGCACGTCCCCGAGCGCCGGCGGGAGGTCTTGGCTGGCTTCGGCGCCACGGCGCATCGGGCGGTGCTCTCCAACTGCCGTGTCCTGGGCGAGGGCGTGGACATCCGGGCGGTGGACTCGGTGGCGCTGCTGGACCCTAAGGGCGCGCCGCACGACATCGTGCAGGCGATCGGGCGGGCGCTTCGGCAGAAGCCCGGTGAGGGCAAACTGGCCTCTTTGATCGTGCCCGTTTTCCTCCAGCCTGGGGAGCAGCCGGAGGACATGTTCACCTCCGGTTCGTACCGTCCTTTGGTGAGGGTTTTGCAGGGGCTTAGGGCTCATGATGAAGAGGCCGTTGAATTGCTTGCCATTCCGCAGGAGCCGCGGAAGAGGGTCGTGGACCCGTCGTGGGATATCGGTGCAGTGCCCGAGGAAGGTGAAGGGGAATCTCGGTTTCTGCTGCGTTTTGCCGCGCCGCGTGATCCGGTGATGGTCGCTGAGTGGGTGTCGTTCAATGTGATCGACACGGAGCGGCAGGACTGGATGCGCGGGTACGCCGCCGCGCGCCGGTACCGGGAGCGCCAGGCGCACTTGAGGGTGCCGTACGGCCACAAGGAAGGCGCGTATCCGCTCGGGCAGTGGATCGCCGAGCAGCGACGGGCGTACGGGGCCGCGCAGCTGTCCGGCAAGCGGGCCGAGCGGCTCGAGCAGCTCGGGATGGTGTGGGACGCGACGGATGCGGCGTTCCAGGAGAACCTGGCAGCGGCGCGGGTGTACTACGAGCAGCACTGGACGCTGTGCGCACCGCGGACGGCGACTGCTTTGGACCGGCCGATCGGTCAGTGGCTGTCCAACCTCCGCCGTCCGGGTGCGCTGGCCGGCCGCCCCGAGCGCGAGGCCGCGCTGGCGGCGATCGACCCGGACTGGAACCCGGCCTGGCCTGTTGCGTGGCAGCGGCACTACGTCGCCGTACGCGAACTCCTCGCCGAGGAGGACGCTGCGCTCACCGAACTGCTGCCGGGCGTCACTGTGTACGGCATGGACGTCGGCAAGTGGCTGGCCCGGCAACGTCGGCATGAGGTGTGGACTGGGCTGCTGGACGGGCAGCGTCAGCTTCTGGAAGCCCTGGGCATCCAGCCCACTGAGCAGACCGAGCAGTCTGCTCGCACCGCGGTGCGGCCACGGGGGGACGCCTTCGCGCGGGGGCTGGCGGCGCTGAGGCAGTTCCGGGAACGTGAAGGGCACGTATGGGTCCCGCGCCAGCACGTCGAACACTTCGACGATGGTCAGGAGGTCAAGCTCGGCATCTGGCTCTCCAACATCAAAAGCCCCGCCCGCCGGGCCAAGCTCAGCCCTGATCGCATGCAGGTCCTGGCCGAACTCGGTATCGCCTGAACAGCGGACGCTGGTGGTACGGGCCGCTGGGCCCTGTCTCCGCTGTTCTGGACCTACGTGAGTCCTTATCTACAGCCGGTTCGAGCTGGACGTGAACTCCCACCTCGACCTCGCCCCGCCGCGGCGGCCACGGTGTCCGGGGCTCCGCACCGCGCCCCGGGCGGAGACCTCCGATCGGCGGCGGACGGTGCGGGCGGATCGGCATCCTGAAGACCCGTATCCCCCGGCGTCGCTCCTGGTCGGCTGGATCGTTGACCGGGTGAGGCGCCGGGCCGGGGAGGGTCTGGCCAAGCGCGAGGAGGGGTGTTGTGGCGCGTTCGTTAGGTGCCGCTGGCCGAGGCGTATCCATGGCGCTGTACCTACGGAAGCTGCAGCCTTCGCCGGCGATTACACCTCCAACAGGGTGCAGAACCAGTGCAGGCCGGAGGACATGCCAGCCAGCGCCACCAGGTCTCCCGGGACGAGTTCGCCTCGCTCCATCATGATGTCGAGGCTGACAAGCGGGTCCATGCCGCCGAAGTGACCGAGTGCGGCGGCCAGTTCCGCGTTGGTGCGGCCCAGAGGTACACCGAGGGCGGCAGCGGCGTTGCACATGGCTACCTGATTGGCGTGGAGGAGGATCACTCTGGAGAGGTCCGCGCGCCGGACGGCGGCGCGTTTGCATGCTCCGTCGACCGCTTCGGCGATGCGGGCGTCGGTCATCGTGGCGTACGCGGAGAAACGTTCAGCGTCGCCTTGGAAGAATGTGAAGATCGAGTATCCGTGATCGATGTCCCGGTTGCTCCGTCCCGGGGGTGCGACCGGCGCGGCGTTGCCGCCGTACTCGAGCCGGAAGAAGTCGGCGTACGTGGGATCGGTCAGTTGCTCGCTGGCCAGCCAGCGCAGCGACTGGTGATCGCGCCGCAGCACGGCGGCGACGGCCCCGTCGCTGTCGGCCGTCGTGCCGTTCCCTAAGCGGTTGACGTGTGCGTCGCTCACCCGTTCCGCCGATACGAGCAGTACCGTTCGCAGCTCGCCGCGGGTCAGAAACAGACCGGCGACGGCCTCGAACGCGAGTACGGCGGACAGACACGCCTGGGTCAGTGACAGGGTCGGCACGCCGCGCAGTCCCAGGTCTCGGGCGATCGCCGTGGAGACGTCCCAATGGAGGTACTCGGGCAAGTTCCCGCTGGCTGTCACGAGGAAGTCCACGTCGGAGGTATCCAGACCCGCCTTGGCGAGCGCGGCTTCGGCTGCCGCGACGCCCAAGTCGGTCGTCGTCACACCGGCGGGTGCTTTGTGGAGGGTTCGGAAGCCCATGGTCGCAACCACATGGGGGTTGATGCCAAGGCGTTGGGACTCTCCGGCGACGTCGTACGGCTCGCCGACACAGCTGGCCATGGCCGCGATCCCGAAGTTCACTACCGCCATGACCCCTCTCCCTTCCCCTCCGCATCGCGTCCGTCGTCACTCAGTGACTGGCTGCCCGAGGCGTCCGGGTCGGATGCCGCGACTTGGGCTCCGACCCGGCCGACGGCCATGGCGGGTGGCACACGTGGGGCCCAGTGGTCCCGGTACAGGGCCCGGCCGAGCACCAGCACGATCACGGCCGAAGAGGCAATGGATCCCAGGGCGATGGCCCAGAACGCGGACTCCATGACGAACACGGAGATCCATGCCAGCGGAATCATGAGCCCGTAGGTCGCGACGGTCGTCACCGTCGAGAGCAGGGCTCCTCGCTGGTGCACGGTGAGGATGGCCGTGTACGTGGCCTCCAGCACATACAGCGGCATCGTGACCATGAAGGCGAACAGCATGACAACGCCCTGGCGCACGTCGAGTTCGCCCGAACCACCGAAGAGTCTCACAAGCCAGGGCGACAGGGCGAGGACCACGACAGTGCCGATCGCGGTCGGCACCGCCGTGTAGGCCAGCAGCCGCTTGCCGTGGGACCGCAGCTCGTACGGAGTGGCCCCCTTGCCGATCTGATAGCTGTAGAAGACCGACGTTCCCGTCACGCATGCCTGCGGCACCCGGCAGAAGATCGTGTAGACCTTCACACCGACCGCGGACGCCGCGAGTACCTGCGGGCCCAGAGTGCCGATGAACATGAAGGGGATGACCGCCGCCATGTAGTCGTTCAGGTGGCGAACGCCGACCCCTTGCGAGGTCCACACCATGGAGCGGAACTCCGTGAGCACCGCGTGCCGGTCGGCCTGGGCAATGTGGCGTTCGCGCTGCCGGATGCGGCGCACGAAGACGAAGGCGCCGTAGACGGCCATGCCCGAGTACACGAGCACGGTGGCGACCGCTACCGCCTGCGCGGGCGAGGAGAAGGCCGCGGCGGCGTCCGTGTGGAGGAACACGTAGTCGAGCAGGGCGTTGCCGACGAATCCGTAGACCAGGATCTTGAGCGAGAGGTTCTTCATGTTGCAGACCCGCAGGGCCTCGGAGGCTGAGGCCCACACGAGCGCGACAATCATGCCGAAGAGCCTGACCTCGATGTAGTCAACGGCCAGGGGGATCAGCTCGGGGGCCTGGCCGGCCCGCTCCAGGAACCATTCGACGCCGAGCGCCAGGCTCATCGCCAGCGCTTGCAAGACGAGTGCGCACACGGCGAACGCCCCGACGAGCGCAGGGAGACGATCGGCCAGGGAGCGCTCGCCCTCCGCGATCCCGAGACGACTGGAGAACACGTGCACCAGGCCGGTGCAGTAGGCCGTCAGTCCCATGACGATCAGGTCGGCCAGGCCGACCGCGGCGACGTACGTGACGCCGAGCGGCGCGATCATCACCAGGTCGATGGCGCCGAATCCCACTCCGACGGAGGAGGCCAGCAGGATGACGACGGCGAAGTTGGAGAAGTTCCTTCTCGTCAGCTCGGTGTGTTCTACGGCCTTCTGACCTGCAGTCATCCCGTCGGTCACCTTAAACTCGACACAATCTGAACCCTCTCCGGCGAAGTGGTCCCCCCGCCACGAGAGTGGTGACAGGCGTAGGCAGGCATCTGTGCAAGCTAAAGGTTCACTCTGCCACGACCAGGCACGGAGCATACCGGCAGGGGGTCGGTGGCGCTATGTCGACGTCGCGCGAAAGCGGGATTCACCGACGCAACGTGGGCTATTTTCAGCCCGCCAGGCCGGAAATGGAAGTTCGGTGGCTGGAATTCAACGGTGCGGCGTTATTGAGTCAACCCCATGGAAAGCGATTGACCAGTTTCCGGGACACATCTTAACGTCACTCAAGTTGCCCCCTCTGGGTAACAAGCGCGACCAGGATGACGAGCACCCCGAAAGGAACCCCTGTCGGGTGAGCCTCGCGGAATGCCGTCACGTAGAGATTGGAGTCCAGCATGGAATCATACTCTCTCGACAAGAGGCCCGCGTTCTTCCCTTCGGTGGCGGCCGAGCTCTTCTTCGAGGCCGACGCCAACTCCACTGCGGTGGGTGCCCTGTTCGACACTGAGATCGACGCTGAACTGGACGCGATCCTGAACGCGACCGAGCAGTCGACGATCTAGGTTACCGACAGGCACGACGGCGCGTGCTGGCTGGTGCGGGCAGCCCCGCCCATGCCAGCACGCGTTCGAACGATCGTCACACTCTCCGGAAGCTGCTGTCGGGCCACACCTCAGAGGGGCGCGTACGTGCAACTGGACGCCATCACGAGCCTGGACGAATCCAGTCTCGTGGCCACGCAGAAGATCCTCAGCGGGGCGAAGAACCGCCTCGACGCTATTCTCGCCGAACGCCGACTGACGGAGGAGTCCTTCGTCGAACTGGCCGCGATCTACGACAACGTCGCGTACGTGTTCCTATACCTTGAATCCAACGAACAGTACGTCGACTACCGGTGGCTACTCCCCTATCGGGATGCCTTCTTCAAGGATCAGGATCTCGACAGGACGCTGCTGGCCTTGTGCGAGAGCCTCCAGTGCGGGAACCCGGACATCGAGGAGTGCCGGCGGGCCTACGTCGGGCATCTGAACGACAAGCTCGCGGCGGACCACACCAGCACGGCGGAGCTCGCGCGTCTGCAGGACCAGGCCAAGGACATCGTCCAAGCGGGCCGGAAGGACCAACTGGCCTTCCTCGCACGCCTCGGCGTCGACACCGAGGGAGGAACTGCGGACACGATCGGCTACACGCTGATCAGCGCCACGCCGGACGCCGCTCGCCGTACGAAGCTCGCCAGCGCGATGACGGCGCTACGCGACAGGCGACTCGACCCCCTGATCGACACGGTCGACCGAATGATCGATATCCGGCGAGCGACGAGTCGGCGGCAGGGCGCGCGGAGCGTCCTCGAGCAAACCATGCGACGGTGCGCTATCCCCGAGGACACGGCCCGCCACATCGTCGACGCCTACGTGTCGGGAGCCGTCGAGGACCGCGGATTGCTCGATTCCGAGATCCGCGAGGCGATCGGCGATGTCGACACGCCCGTCGACCACTTCGGGCACTACATCCGCACCCTTCAGGGCGACCTGAAAGTTCCTCTGTTCGACCTCCGCTCCTGCCTGGATTTCATGGAAGGGGTGACCACGCGGGTCTTCGGCCTGTCGATGCGACGGCTCCCGGACTCCGGGCCGGGCGTGTGGACCGTCGTCGTGTTCCGGGGCGACGAAACCATCGGGTACATCAACTTCGACCTGTGGGACTCGGGCCGCAACCGTACGGCGAACACCACCAGCGGAATCCGTAACCGGGTGGACTGGGGAAGCATCGTCCAGCTTCCGATCGCATACATCTCGTGCCGATTCCACCGGAATCCGGATGGTCGAGAAATCATCACCTTCCAGAACGTCCACAGCCTGTTCCACGAAGTCGGCCACGCCCTCAACCACATTCTGATCCGGAAACGGCTTCCGACACTTTCCGGCCTGGACTACCTGCCGCTGGAACGCATCGAAGACCTCAGCATGTGGACTGAGAAATGGGTGTACCACCCGGATTTCGTCTCCCATCTCGACCTGTCCGAGGAAGAGCGCGAAGGCATGAGATTCTGCCAGCGCGTGAAGATACTCGAATACCGCCGGAACCACATCGACCGGGCGGTCACCGCAGCACTCGACTTCGAGGTGCACCGGGCGAGCAGCGGCGGACTACGCGAGGCGTTCAAGCGACTGGACGACCGATTCGGCGTCGCCAGGCACTGCTCCCTGGGAGAGTTCCCGGTCTACTTCGCCTGGCCGATGATCAACGCCAATCCAGGCGCGACCTTCGCCTACACCAGGAGCGCCGCCGAAAGCGCGGAGGCGTTCTCCCCGCTGCTGAGTAGGCGTCTGTCCGATCTCGAACCGGCGGAGTTCGAGGCTTCCTTCGGCGCGTGCCTCGACTTCGACGAGCCGAGCAGCAGCCCTGACATCGGATCGATCTTCGCCTTCTACAACGACGCTCTGTGGAGGCCCGCCGGATGACCCGCAGCCCTGTCTACCTCCGCTCCCTGCTGGGGCCCCGGGACGAGACCCTGGACGGAATTCTCCGCGACGCGCTCCTCGAAAAGAAGCTGCCGTCCATCCAGATCGACGACAACGGCGCGCGGATGCTCCATCTGCTCACCTTGCTGCACCGCCCCCGGTTGGTGGTCGAGGTCGGAACATTGTTCGGCTACTCCGCGATCCACATCGCCCGCGGGTTACCGCCGGACGGACACCTCATAACGATCGAGAGCGACGCCGACGCCGCCCGGAACGCGCGCGCCTATCTCGACGAGGCCGGCGTGGGCGACCGGGTCGAGGTCGTACACGCGGACGCCGTCACCCATCTGGCGACGCTGCGGCCCGACAGCGTCGACATGGTGTTCATCGACGCCGACAAGAAGGCGTATCCGCAGTATCTGAAGCTGTGCTTCCCCCTCCTGCGCAGTGGAGGTCTGCTGATCGCCGACGACGTCGCCCCGGGCGGCGACTTCAGCGGCGAATCCGAGCCCGGTGCCGACCCCGACAGGGAGACGAAGGCCATCGCCACGTACGTGAGCGCGGTGGCGCGCAGCAACCGGCTGCACTCCGCCTTCGTCGGCAGCGCCCACGGCCTCCTGGTGAGTTACAAGGACGGACCGCGAGATGCGCAAAACGCTTGAAGTCGTCGACGGCTTCCACCCGAATCCGGCGGCCCTGACGTCCCGGGCGCTCGACGCGCCTGTCATCACCGACGGGGAGCCGGCCGCGCCCGGGCGCGGCCGGCTCGTCGGACCGTGCCACGTCGACCCGTGGGCCTCCGCGACGGTCAGCAGCCTGCTGGGTACGAGGGCGGACCGAACCGTCCCGCCGCCGGACGGGGGCCGGTTCGTGCTCCGGAACAAGGACGTGCCCGGCGACGACGCTCCCCACCGGGAGCCGACCGACTGGACGGCGATCGTCTTCCTGTCGGCCGCCCCGCCGCCGGGGGCGGGACTGACGTTCCTGCTGCAGCAGCCGGGCGGGCCGGGCGACTGGGTCGAGTGCGCCTTCATTCCGGTGCGGTTCAACCGCCTGGTGCTCTACCGCTCTTCCGTGCTCAGCCGCCGCGCGTCGCCGGGATTCGGCACCGGACTCGCCGACGGCTGGCTGAGCCACGAGTGGGGCTTCGACATCGTCCCGCTGCCGGAAAGGACGGCCCATGCGCTCTAAGGTGATCGTCGTCGACGACTTCTACCCGAACCCGGACGTCATCCGGGAACGGGCGCTCCGGTCGGAGTACGCGGACATCGCGTCCACGCGCTACCCCGGGTACCAGAGCCGGCACAGCATCCAGAGCGATGCCATCAAGCGCACCTTCGAAGCGCTGATCGGCGCCCGCGTCCAGGTCGACCGCTCCCGCTTCACCTGGGGCGGCTTCCGCTTCATCACGGGTGACTCGGGTCGCCAGACCACGGTGCACGCCGATGTGAACATCGACTGGGCAGCCATGGTCTACCTGACGCCCGGCGCCGACATGAGCACGGGGACGGGCTTCTTCCAGCACAAGGAGACCGGCCTGGAGGGGCCTCCGACGGACCGGCAGGCCCGGGCCCACGGCTTCGCCGACGCCTACGCCTTTCAGCAGGAGGTCGTCGCCCGGGACGAACGCGACCTGTCGAAGTGGGAGCTCACTACCACGATCGCCCCGGTCTACAACCGGCTCATCCTCTTCCGCGGGTGCGAGTTCTATCACGCTCCCCTCGCCGGCCTGGGCGACGGCCCGGCCAGTTCACGGCTCACGCACAGCTTCTTCTTCAACGAGGTCCCCCTGCTGGGGCAGGCCACACACGCCATCACGGGCCCCCGGGCCCACTCGTCCGACGACCGGTAGGAGGGTGAGCATGCGGCCGCTGCTGGACCTCATGGCCACAGAGTGCACCGGTGAGACTGCGAGCGACGACTGTGGGCTCGTCGCGGTCGATTCCATGGCGACGCTCACCACCGACCTCAGGTCGTACGCCGCCTCTCAGATCGACGTGGGCCGGGTGTACCACGACGCCGCAGAACTGACCGCCGCCGGCCACAACCTGCGCACCGTGCTCTTCGTGCGCGGCCTGGGCCGCGATCACGACCGGGACGTCTGGGTGGTCGACGGCTGGACGCTGCTGCGCGGCCACGGGACTGGAACCGACTTGTCGCACGCGGACCTGCGCGGGGCCAAGCTCGCGGGCGCGCAGCTCACGGAGGCCGATCTCAGCGAGGCGGACCTGCGCGGCGCCGACCTGGCCAAGGCGGATCTCTCGGGGGCGGTCCTGGTCGGCGCCGACCTCGCCGGAGCCGTCCTGTACCGGGCGAGCCTGCTCAACGCCGACCTCACGGAGGCGGATCTCCGGCGCACCTGCCTCATCCACGCCGACCTCCAGCGGGCGGTCTGCGCGCGCACCGCATTCCGTGGCGCGGACCTGACCGACTCCTACCTGTGGGACGTCGACCTGTCTTCGGCGTACCTCGACGGTGCGGAGCTGCACCGTGCCAGCGACCTCGAAGGAAAGCGAGCGACCGCCGACGTGGGCGGCGCACGCCCTTCGACGCAGACGACGAAGGGACGTGCCTGATGCAGTGGGATCGCCGCCCGGCCATCACCCGGAGCGCGTTTCAGGAGGTGCTGATCGGCCTCGAGTACGGCGACCGGGAACACCCCGCAGACATCTTCTCGCGCGCGTGCGTCGAGTCGTTCGAGGAGTCCGACGGAACCCGCTTCGGCTACCGGTTCACACAGGTCTTCGAGGCGACCGTCCTCCACGAGGTGGCGGTGCTCGAACAGGTGCCATCCGAACGGGTCGCCCGACTCGACCATCGGCCGACCGCCACGATGCGCCGCCTCGGCGAGGCGCTGGACCACCGTGCCGACCTCACGCTCGTCCAGCGCGTGAACCTCGCTTCGGCGCTGATCAGCGTCGCCCGCCCGGCCTTGGCCGACACCGTACTGACCGAGGTGCGGCCGTTGGCGGCCGGACACCGTGAGCGCTTCGAGGTGGCCTGGCTCACGTTCGTCCTGGCCAACCGCCAGGACGACCCTCGACGGTCGGCCGAGGCGTTCGCCGTCATGCGTGACGCGATCACGGCGGGCGAGGTACCGCCCGGTCGGGCCCTCGACGCCTGCGCGCAGGGCGTGGTGTGGTACCTCAAGCGCCAGGAAGTCACCCACGACGACTTCGTGTGGAGCGTGCGCGTCGGCAACGCCCTCGCCCAGCGCGCGGAGACGGCAGGGGATCCGGCCACCGTTTCCTCGTGGTACCGGGGACTGGCCATGCTGCCGGCGGCCAGGGGAATGGCGGAACGGACCCGCTCGTACATGGAGTCGGCGCGTGCCGCGGCGGAAGAGACGATCCAGCGACGGCCGCGCGCCTATGCGCTCAACTTGATGAAGACCTACCACGAGTCTTCTCTCAAGGAGCACATGTACGTCACACGCGACGTCGACGCCGCGGTCGAGTCGGGCCATGCGCTCATCGCCCTCGATCCCGAGTGGTCCATCAGCTACGGCGAACTGGCCGAGGCGTACGCGCGGTTCGGCCAGTGCCGCAAGGCCGCGGAGCTGTACGACGTCGCGGTCAGCAAGGGCGCGCCGTACGTGGGACACCATCTGCTCAAGGCGGCGGCGTCCTGGGAGAAGGCGGGAGAACCCGCGTCGGCACTCGCCCGGTACGAGGATCTGGCCGCGCTCGTGCCGGGCAATGCCGAGGTGCTGACCAGCGGCCTGGCATGCGCGCGTCGTCTGGCGCATCCGTCGGCGCGTGCGTTCGAAGCCGCTCTGGAACGCCTCGACGCCGTCCGGGCCGCCTCATGAGCTACGTGACGCAGGAGGCGCACGGCCCGGACGAGGGCCCGGCCGGAGCGCCGCGGGTCGGCCGGAGCGCCGCGCCGCCGGCTCCCCGGTTCCGTCACGATCCGCTCAAGGGGATCCTCCCGCTGAGGCCAGACGGGGGGACGACCGTGCGGTGGGACACGGAACCGGTCGTGTGCGGCCACGCCGAGCTGTTGCACCACGGTGACCGGGACGGCGCGGGCATCCCCGTCCCGGTGTGTGCCTCGCCGGTCGCCGTGCCGGGGGTCGGCACGGTGGTCGGCAGCTACGACGGGCGTGTCCGGCTGTACGACCGTACGTTGACGAAGGCGTACTGGCACGTACGGCTCGGCGGCCCGATCTACTCCTCGCTCGTGGCGGACCGCTCGCGCCGGCGCGTCGTGGTGGCGACCACCAGCGGCGAGGTGGCCTGCGTCGACCTGCGTGGCACGGTGATCTGGCGGACGCAAACCGGGGCCGGGATCTACGCGACGCCCACTCTGCTACCCGAAGCCGACCTGCTGGTGCTGACCGCTTTCGACAGCCGTTGCCTCGGCATCGACCTCGCCACGGGTACGGTGCGCTTCGCGCGTGACCTGCCGCGTCCGTGGCACGCCGGTATCGGATCGGCGGCGCACCGTGACGCGTACGCCAGCCCCGCCACGACGGCGGACGGCAACGCCGTCGTCGCGTGTGCGGAGTACGTACTGTGCCTGCGGCCGGACGGCACGGAGACGTGGCGTTACGAGGCGGGCCACACGATCAAGTCCTCGCCCGTGGTGCTCACGGGGCGCGACGAGGTCGCCGTGTGCCCGGTCGACGGCCGGTGCCTCTTCCTCGACTCCGGTTCCGGCGTGCTGCGCGGTGTGGCGGAACTGGGGGGCAAGGTGGTGGCCAGCCCGGCTGCGTCCGGCCGCTTCCTGGTGGTCGGCACCCAGGACGGCACGGCCCACGGCATCGATGCAGACCGGCGGTCCGTGGTCTGGAGCGCCCCGGGGTATGGCCCCCGCGAGTACACGTCGTTCACCGTGCTGCCCGACGGCGGCGTCACGGCGGTGGTGTCCCGCGGCAACGCCGTCGGACTGCGCCCGGAGGACGGTCGCTTCCTGTGGGAGACCAGTCAGGTTCTCGGCCTCGCCGATCACGACCCCGCGATGGACGTCACGCCGGTGCCGGCGCCGGACGGCAGCATGTACGGCGGCTCGTACTCGGGCATGCTGTACCACTTCCGGTTCCGCACGGCCGAGACCGCGAAGGAGCGGCCATGAAGCGCGCGCTGGTGATCGGAGCGAGCCAGAGCCTGGGTTCCCATCTCGCGACCCGGCTGGCCTCGAACGGATGGCAGGTGGTCGGCACCGGACGCCGCCCGGCATCGGAGGTGCCCGGCTCCGAGGGGTTCGCGTACGAGCGGCTCGACCTGTCCGACCCGGAGGAGGCCCACCGGTTTCTGGAGGGAGCGGGCAGCGACGCATACGACCTCGTCGTCCACAACGCGGTGACGTACGGCGCCATCCCAGGCAAGCCCCCAGCACTCGACGAGTTGGAGGCCATGTTCCGGGTGAACGCGCTCGTCCCCTACCGTCTGCTGCACGGCGTGCTCGCCGCCCAGCCGACGGACCGCTTCTGCTCCTGTGTCGTGGTCAACTCCGATTCGATCTACCACGCCACCAAGCAGTCCGCACCATACGCCGCGACCAAGGCGGCGCTGCGCGTCCTGACGACTTCGCTGGCCGACACCTTCCGATCCGCCCAGGTGAGTGTGGCGACCCTGCTCCTCGGGCCCCTGCCCGATCCGCGGAAGCTGGCGGACTTCCAGCGGGTCGCGGAGCGGCACGACGTCCCCGTCGAGGACGTGAAACGCGCCTTCCTCCGTAAGGCGAACCCGTTCTACGTCATCGACGACCTCATCGGCTTCGACGCCTGCTACCGGAGCGTCGAGTACCTCGCCGGGCTCGGGCCCGCCGGCAACGGCATGGTGTGCCGCCTCGACGGGGGTTCAGCCGGCTCCCTCATCTGACCGCACCGTCCCCCGGGCGCACCGCCCTGACCCAGGAGATACCGATGACGCACCAACCCCACGTCCTGTGGCCGCTCATGATGCCCGTCGAATGGCAGGGCGACGACGACTACTGCACCGTTTCCGCCCGCGGGGTGCGGCTGACGTTCAGCGACGGTGACGAGGTCCTGTGTGGGACGAGTGGGTTGTGGAACTGTGTCCTCGGCTACGGCAACGAGGCCATCGCGACCGCGGTGTTCGAGGCGTTGCGCGACGCGTCGTATCTCAGCGTGTACCGGTACGAGAACGTGTACGCGCGCCGGGCAGCCGAGGCGCTGCGCGAGGTGGCGGGGGCCGAGCACTTCGGCCGGGTGCTCTTCTCGACCTCCGGTGGCGCCGCCAACGACCTCGTCATGAAGGTGGTGCGGCACTACTTCGCGCTGCGCGGCGAGCACGTCCGCAAGGGAATCGTCGGGCTCGACGGAGGCTGGCACGGTCTCACCTACGGCGCCGCCGCCCTGACCGGCGCGGATCTGGGTCATCGTGTGTACGGGATCGACCGGCGGCTCGTCACCCACGTCCGCCCCAACGAGTCCGAGGAACTGGAACGCCTGCTCGACAAGCACCGCGGCCGGATCGCGGCCGTCGTGGTGGAACCGGTCCTGGGCACGCCGGCCCTCGAACTGTCCGACGCGTACGTGGCGGAGCTGCTGCGGCTGCGCCGGGAACATGGGTTCTTGCTGGTCGCCGACGAGGTCACCACGGGGTTCTGGCGGGTGGGCCCCTTCTTCGCGAGTCAAGCCTGGCCGGAGCCGCCGGACATTCTGGTGACCTCCAAGAGCCTGACCAACGGCACTATGGCCGCGTCCGCGGTGATCGTGTCCCACGACGTCGCCGACGCGTTCGTCCACGCGGGTGCGGTCCTGGGCCACGGCGAGACGCAGGCGGGTACACCGGCCACGGCCGCGGCGGTGCTGGCGACGCTCGACGAGATGCGCCGCCTCGACGGCGCGTCCCTCAGCACCGCCCTGTCCGGACGGCTCGACGCCGAATTGGATGCCCTGGTCGGCGAGGTCGACCAGGTCACGTCCGCCTCCGGACGCGGCTGCCTGCGCGCGATCATGCTCCGTCATCGCGGTGAGCCGCTCTCCGACGCCGAAGTCGCCGCGCTGGTCGCGGCGATCCGCAGAGAGGGTGCTCTGGTCCATCCGGGGCCGAGCTGCGTCCAGATCCTGCCCGCGTTGGTCTACTCGCCGGAGGACACGTGCTCGCTGTTCGACTCGATCCGCGCCGGCGTCAAACGCCACTTTCGCTGAGCTGCGATGGAAGGCGGGGAGCGGTGCGGCAGGACAAGGGGACGAGGAGGCGGCGGTGAAGGATCTCGGAGGCGGGCGGATCCCTCCTGCCGAGGGCGCCGGGTTTCGTCGCGTGGACGCGTGGGTCTCCGCGGTGCGGGCCGCGACGCCCGAGGCGACAGCGCTCCAGGACGGGGATCGGCGCGTCACGTACGCGGAACTCGACCGTGAAGCGGACCGCGTCGCCCGCATGATCTCGGCTCGCGGTGTCGCTCCCGGCGGCGCCGTCGGCGTCCGGATGCGGCGGGGGTGGCGCCTGTACGCCGCGCTGCTGGGCGTCTGGAAACACGGGTCCGCATACGTCCCCGTCGATGTCTCCTACCCCCGTGCCCGCCAGGACCACATCATCGCCGACTCGGGGATGGGCCTGCTGGTGGAGAACGGGGAGGGAGAAGCCGGCTTCGCGATGCGCGTGCTCGACCCGCGGCCCGCGCGTACGCCGCTTCCGCCTGACACCGCGTACGTGCTCTACACCTCCGGGTCGACGGGCCGTCCCAAGGGGGTCGTCCTGCGACACGCGAACGTCCTGGCCTTTCTGGACGGTGTCGTCCGCACCTTCCAGTTCGGGAGCGATGACATCTGGGCCCAGTTCACCTCACCGTGCTTCGACATCAGTGTGGCGGAGATCTGGATCCCGCTCGTCACGGGCGGACGGTTCGTGGTCGTTCCCGAGGACGTGGCAAGCGCACCGACAGCCTTCCAGCGGCTCCTGGCCGACCGTCGGGTGAGTGTACTGAGCCAAGTACCCACAGTCTTCCGGTACCTGCTGAACGCTCTGGAAGAGGAGGGGGCCGCGCTGCCGTGTCTTCGGCGGATACTGCTGTGCGGAGAACCCGTCGAACCGCACACCGTGCTGCGCTGGCTGAAGTCCGGGATCGCGCCCGCCGCGAGGGTCTACAACCTGTACGGCCCGACCGAGGCAACCGTCTACGCCACCTGGCAGGAGCTGGCTGAGGAGAACCTCGACCCCGCCCGATCCGACACGCCGATCGGCAGGGCCCTGCCGCACGTAACGGTCACCGTCCTGGAAGGGGGCAGACCAGCCCCTGCGGGCCGGACCGGTGAGATCCATCTGGGCGGCGCCGGTGTGGCCTGGGGCTACCTGGGACTGCCCGACCGGACAGCCCGCAGCTTCGTCACCGTCGACAGCGGCACGACGGAACGTTGGTACCGGACCGGGGACCTGGCCCGCGTCGAGCAGGACAGGCTGTGGTTCGAGGGGCGCACCGACACGCAGGTGAAGCTGCGTGGCCTGCGCATCGAGCTCGGGGAGGTGGAAGCACTGCTCAACGCCCACGACAACATCCGCGAGGCCGCGGTCGTCATGACGAGGAGAGCCCACGGCGACCCCTTCCTTGTGGCGTGCTGCGTGCCATCGCCCGGCTCTGTCGCGGCCGACGTCCCCGCACTGCGCGCCTACCTGGCAGAGCGTCTGCCGCCGTACATGATGCCGTCTCGATTCGTCGATGTCCCAGCACTGCCTCTGACGTTGAACAGCAAGCTCGACCGGAAACGGCTCGAAGAACTCGTACGCCTGGAGATTGCGTGACGCATCTCTGTGACACGGCTGGACGCGTCGACACGCGGGCGAGAAGGGAAGGCTGGAATGGAATCGGAGATGCTTGCCCTGGTCGCGCGGATCTGGCGCGACGTCCTGGCAGTCGAGACGATCGAACCCACCGATGACTTCTTCGAACTGGGCGGCCATTCACTTCTCGGGAGCCAGGTCCTGGCCCGGCTCGGCAAAGAGACCGGAGCGAGGCTCTCCTTGCGGCTGTTCGCGGAATGTCCCACGCTCGAATCCTTCGCGCATGCCGTGGACGCGGAGGTGAGAGCCGGGCGCCGCTGAGTAATCGGAACCGGATCCCGCAGCAGCGCCAAGACGGCACGGCGACGTCGTCGGAAGGCCCACACCGCTCTCTGACGTTCCCCAGAGCCCCTCGTGGAGATGCTGCCGGACGGGACGGAGGTCAAGCTCATCCCGGCAGTCTCCGGCAGCTCGCCGCCCTCGGATTGGAGTGGGCAGCAGCTGACGTTTGCTGTGCTGGGCGGCGTCGGCCGTACTGCGTCCCTGACGGGCGTCTTCTTTTGAGGGCGCCTGCCCGTTCCGCCACCTCTTGCCGATTCGGTAGTTGTCAATCCCACCGCTCGAGCCCAGCCCTGTCAGTAGGAGACGTCAAAGTAGTCGATATCGGTGAGGGCGACTTCGAGGCCTGCGGCGCGGCGTCCGCCGTCTTTGAAGTACACCTCCTGCAGTCCTTCGGCGACGATGTCACGCATCTGCTGGTCGGTGGCGCCCTGTTGCTGGGCTTCGAACAGCCGGCGGGCGTAGGCCGGCGGAAGGTGGACGGTCAGGCGGCGCATCCGGCCGTCGTCGGTGCTGCCGACTGGGGCGGTGTAGCCGAACCGGGCCCTGGTCTCGATGGTGATGCCGGTCGTGGTGGCGGCCTGTTTGCGGTGGCGCCCTCGGACTTTCGGCTGCCAGCGGGCGCGGACGGCGGCGTCGATCCGGTCGGCGATGGGCTTGGGCGGGTGTTTGCGCTCGCCGGTGAGGTAGCGCTCCACCGATCGCTGACTGACCCCGATCTCGACCGCGACAGCCTTGGTGGTCTTCATCTGCGCCACCAGGAAGTTGATACGGGCTTTGAGGCTCTTGGGCGGCTCGCGTGTGAACGCCTCCTGGTCCGCCCGCTCGATAGCATCCTCGATCTCTCCCACCGGTCAGCTCCCGTCCGTGAACGGGCTGTGGCCGTAACGCTGGGGGATCAGGCGGGCGGCTGCAGCCGGGGCGAGGTCAACGACCAGGCGCTCGCCCACGCCGGAGGCCGTGGTGGCGTCGGGTGAGAGGTAGCCGAGGCTGCGCAGCTCGCCGACCGCTTTGCGGAAGGCGTCGCGTCCCTCGGCGGCCAGGCGCTCGTCGCGGGTGAGGGAGACCAGTTCGGTGACCGTGGGCTCCTGGCCGGGTGTGTAGCCGGTGGCGAGTTCGGCCAGGACGCCGCGGGCGCGCCAGGTCAGGCGCATGTCCCGCATCGCCCGCGCGAACAGCGCCGGGTTATGGGTGGGCGGGGCGGTGGGAACTGGCCACTGCGGGGGCAGGGCGTCGGGGGTGTTCATCAGGTACGACTCCTTCGGCGCGGTTCGGTGTCCGCGCCTGCCTCAAGCTGGGGCGGCGTCATGCCGGTGTCTGTGGTCGCGGCCTTACTCGCCTTCGTCGACGACGGCGTCGCCGCCCTTGATGTGCCGGGCCGGGTTGAGGCCCTGCTCCATCAGGTCGACCGCCCACAGCATCGACTGGACGCCTTCCAGCTTCGCCATGCCCGGGGTGGGGCCGAGGCGGAAGCCGCCGGGCTGGGGCTTGCCGGAGGCCGCGTACGGGAGGAAGTCGAGCGGGCTGTCGCCGGGGCTGGGGTAGACGACGCAGTCGGACAGTACGGCGAGGGGGTACAGGCCGGTCATCTTCACCATGTTGTTGAGTTTGCGGTGCATGTTGACCCGGGCTTTGCTGATGACGGCGGCGCGGATGTCGGGGCGCCAGGTCGGGCGTTCCAGGGCCGGCCATCGGTCCCCGTCGTTGTAGTTCTTGCCCTGCGGGCGCTCGCGGAGCTTGCCGACGCCGCCCTTCACGGTCGCCTTGATGGCGGCCAACACGGCGGTCAGGGCCGGGTCGACCTGCTTGTGCTGCTCCATCGCGGCAAGGAAGGCCCGGTCGTCCAGGTCCTTGGTGACGCCGAGGTCGGCGAGGGTGTCGACGTAGGCGTTCTTGAGGCGGTCGTGCCACGGGTCCAGGTAGGCGCCGGTTTCGCGGCGCAGGTACGCCTCGATCGGCGCCACGTTGTAGCCGAGTTCCTGGGCGTAGGCGACGGTGTGCGTCTGATACCAGCCGGGGCCGGTGGGGCGGGTGCCGTCCGGGGTGAACGGTGACGGGAGGCGCGGGTCCAGCTCGATGTGGGACAGGTCGACCAGCCAGCTGCCGGGGATCTTCGGGTTGAACTTCGGGGCGTGGAAGTGGTCGGGCGCCGACAGGCCAACGGCCAGGCGGGCCGCGGCGGCGAGGAAGGCGGTGTTCAGGTCCAGGCCGACCGCGTACGGCAGGGTGCACTCCTCGTCGGTGAGCAGGTCCACCGGCCGCACCCACTGATACGCCTCCTCATCGATGAACCCGCCCGTCCAGCCGGAGTTCACGACCACGGGGTGCTCTGGGGTGGCCTCCGGCGGCGCCGGGTCCATCGGCTCCGTCCCCAGCGAGCCCGGATTGTTGCCACTGACCCAGTTCCCGGTCGCTTCGTCCCGCACGGCGCGCGTGGGCGGGCGGAGCGCCGTCATCAGCTCCAGGCCGGAGACGGCGGTGGAGCCGCGCGGGGTGATGACCCGCTGGGCGTAGACGCCGAGGACGCGGGCGATGTCGGTCGGCTCCATGTCCGCGACGCCGGGCCACGACCGGGAGTCGAGGGCGTCCCACGACAAGACTGCCAGCTGCACGCACTGCCGCTCGCGCCCCTGGGCCTTGCGGTAGATCCGGGCCCACGGCCCGAACCCGCGCTGCGTGAGCTGCCACTTCGCGCGTCCCACTTGCTTGATAACCGGGTGGTCCTCCGGCAGGCGCAGGGAACGGCGCTGCTCGTGACCCTCCAGGCGCTCCGGCAGCCCAAGCTTCACGGCCGCGGACGCGGTGAGCACGATCAGCGGGTCGCTGTCCTTGCCGTAGCGGTTCAGCTTCGACGCACCGAGGCCGGACTCACGCAGCGTCCACTCCACCAGCTCCGGGATCGTGGTGGCCGGGCAGTCGAGCACGATCCCGTCGACGCCGTACGCGGAACCGTCGCCGTCCAGCACGGCGAGCGGCCCGTGCGGGAAGCACGGGGCCAGCGCGGGCGCGGCGGCCTTCTTCGCCGCCGGACGCCGCGACGTCGACGCGGGGCGCGCGGCCGGACGGGCGGCACGCCGGGGAGCGGTCGGGGCGGCGGGAGTTTCCACCGGTGCGGCCGTCTCCGCCTCGGGAGTGGCCGGGCCGGTGAGCGTCTGCGGAACCGGCTCGGGCCGGGCTGCGGGCGCAGCGACGGGAGCTCCGTGGGCCGGGTACTTCGCCGCCCAGCCGTTCAGCAGCCGCTGGTACGCCTCCAGGCGCGGCGACTTCGGCTCAGAGCGCCCGTTTTCATAGTTCTTCACCGTCTGCGTCGACGTCTTCAGCGCGGCCGCGAGACGGGCCTGAGTGATACCAGCGGCCTCACGCAGCCGGGCACGCTCCGCCGGGGGCGGCAGCTGCGGCTCCTCCTCCAGCAACGCGTCGACCGACGCGAACAGCTCTTCCTCGGTAGTTGCCATGCCTGAACACTAGCAGAACTTACCCCACCATTTAACCCATTTATTAACCCGATTGAAGGGGAGTACGCGAAAGCAGGTCGCCGAGTTCACCGCCCTGACCCCGATCAGGTCGGCGAGCACGCCGAACTGCTAGTCGCCGCCGACTGGCTCACCGAAGCCGACACCGCCGGGGGACGGCTGCGCGGACAGCTCACCGAGCGCATCCTGCCGCTGGGCGGGCTGCTGTGACACGCCCCGCCCACCGTGCCGACGGCCTCGTGTACCGCCACCCCCGGGTGCGCGCACGGAGCAGCGGCATCGGGACCGTCCGGCGCGCATGGGATCTGCTCAGGCCGGTGACCACCAAACGCCCCGCATCGGAGGTACGGCCTATGTCAGGACCGGATCTACCGCCGACGACCGCGCCGATGACCGTGGAGGCGTTGGTAGGGCGGTGGCCGACGGGGGCCGAGAAGGTGGAACTCATCCACAGAGTGATCGTCTTCGCCGGTCAATTCGACGAACGGGACCTCGATACGGCCCGGCGCACCTATCCCGGCCGCCGCCCCGTCATCAACGCCGATGGCGGCCTGGAGATCCATCCAGCCGGTCCCGGCCGGCCAGCCCCGCTTCTGGGCGATCCGCACCACCGCTGAGTCGCCCCGTCGTCCCGGTGGCCGATGGCCACGTGGCAGGGAGCCGGCCCGGTGCGCTCCGGGGCCGTCACCCATACGGCTGAGGGTCGTTTCCGGTGTGGACCAACACATCTGATGCCAAGGAGGCCCAGTGGGCCCGTCGTTGTGATCGAGCGGCTCGAATTCCAGCGGGGCGACGTCTGGTACGCCCGCTACTTCAGGGGCCTGGTGACCTTCCTCGTGGGCCACTCCAAGGCCGGAAAGTCCACCGCGCTGGAAGCGCTGCTCTACCCGCTGGGCCTTCTCACGGCAACCGTCATGCCGGAGGTCCGCGGCTGCCAGCAGGTCCGGCTGGTCTTCCGGGTTGCCGGAACCCGCTGGCAGGCCACCCGCAGCGGATCGAACCCGCGGGCACGGGTGTCCTTGAAGAACCTCGACGACACCGGCGAGATCGAGCACCTGCTGCCGGTCACGAGCGCGAAGGCCGGAGAGATGACCGCCGGTGCCTTCGTCCAGGACCTGCTCGGCCTGCCCCAAGCGGCCCGGGGAGCCACGCGTACCGGACTGGACGACTTCTACGGCACCGTCATGGCGCTACGGCAGAACACGATCGCCTCCGAGTTCCTCGGCGGAGGGAAGGACGAGGCGAGGGTCCTCGCCCTGGAGGTGCTCCTGGGCCTGTGGAACGAGGATCTTGCCGGGCTGGAGAAGAACGCTTCGGAAGCCGCATCCCGGTACCGGGCGGCACGCTCCGCTCTGGCGGCGTTCAAGAAGCTGCGGGACAGCGGCGCTCTGGCCGATCCGGCCAGCGTCCGCGCCGCGTACGAGCAGAAGCAGCGCGAGCACCACGCGGCGGCGCAGCGGTGGCAGAAGGCCGACGCGGCACTGAAGATCGCCGTCGGGGAGCGCGGGCGGCTCGTCGCCCTGCACCAGGCGACCGAAGCCCAGCGCCGGAAGAGCGCGAAGCAGGCTGTCGCCGCCCACGCCAAGGTGAACGGCGCCACCGCCGAGCACGCGCACGCCGAGGGCGAACTCGCCACCCTGCTGGGGCCCACACCGCAGGACTGCACCTGCTGCGGACAGCCCCTCCCCGACCGGGAGCCGGGCCTGTGCCGCCAATGCGGTCAGCCACACGATGGCGCCGAAGACCGGCGCGAGCGGCAGATCGCCGCAGCCCGTGCGAAGGTGGACCGGCTCCTGCTCAGGCTGCGGAGCCTTCAGGAGGCATCGGCTGCCGCCGCCGACCAGGCCGCCGAGGCGGATACGGCGGCCGCGGCCGCGCTCACCGCCCGCGACGCCTACGACGAGGCACATCTCCAGCCCGCCCGCAAGGCCGCGCAACAGGCCGAGAAGGAGGCCCACGGCCTGAGCCGCGACGTCGCCCAGCTCAAGGAACGCCTGGAATCGGCCGACTACATCAGCGCCCAGGAGCAGGTCATCCGGGCGGCCAAAGAACAGATGGACGCGGCACAGGCCGCCCGGGACGCCGCAGTCACCGCCCACGAAGTACGCCGCAAGGAAGTCACCGGGTGCTGGTCGGAGTTCTTCCTCACCCGGCTGAAGCAGATCAACCCCGAAGTCGAGACCGCCCACATCGACCCCGTCAACTTCACCACCCGCGTCAAGGAACGGCACACCGCCGACAAGACCTTCGCCGAGAGCTCGGTCGCCGGAAGCCCCAAGGTTGCCACCAACGTCGCCCTGCTGCTGGCCCTGCGTGACCTCGGCCGCGTCGATCCCACCGTCCGAGTGCCGCCGCTGATGATCATCGACTCGCCGCTGGCCGGCCTCGGAGCACAGGGCCTGGACCACGACACCGGCCTGCGTCTGATCGACACGCTCATCGACATCGCCGACGACCCCTCCCCCGACGGCTACGCCTGCCAGATCATCGCCGCCACCAACGACCCCCTCCCCCGCCCCTACCCCGGCGTGCGCGAAATCCGCATCGACACCGACAACCGGTTCTTCGACCACGCCCCGCGCCGCGACAACTGACCCCCCGTGCCCTGCACTTTCGCACAAGAGCCCAGGGCGGCCAGCACCCGCCGCCACGCCCGGACAGCCGACGCCCTCAGCGGCCTCCAGCCAGCCTTTCAACTGGTACCAGGCTCGCCCACGTGACCGGGTACCGGAGCAGCCCGCCGTGGCTTTCAGCGGCGGGCTGCCTCGTGCAGGCGCCGGCGCAGCTGTGCGCGCAGTTGCGGCAGAGGAACACCCGCGCCGAGCCGGCGCAGGAAGCCGGCGGCATCCCAGGTGATCAGGCCGCCCTGGCGGGAGAGGTACAGGCCGACCTGGTCGATGCCGAACTGGTCGTCGTAATCCAGCAGGAGGTATCCGGCGAGCTGATAGATCTCCTCGCGGCCCAGGCGGCGGGGGTCCTTGGTGGCTTTGCAGTCCAGCAGCAGGCCGCCGAGGATGTAGTCGGCGTCAGCGCCGCCGATGTCGCCGCTGCCGGCGAAGACCGGACCGCACACACGGGAGGCGGCCGGCAGGGCGCGGAAGGAGGCGAACGGACCCTCGGCGAGCCGCATCTGCTGGTCGATGTCGCACACGACGTACTCGGGGACCGCCGCGGTGAGGTCGTCCAGGGTCGTGGCGGGGGTGGCGGAGCTGAGCATGCTGAAGCGGCGGATCTCACCGGTGCGGGCGATGTCCTCGAAGAAGCCAGCAACGAAGCACAGCCGGATGAGCGTGTTCTCGTCCAGGCTGCCGGGGGCGGCGAGGTAGCTGTCGACGGTGGCCAGCAGCTCCCGGCCCGCCGTGTGCAGGGCCTTGCGGGCCGGTGCGCCGCGCAGCGGTCCGGTCTCGTCAAGGAGCATGACACCGGCGACGACGGCCGGTCCGAGCCGCCCTCCGAGGCTGAGGCGGAGGCGGTAGTCGATGGCGTGCCCGAGGGCCGACCAGTTCGGGTACTGCACGTCGATCGGCTGCACCGGGTGCGCCAGGCCGGCGATACGCGCCTGATAGTCGCCCACCAGGTTCTGGCTGTACGGGAGGTTGGCGGCCATGAACTGCGAGATCGGTGAGGAGTCGTACTTCAGCTGCCCGGTCAGACTGAGCTCGATCATCGGCCGGCCGGCCACCGTGCCGTCCCGGCCGGCGTCGGCCATGGTCTTTTCGTACGCGTCGATCCAGGCGATGCCCTCGGTGTCCAACTGGTGGCGGGCGCGGGTGACCGCGACATAGATCAGGCGGGCCTCGCTCGCATTCAGCGCGCGCTGCAGACCCAGGTCGTCTACCGACGGGGCCATGAAGCCCTTGCCGATGCGTACCGACGGCCACTCCCGTCCCTTGGCCTTGTGCGCGGTGGAGACGGTGACCTGCGCCTTCTCCTGCGGGGACAGGCGGTCCACCGCGGCGATGATCTGGTCGGGGCCGTAGGTGTCGACCAGCTGCACGATCGCTTTGAGGTCCTGGCCGGCCTTGTCCTGCTCGGCGTACTCCTGCACCTCGTCCCAGGAGGAGAACAAGAACAGCTCCGGGTGGCTGGTCCGCTGCCCGGCTTTGAGCTCGAGTGCGGCCTTGGCGATGCGCTGCAGCGCGCTGCCCCCGCCGGTCAGCGCCACCGGGATGCCGAGCTCGAGGTAGGACAGGACTTCGCTCATCGCGTCTACGTTGCCCCGGCACAGCACCGCCTCGGGCTGCGACACCTCACCCACGCGGGAGCCGGGGCCGTGGCCGGTCAGCTGCATCTCCGACTCGGCGTGTCCCAGCCACCGGTTGGCCACCTCGGCGATGGCCGGGCCGAAGCGGAAGGACTGGGTCAGGCGCAGCTGCTCGGCGGGGAAGCCGGTCATCACATCGCGCGCGTTGCGCCAGCCGTAGATCTGCTGGGCCGGGTCCCCGACGCACACCCGCTGCGCGTCCTGGGCGAGGAAGACCTCCTCCAGGACGGGGTTGGTGTCCTGGGCCTCGTCCAGCAGGACGAAGTCGGCGCCGAGCCGCGGGGAGGTCATCGCCCACAGCTTCATGTAGTGGTCGTGCTCGAACCGCAGCCGGCCCGCGGGCGAGCAGATGTCGTCCCACGCACGGTGCGCGTAGGGCAGCAGGGTGCGGGCGAGATAGTCCTGGCCGGGACCGTCGAGGCCGTTGACCGGCTCCATGTGGCGGGCCATGACCTGCCGGTCGGTGGTGTAGCAGAACTTGCGGACCATGCCCATCACCAGGCGAGCGGCGTGAGTGACCTTGATCTGGCGGGAGCCCACGTCAAGGTCGCGGGTGATGCCGAGCAGGCGGGCGGTGTGCTTCGCGGGGATCCTCGCCGAGGCGTCCAGACGCTCACGGTAGTGGTGGCCGACGGCACGGAAGGCCAAGGAGTGCGCGGTACGGCATTCCACATTCGGCCCGAACCGTCCGCGGGCGTCATCGGCGATCGCCCGGTTGAACGCCACGTACAGCCCGCGTTTGCGGGTCGCGGCGCCCATCAGGATCAGGGTGGACGTTTTGCCCGTCCCCGCTCCGGCGACCAGGGCCAGATCCCGGCCGGATGCGAACACCTCACGGGCAGCCTGCTGCTCCTTCGTCGGCTCCATGGCCATGGATTCCTCTCTGGGAAGCGCGGCTTCATGTACCGCAGCCCCAGAGGCTGGACTAGCTGATGACCAACCGTCAATACAGTCATACGTTCGGTAGCCAGTTCCGGCCGAATTCAGGACGGGCCGCACAAGGAAGCGCCGCGGACCTGTGCGCTGCCAGTTCTCCCTCCCCATCCCTTGGCCGGTGCATCCGGTCGCTGCAATCAGGCCAGCGAACTTTCCCGATTTCGGAAGGAGTTGTCAGTCCCGGTTTCTATGCTGCCGCAGGCAAGGGAACCACTGGGCACCGCGCTGATGCCCGGCCACGCGATCACACGGGAGGTGCGGGATGCCGACGTGTACCCGCCGGGCCAAGTCGACCCGGCGCTTATGCCGCCGGGAGGCCGCCGAGTGGCCCCGCTACGACGATCTCCCCGCCCCCGTGGTGGCGTGCGCCAGCCACCTCACGCCGGCGGAATGGGCCGCCTGCCAGGAAGCCCGCGCCCGGGCGAACGCCGAGTGGTCCGCCCGCCAAGCAGAGGAACTGGCCGCACGCGAAGAACGGGGTGAAAAGGCGCAGCCGGCGGCCACCGTGGCGCACTATGTCCCGCGGCCGTGCACCGGCCAGTGTGTCTCCCAGGAACGTGCCTGGGGCCGCGAGGCGGACAGCGCTTCCAGCCTGTGCGCGACCTGCGACGGCTACGTGTGCCTGGCCTGCGGCGAGGCCGAAGTCGACGGCATCTTCGACTTCTGCGGCCGGTGTGCGGCGTTGGAATCGGAGATCGACCAGGAGCCGGACGAGGTCTGGGACGACGAGATCGACACCGGGCCCGCCCCGCGCATGCGGCTGACCGCGATGGTGAACCAGCTCGTCGCGGCCACCGGCGCCACACACCGCGACGTCAACGCCCGCATCAACCGGACCATCGGGGTACACACCCGCGTCGGAGCCGACGAGCAGGTGATCCGCCGCGCCGCCTGGGCCGCCCGCGACTGGCTCGACCACCTTCTCTCAAGCCCTCAGGCGGACACCCCCGCCCCACCCGACGTGCCCGATCCCGGCGCAAGGACAGTGACCGCCGAGCACGCCGATCCCTCTGCACAGGTGGAACGCGCTGCGATCCCGGGCGGCCGGGTACTACGGTCAGCGCCCATGGACACCCCCGCACCACACCCCGCCGACGACGCCGCGGGCGAGCACGCCGAGCTGACCGTGACCGTCCGCCTGACCGGCCAGAGCGCCAGGCGCCTGCGCCGCGCGGCCGAGATCCAGCAGCGGCCCGTCGAGGAGGTCGCGGCCGAGAGCATCAGCGACGAGATGCACCGGGAGGTGCACGATGCGCTGTACAGCGGCAGCGACGCGTACGCGGCCACCCTCGACGGCCTCGCCAAGCGCCTCGCACTCATCGTCCGCGAACTGGGCGCCCTGCCCTCCGGCGCCGCCGCACACGTGATCGCCCAGGCAGCAGCCGAGAAACACGGGCCCCTGCCCGAGGAATGGCACCAGTGCATGCTCGAACAGCTCACCGAGATGTGGACCGGGCGCACCACCGAGTTCGGCGCGCGTCCCGACGGTTCCGTCGGCCCGCTGGAGGACACGAAGGTCCACGCGATGGTCACCCCCGCGCAGTGGGACGCCCTGGCCCGCATCGGCGCACCCGGCAGCATCGCACTGGGCACGCAAGAGGCCCTCAAGGCCGGGATCGCCGCCCTCGACCGATAGCCGGGTTGCTCGGGTCGGCCGTGCCCCGGGCGGGGGCTAGCATGGCGCGCTCCCCCACGAGAAGAAGGAGCCGATGCAGCCCGAACACCGCCCCTTCCACCGCTGCGAGGACACCTGTGCGGCCACCGCCCGGCTGCTGGTCCAAGCCGACCCGCTCGACCCCGCACCGCACGCGCCCGCCGCCGGCGCGGCGTCGGTGCACGTTCCCCCGGTCACGCCGCGTCCCGTCACTCTCGCGCTGATCGCTGAGCACGTCAACGCCTGGGGCCGCGTCGTCATCGACCCCACCCTCCCGCACGCCGACGTGACCGCGCCGGAGGAACGGTCCCTGCGCTACACCCTGCAGGCCCTGTGGGAAGCCGCCGGTGAGGCCACCCGCGGCAGCATCCGCTCCACAGACGGCGCCGCGGCCGACTGGTGGCGCGTGAACTGCGCGCTGCAGGAAGCCCAGGCCGCCGCGCACCGCACCACCCTCGCCAGCAGCGACGGCGCCCAGGCAGACCTGTGGTGGTACATCGCCCTGCTCCACCTCGGCCACGCCCGCACCCTGTGGAAGGACCGCATCGGCCACACGCTGCCGCAGTAACGGAACGCCGCCCGATGCGCCGGGCTGACGGCGAAGCCAGGGATCACAGAGCTTCGTCGTCAGCACGATCCGGTAGGCGCCCGGCCGCTTCCCGGGCTGCAGCACGCCGCCGTGCGGCTCACGCGCCCGCAGCGGCCAAAGCGGCACGTCCTTCGCCTGTGGGCTCGACCAGGTCGCCGCGGCTGCCGTCGGCCGGCACCACGACACGGACCAGGCCCCGCTTCCACAGACTGATCGAGACCCCGTACCACGCCATCTGCCGCTCGGTCCACGCCTCATGGCCGGGATGGTTCTCGTCCATGCCGGGCTCGGCCGGGTTCAGCACCGGGAAGTACTCGGACATCCACACCGGCCTGCCAGCCTGCACAATCAGCTTCAACAGCTCGCGTTCATCGTTGCTCAACACCATCCGCGTAGGCTACGACAGCCTCACGGCCGTCCGTTCGCTGCGCTCCGACCTGCCCCCTACCGGGCCCGCGGCGTACGGGTCGCGGCCGAGACCCCACCAGCCGCTGGCCGGCAGCAGCCCGTCGGCCAACCTCTGCAGCGCGGGCGACAACAACCCGCCTCGACGAACGGAACCGGCAGTGACCGACACGTGGAACGGCGAACCGCTTGCAGACGCCAAGAGCATGAACGAGGACATCCACTACCGGGTCCACGATGCTGACAGCGGAGCGCTGCTGGGATTCGGCACGGGCCGCGGTGGTGCGCTGGGAGCCGTGGTGGCCCACTGCCGGCGTGTGGAAGACGCCCACCCCTGCCGCCATCTGGTCATCCGCGCCTACGACGGTCCGGCGGGGCCGGCCTTCGACCGCCCGGCCGGACCGTAACGCTTTCACCGCCGTCGCCGGAGTGCGGCCACCGCGAGCCCGCATACCCGTCGCTCTACAGCCCGGCCCGTCACGGCCGACGACCGGGCGGGGCGGGGCTGCTGCTGCTGCTCAGGTGGTCATGAGGCGGTGGTAGTCCTCGACCTGCTTTGCCAGGTCGTCTTCGGGGATGCCGCTGAAGGCGCTCATCTGGGCGTAGGACAGGCCAGCCCTGAGTCCGACCAGCGCGAACTCGTGCAGGGCCTGGTTGATCCGGGCCCTGGCATTGCCGAGGGAGACCATGCCGAGCTCGACACCATCGGCGGCCGGCAGCGTCCCTTCGATCTTCAGCTCGGCCAGGTCGCGCACCGCACTGGTGATCAGGTAGGTGACGAAGCTCGGCATGTCGGAGGGGACATTGCCCGCCCAGGCCGGCTCGTGTGTTTCCGGTGAAGTGTCGGAAGCGTGCTGGGGGCGGCGATGGGTGATGTACTCCCACACCCACCGGTAGGACAGCGGAAGCCTGCTGGTGCGAAGGCTCAGCTCCTCATACAGCTCGAAGGCCGAGCGGCGTTCGGCAGGCTCCTTGGCCTGGTCTTCGGCCAGCAGCGCATCCAGAAGCTGACGGGCCTCGCCCAGTTGCTCCTCGTCGGCCGGGAGGGAATGCGGCAGGGGCAGCACGGCCGAGATCGCCTCCATGACCGTCTGGCGGGGCACGCCGTGCCGGGCGGCCAGGGAGCTGGGCAGCCTGTCGCCCGCGCGGTGGTCGCGGCGGATCGCGTCGAAGAGCTCTGTCTCTGGCTCGGCCATCGTCTACTCCCTTGTGTCAGCAGGTGGTCGGGTTCATGCACGTCTCATGCTGCCCGGCCGGGCGATGGTCTGCCGCCGGCGCTGCCGCGCGCGGCGGCTGGCCGCCTGGAACGCGAGGTGGGCGCGGCAGGCTGCCGCTTCGTGCCCGGCGCTTGGTGCTCGTGCAGGCCGCAGGCGTGGGCTGCTTCGGTCACAGCCGCGTGGTCGAAGGACCTGAGGTGGGGCGTGGAAGTGGTGTCCGCGCGCCCCTCCAGCTGCCCGAAGTGGCGGGCTGCCTCGAGCAAGTCCACTGCCCAGGACGGTGTCCGCATCTCCCGGCCACGGCCCGTTCGGGCCGTGGGGCCGGTCTGGGCGGCGAAGACCCGCACTGCCAGCGCCGCGGCGTGGACGGGATGGGCGATGCGCGCATGGAGCCGGTGCGCGAGGAGCACGGTCGGCTCGTCGGGATCGGGCGGGAAGCGGCCGGCGGCTGGCAGCGGGAGCACTGTACGGCCCAGGCGGCGGGCTGCTGCCTCGATCACGCCGCGGCCGGGCGTACGGCGGGTGGGCAGCAGGAAGCACGGCTCGCCCTCGTCGGGCGGGAACTGCCCGTTTGCCTCCCACCACGCGAACCGGTCGGCGGCCGGTGGTGGAGCCGGTGCAGGAGCGGCCACGGCGCGGCGGGCCGCGGCCAGGGTGTGCAGCGCTTCGTGCGGGAGCACGGTCAGCGCGGCGGCCAGGACGGGCGGGAGGGGGCCATGGCACAGCAAAGTCAGCCGTATTTTGGTGAGCTCGGCCAGGGCGAAAAGGTGCTCGAAGTGCCGGGAGCTGATGCGATGGGCCCGGGTGACGATGACGTGACCGATACGCAAGGCCAGGATCCAGGCGGCGACCGCGCGCCAGGTGGTCTCGGTGTTGCCACTCCAGTAGGTGCTGTCCTCGCTGCCGGCCGGCGGGAGATGTTTGCCCAGGCTGCGCAGCAGGTCGTGGGCCAGGGAGGCAGGAGCGCTCGCCACCGGGGTGGGGTGGATGGTGATGCGGCCGGTCGCGGGGGTGTGGGCGGCCAGCGCGGCGGCCATGAAGGCGTAGTCGTCGTGAGGGTCGTACACCACGGCGAGCGGGGGCAGGCCGGGGCAGGTATGGCCGGGTGACCACGTGGGCTTCCACGAGCCTGTGGTGATGTTGTCGGACGAGTCGGTGGTGGTCTCGGACACGGCGGCCGTACGCGGCATCGGCATCATCGAGCTCCGTTTGGTGGCGGTGTGACAGCGGCGGGCGCCGGAGCAGAGCGGCCTGCGGAGTCTGCGCCGGCCGCAGCGGCGTGGCGGTGGCCCAGGGCGGGGTGGTCGGCGGGGCCGGCGGCGTCCAGGAGGGGGTGGGCGGCCAGGCCGAGGGCGAACAGCACGTCCGGGTGGGGAGTGGGCTGTTTGCCGGCAGGGGCGAGCAGGCGCCGGTTGGCCAGGCGCGGGATCTGATCGGCGGGCAGGTCGGGGGGGAGGCCGCAGGCGGTGTGGTGAAGGAGGCGGGTGAGGGCTGCGGCCTCGCCGGGGGCCAGGGAGGCGGCGGTATGGCCTGAGTTGTGCAGGTTCTGTCGCTGCTTGCCGGTGAGCAGGTCGGGCACGCACGTCAGGTGGATGGCGGTGTCGGTGTGGATAAGCCGGTGCGGACTGCTGGACTGTTCGAGGTGTGCGGCCAGGGTGGTGGCGGCACGCTGCAGGCGGTGCGGGGTCCATTCCAGAGCGGAGGCCAGGTCGTCGGGGTGGATGCGGTCGGCCTCGAGCAGAGCAGCGTGCAGCACGGTGGCGTGGGTGGCCGCGCCCGGGGCGGAACGGCGGGCCGGTGCGGGCTGGCGCAGGAGGGCTTCCGCAGAGGTGTTCAGCGCGCGGGCGAGGGTGAACAGGGCCTCGGCGGGGAGGGTGCTCGGGGTGAGGTGGGTGTCGAAGTCGGTAACGGGGATACCGGTCAGCGCGGCCAGGTCCTCGTCGGTGAGCCTGCACTCCATGGCACGTGTGCGCAGGAACGTCAGGTCGAACGCGGCCGCGGACGTGTCGCCGGGCGGCGGGGTCTGGTCGGTCACGGGTGTAGCTCCCCAAGGCGCGGCAGGACGTCGGGGGCGGAGGGCGTGGGGGTGTGCAGGTGCCAGCAGCGGGCGGCGGTGTGCCAGTCGTCCCCGGGATGGGGGTGGAGAAGGGCGGGGATGGGGAGGCCTGCGTCGGCGATGAGGGCCTCGAAGCGTGGCGTGGTGCCGAAGCAGTTCGCGAACAGGCCGTGGTTGTCAGCGGTGCGCGGGGTGTGGCGGCGGAATGCGACGGCGGCGTGCAGCAGGGGGCGGGCGCGGGGCGGGACGGCGTACAGGTGCCGGGGTCCGGGAGGTTCGCCGATGTTGATCCGCGAGTCGCGGTCGATGGCCACGATGGTGTGGGTGTCGTCGACGGATCCGATCTGGGTCATCGACAGCAGCGACTTGTCGGTGCCGGTGAACAGCAGGGCCGCGATCGCGGCGGCGCGCAGCGGGTTGGGCAGGCGCACGGTGATCGTGTGCACGGTGCGCGGGGTGAGGGGCACGGTGGTAAGGCCGGGCCCCGCACAGCTGGCGAGGTCGTCGGGCACGTTGAGCAGAGACGAGCGGGACAAGAAGCCGGCCTGGGCGCCGCGCACGCGGGCCACGGTGTGCGCGGCGCTGGGACTTGAGACGGTCAGGCGGGCCAGGAACAGCCGCACGGCCTCGGTCTCCTGCAGGGTGAAGAGGGTGGGCTCGGCCGGGTCGTCTGCCGATGTGATGCCGCCGACCGGGGCTGGTGGGGGTGGCAGGGTGCGGGCCAGCCAGGTGCGGGCGGCGGCGTAGCCGGCGCGGTACTGGCCGTCGGTGTGCGCGAAGTCGGTGGCGTTCTGGCGGCGCCAGCAGTCCGCGCGGAACGCGGCCACCGAGCTGCGCGGCAGCGCCGGGAGCGGGTGTGCGTGATCGCGCGGGGGCGGGCCGGTGCGCCGCCTGGTGGCGGCCGGGCCGATCGCCTCGAGAACGGCGGCTGTGCCTCGTACGGTCGCCACGTCCACCAACTCGGCGGCTGTGAGGTGTTCGAGCAGCCGCTGGAGGTCGGTCTGCTCCGGGGTGTGGGCCAGGAGGGTCAGGCGGATACCGGTGTCCGCGCGCCAGACGGCCAGGCGGCGCAGGCGCTCGGTGGTGAGGCGGTGGGCGCGCAGCACGATGACCTCGTCAAGGCCGCAGGCCAGGGTCCAGCAGGTCACCGCCCGCCAGGCCGGGTCGGTGGACATCCGCTCGGCCTCGGGGCGCAAGAATCCGTCGCGGCCGCTCGCGCGCAGTACGTCCAGTGCGAGGTAGGCCGGGCTGGTGGTGTGCGGGGTCGGGTCGACGGTGATCCGCCCTTGGGCGGGATCGGCCCACTGGTAGGCGGCTCTGTGCACGTTGTGGTCGTCATCGCCGTCCAGCAGCAGCCTCACCGGCCGCGCCGCCCAGGCCGCTGGCGGCGCGGCCCGCGGGGCGGGGGCGGGGGGAAGTGTGGGTGCGGTCATGGGCGGCGTCCGCCGTCGACCCGGTCGGCCACGGACTGCAGCATGTCCCAGTCGGGCGTGCTCGCTCCTGTGGCGGCCAGTGCCTGCTGGATGTGGTGGGTGAACACGGCCCAGCGGCGCAGACAACCATCGGCGAGGCGGGCGTCCAGCGCTTTGAGGTCGTCGGGCGGGACGCTCTGCCACACGGGGTGCAGCGCGGGAACCGCCTTCGGGATCTGGTCGCGGGTGAGCGGCCAGATGTAGGGCCAGCCGGCGGTGCGGGTGGCGAGCATCCGCTGGGCGCGCAAGGAGCGTTCGCCGCGCGCCTGGGCAATCAGGACCACGCACAGCCCCTGGGGGAGGTCGTCGTGGAGGAAACGCAGGTACTCGAAGCTGGATGTCGACAGACGGTGGGCGTCCTCGACCACGACGATCCGCGGTTTGAGAGCCAGGGCGCGACGGATCCAGGCGTCGGCGGCCCCTGGGTCGGCGGGTGCCTCACCACGGAGGCCAAGTGCACGGTGAAGGGCGGCTCGCAGGTCAGCCGGCGCCGGCTGAGCCCTGAAACGCAGCGGCAGCAGCACCAGCTCACCGAGGCGGCGGGCGGCGGTGTGGACGGCGAAGGTCTTGCCGACCCCGGCCTCGCCCAGCACGCACACGAACCGGCCCTGGGAGTACGCGTCGGCGAGCGCGTCGCCCACGGCGAGCATGCCCGGGGTGAGTACGGTGCGCATACCTGGGGTGTCGAGGAAGTGCAGGCCGGACGGGGCCGCGTCTTCCATGACGGCGAAGGGCTCGGCTGCGGAGGTCGTGCCCCAGACGGCCGGCAGCACAGGCGGGGTGGTCAGCATCGCTTCAGGGCCCAGTCCACGACCCGGTCGTCGACCTTGTCGGCCCCCAAGTGCTCCATGCCCTTGATCACGTGCTTGGTGACCTTCGCCCACTCCCGGAAGGAGCCGAGCGCGTACTGGGTGTCGACCCGCTTCAGCAGCGCCTCGTCCGCGCCCCTCCACACCGGGTGGGAGTCGGGCATGGTCCTGAGGACCTCGTCCTCGGTCATGGCCAGGATCTCCAGGCGGATGTAGATCCGTGAGGCCAGTGCCGGGTCGCTCTGCAGCGTCTCGTACGCCTCCCGGCCGCCGACGAAGAGGATGGCGGGCTTGGGATCGCAGTTGTCCCACAGCTTGCGCAGGAACTCGAAGTTCTCCCGCCGGTACTGCTGGGCCTCGTCGCACACGATCACATACGGGCGGCGGGGCAGGGTCTCGCGCAGCAGTTTGTCGAACGCGGTCGGCGTCCCCGGCATCTTGCAGGACAGGTTCATCTGGTGGAACAGCTCCTCGCGCAGGTCCTTCGGCCCCGGGCGGGAGCGGGCGAAGTCCAGCGGGAGGATCAGATCCGGGTTCATCTCCTGGATCGTGGCCCGGGTGCCGAAACTCTTGCCGAGCCCCGCATCGCCGTAGATCACCGACATGGCCCGTGATTCGACGGTGTCGACGACGGTGTCCTTGATCTGCAGCAGCGTGTCGGTGGCGACCAGTGAGGAGTCCTCAAGGCCAAGGAAGAACTGCGGGCGCAGATCCGGACGGCGCGGCGGCCCCGACTCGGGCGGCTGGGACGGCGCGGCAGAAGTGGCGGCGGTGGTGGTCATGTGTCCTCCGAAGGCGGATCGGCGGGGGCAGTGGCCTGGCCGGGGCGCACCCAGCCGGCCGGGATGGGCGTCAAGGGCTGATACGGCTCTGCGCGCCGGCGGGGAGCGGCAGGCGCTCGCCGGCTGGTGCCCGCGAGTTCGGCGAGCGCCTCTTCCTTGGTCATGCGGGTCGCAGAGACGGGCAGTTGGGGTTCGGTAGCCGGCAGATAGCGGTCGCGTTTGCGCTCACCGGAGCGCTGCAAGGCCCGGCGCAGTTCGGCGCTGTGCTCCTGGCGATCGGCAAGGACCTTGGCGCGCAGTTCCTCGGTGGCCTCGTCGCTGAGGAACGCCCGGCCCAGATAACGGTCGCCGCGGAAGGTGTACAGGTCGATCTCGTGGGCGTGGTGCGGCATCCACCGCACCCGCACCTCGACCCCGATCCGGCCGACACCGTTCTCGGGCATGTAGCAGCGGCCTGCGAACTCCACCCCGTGGCTGGTGATCTTCCGTGGCCTGTGGTCGCTCTCCAGCATGAACGCGCGCAGCTCGGCCGGAGTGGGCTCGGGCCGGATCTCAGTGGGGTCGGCCAGCCACGCCTCAAGCGGCGTCACCCCGGTGCGCTTCACCACGTGCTGGGTGTTGTGCTCATTCACCCACTCCCCCAGGCGCTGAACGAACGCCTCGAAGGTCAACGGCGGATCGGTGTCGCCGACGCGTCGGCGGTGATCGAGCAGGGGCGCCTTGGTGTAGCGGGGCAGGTCGGCGAAGAAGCGGGTCATGCTGGTGCGGTTCAGCCGCTCGATACCGCCTTTGTGGCGGGCGCTGCGCACCCGGTGCACCGGGACACCGAGGAGGCCGAAGGCCCGCCGGACGGTCTTGGACAGGAAGTCGGCGCCTCCGTCGACCCGCACGAGCTCTGGCAGTCCCCCGGCCGGCCCGTAGGGATCCTCCCGCAGGACCGAAGCCCGTACGGCCGCCAGGACCGAGCCGCGGTGCGCGGAGCCGGCGGTGACCGCCCAGCCCATCACATGGCTGGTACCGCGGTCCTCGAACCAGGTCACCCACACCTTCGACAGTTTCTTGTCGGGCATCATCACGACGGTCGGCGCCTGCTTGTGGTCGCCCTCCCACACCTGATTGCGGGCCACCGCAGGACGCTGGAAGGCGGGGTCGAAGCCGCGGGCGGCCGGAATGCCCTCCCGCAGGCCCGCCATGAAACCGGGGTCGAGGTCACGGGCGATGGCATCGTGCAACGTGGTCAGACCGATCGGTTTCTCCCCCGCCTCCTCTGCCACGCGCACCAGGTGCTCGTGGGCGCGTTTGACGTTGCCCTGGTAGTCGGCGAGGACCTCGATGATCTCTTCGGTGATCCGGAACCGCCTGCGCTCCGGCTTCTCCGTGGAACCCTTCTCCTCGGCCTGCTTCAGCCAGTTCCAGACTGTGCGTACGCTCACGCCCACGGACTCGGCAGCCAGCCGCACATGCGCGGTGGTCAACTCCCCCGACTGCCGCAGCCTGAGCAACTGCCGGACCACGGCTGGCCGCAACTCGTCCCGGTGCCGCCCCAAGCCCGCCTCATCAGCCTCCACGACGCCATCCAGCCTCGTCACCGGTCCCGGCACCCACAAGGCGGACGGGCGGATAACGGCACGGCGATCACGCACAGCCTCCAACAACGAACAACGCTTGCGTACAGGTCAGTTCAGCAGACGCACACGTGTTGACGCATGCGCCTACTGCGAGGCTATGAGCCGCACCCAGGTTTCCTACCCTCACCCTCACCCTCACTCGAACGGGTGGCAGCGCAACGTTCCCGCCAGTTCGATGGACACACGCGCTAATGACCCTCGCCACCGCCTCCGCCCCCGCGGCACCCGCCAGGACCGCCGAACACGCTCCGCACACCCAGAGGGCCCTGCGTGAAGGTCAGGAAGAAAAGGAGACACGGCGAAGATGACACCGGCTGATACGGCCTCACGTCACTGCGATGTTCGGGCAACTTTCACCATGATCGACTGCTCCAAATGCCCTTGATCAGCGCAAATACACCTACACGCAGTGAAGGGCAACACCGAACATTCAAGTGACATCACGACCGAACCTCACAGGACCCACGGTCCCCGGCCATACCCTCCACGCCTCCGCCCTCGTCGAGATGTACCTGCCGGGCCCCCGCCCTCGACCGCACCGAGGACCCGCTCCTGCTCAGATCCCCCCGCTGTTCCTGCGCGCCGGACGCACCCTGGGCGCGACCGGCCTGCGCGGCGCCTGGCACATCGTGATGCCGGGCGCGCTCCCCGGCTACCTCGCCGGACTGAAGCAGGGCTGGGCCTTCTCCTGGCGCTCGCTGATGGCCGCCGAGATCATCGCCTCCTCGCCCGACCTGGGCGTCGGCCTCGGCCAGTTGCTGGAGAACGGGCGCAACAACGCCAGCATGTCGCAGGTGTTCCTGGCCGTCTTCCTCATCCTGCTCGTCGGCATCGCCATCGACCTGCTGATCTTCAGCCCGCTGGAGCGGCGGGTGCTGCGCGTCCGGGGCCTGCTGGTCACCCGCTGAACCAACGGATCGCCAGCACCACCGCTCCGCCGATGCACATGCCGTGGCCGCGTGCATGTACTCGACCCGCAGGCCTGCCCGGGGCGGTGAACCGGTCGCCGGGTGATGGACGAGACCGGGTTGGCCGGCAGGCCCGGCACTGAGCACATCCGACATCCTGAACGCCACGGTATGCCGCAAGGCGGTGGAAGGGTCACGGCATAGACCCGACCCGGATTCGACCACGACAGTTTCCTGTCGGTCAGTCAGCATGGCCTCTGGCCTGTTGGACATACGCAGCGGCAGACGAGTCGGGCTGTACGCCGGGTCCTGCACGATGGGGGTAGCGGCGTCTTACGGCGAGCCGCTCGCTGCCGGAATGGGGCAGACGGCAGGGGGACGCACGCGGACATCAGGCGGCGAAGCCGATGTTCGTGACGTACTCGTACTGGCCCCATTGCGATCCGAGGTCGACGATCTGCTCGATCCACGCGTCGTCCAGAGCCCGGTCGTCGCCGGTGGACCAGGCCGCGACGAGGGCCTCCCAGCGGCGGACGTTGAGGGTGCGGAATTCCACGACCCGCTGGTGGGAGGGCCGCACGCCGGACTGGTTGAGCGGGTGGATCTCCACGCGGGTGCCCCGGCCGGCGCGGTTGAGGCGGGCCAGGAGGTAGCGGGCGACGTTGCGGCGGCGGACGGCGCGGTAGGCGTTGTCGATCCGGGCGAGGTTCCGCTTCGTCGGGCGGCGGGTGCCGGCCAGCCATGCCTTCAGGGTGCGGTCGGTGACGGTCAGGCCCGCGTCGTGGGCGGCGGCGCGGGCGCGGGGGGTGCGGGTGAGGTAGTGCAGGCGGGCCATGAGGCCGCGCCGGGTGGTGACGGGGGTGGCGATGAAGTCGGCGAGGGCGTCGAGTTGACGGGCGAGGGCCTCGTAGCCCCTGATGCCCTGGGCGCCGTACTTGCCGAAATCAATGGTGCGCTCGGGCACTCGAACTCTCCTGCCCTGTCAGTTCTCGTGGTCGGCTTCTTGGGCGGCGGCCGGGTCCGCGGGTGCGGCGCCGACGGTGTAGACGTCCTTGACCTTCACCTCGGAAACCCCGCGGCCCTCGGGGAAGACACGGCGCCAGTCGCCGATGACATGGAGTTCGTCGGTGCCCATCGCGCGGACGACCGTCAGGCCCTCGTCGTGCGCCTTGTGCGCCTTCATCCAGAGGTTGGCGAAGGCCTGGGAGCGGATGAGGTGCATCCAGTCGGGGCGGTACAGCTCCCGGTTGTAGTTCGACTCCCCCATGGTGGAGACGAACTTGGAGTACATCGCCTTCACATATTCCAGCGTCACCTCGTCGCCTTCGGCGAGCGCCCGTTCCCGGGCGTCCTTCAGCGCGATACGGAACTTCTCCAGCAGGCCCTCGGTCGCACCCGAGGTGAACGACTCGTGGATCTGCGGTGGTTCGCACAGACCGTACTTGGGGCCGGCCAGGCGCAGCAGCAGGCGCAGGGTGGGTTCGGTGACCCAGAGCGGGCCGGGCTCGTCGCGGTTGCCGATCGGGTTGGGCAGGTACGCGCTGTGCTCCCATGCGGGCGGGGTGATCAGGTGGACGCCGGCGCGGCGGCGGTCGTGGTGGTTGCCGGCTGTGTGTTCCAGTTGGCCGATCGGCAGGTGCGTCTTGAGCGCGCTGAGATAGGCGCCGTTGATGTCCAGGGCCGTCACCTCGTGCGGTCCGGACGGCAGTTCGGGGCGGGTCCACTTGGGGCGGGCCTCCCAGACCTGGTCGGCGCCGCGGGCGGAGGGCTTGCGCAGGATGTCCGGGATCCAGGGGTGGGCGACGATGGCGTAGCGGCCGCCCTTGCGGCAGTTGTCCAGCAGGGCCATCGCGTCCGGGATCGCCCGCTTGACCAGTGCTGCCGTCGCCGCGTCGACGTCGCCCTGGTGTCTGGCCAGCGCGGCCGCGACGGCTTCTGTGATCGGATCCGGCAGGTCGGAGGCGGTGCGCACGCGGCGGGCGACGGGCACGGTTCTCGCCGGGGCGGCGGGGCGGGGCGGACGGCTCGTGGGGACATCTGCGGCCGGCGGGGCCGGTTGTGGCGCGCACGCGGCGGGGTCCAGGTGCTGGGGGAATCCGGCGACCTGATGGCGGGCGGGCTGTCCGCACAGGACGCACGGCCTAGGCACGCCCAGGTCCTCGACGTCGTCGGCTTCCGGCGCCGGGTCCGGCTGATCTGCCGTACCCGGCCGGCCCGCATCCGCGGCAGCGTCGCCGCCCGACGTGGCGGGCCCGGCATGGGGGAGGCCGGCATCGGGGAGGCTGGCCTGGGCAGCGGTTTCGGCCTGCCGGGCGGCATCGAGGTCGGCGAGCTTGGCGTGAGCGCCTTCGAGGAAGTAGGCGTAGCGCTCACGGATGTCACCGGCCGGGTCGCGGCCCGCTTCCCAGCCGCCGACCGTGGAGGGACTCACCCCCAGTGCCCGGGCCACCTGCGCGCGGGAGAGGTCCAGTGCTTCACGCAGGGCGCGGCGCTGCTCGGCAGGGGGCAGTGTGGCCTCTGTGCGGGCTGCGGCGAGCAGGGCGTCGATCGCCTCGAACCGGGGCTTCACCGCGCCTCTCCCTTCCCGGGCCGCCGCCGTCCGGCACGGCGCTCCTCGGGCAGTGCCTCGCACGCCCGGGTCGGGCCCGCCAGGAAGTCCAGGACGTCCATGCCGTAGTGCACGGCCAGCGCCTCACAGTCGGCCAGGCTCCAGGCGGCGGCCCCGGACTGCCGGCGGCTGACCTGCGCCTGCGTCACCCCCAGCGCCTCGGCAAGCCTCGCCTGCGACTCGCCCGAGGCATGCATCAGCGCTGCCACCACCAGCCGCACCCGTTCCGGCAAGGACATTCCCATGACACCACCCTACCAGAATCATGCGCTTCATGCATTGTCAATGAGTTCTTCGCATAGCTTTCTGTGGTGGCCCGCAGCCGGGGGCGCCGGGCACCGCCAGGCGGCAGGAGGCGGGCACCGCGGTGGATCGGGGCCCCGCACCCGGGCCCACTGCCGCGGCCATGGGCCCGAGAGGGGCATGTGTCCCCACTGTGATCACGTGACGCGGGTCAGGGCACCAGCGGACTGCCCCAGGTGAGCTCGATGGTGCGCATCCGGCGGCGCAACCGCGCGGGCAGGGATGACAGGTCGTTGTCGACGATGACGACCTGGTGCGGGCGTACGTGCGGCGTGCCACTGCGGGCGCCGGCGACGCGGTCGGGGAAGTGCGCGTACAGTCGTGCGATCAGCTGCTGGTCCTCGTTGCCGGACCCGACGCTCTTGCGCGGCGAACCGATGACCAGCAGGAACGGCAGACCGGCCGCCCCGATGACGAGCGCGTGGCTGAGGAACGTCATCCGGCAGGCCGCGTCGATCGCGGTGCGCACTGGCCCACCCTGGGTGAGTTGGCCCGCCCTGACCTACGGCAGAAGTGAGGGGCGATCGATGCGTGCACCGGGTTCCCCGGGCAGCGACAGAGAGCCGATGATGGCTGCGAACTGCTCCTCGATCTCCACCAGGGTGGCCTGGCGTCCGGACGGGAGGTTCTCGCGCGTCTTGAAGGCCTCGCGCACACCGCGCAGTTCTTCCACTGCCGAACGCAGCGCCCGCTGCAGTTCGCACAGCTGCCGGTCCCGGGTCGAGCAGCCGCCGGTGCGGGGCAGCCGCCGGTCCGGGTCGGCGAACGCTCGAGCATGCCGGCCCGGGTGCGGGCACCGGCATGGGGCGGCTGAGAGCTGCCCAGTCTGCCCGGCCAGGAGCCCGATCTCCAAGCAGGTCCGCTCCGCCAGCTCCGCCCGCGCCAGAGCGAGAGCGTCCCCGGTCTCACCGGTGGCCTTGGCCGCCTCGACGGCCCGCTGCCGTGCCGTGGCCAGCGCGGCTTCGGCTGCCTGCGCGGCCTCGTCCCGCGCACCGGGATCCAGTTCGCACAGGCACAAACCGCAGGCCCCCTGGGGGACGATACGGCCGGTCAGCAGATGCGTGCAGGAGGGGCAGCGCAGCACCGGGTCGGTGCCCGGCTGCCGCTGAGCACGCGTGATGGCCCGCTGAGCCAAGGAGAGGGCCGCCTGGGCCGCTTTCTCTTCTTCCCTGGCCCTGGTGGAGTGCGTTGCCTCAGGGGCGGCGACGCGCCGGCGCAGCGGATCGGCGAAGGTGGTCGCGGCCCGCATACGCCCCTGGAGTTCCTCCAGGGGCGTCAGCGTCTGCTGTTCTTCACTCCGGGAGCGGGTCAGCTCCTCCTCCAGTTCCGCGGCGCTCCCGGTCAGGAATTCGCTGATCGTCTCGGTGCGGCGTTTGAACTGGCTCACGGTCTGGCTCAGGTCGTCGCGGCGGGCGGCCAGCACCCGCATCTCCGCGTCGATGAGGCCGAGCACGAGTTCGACGACGGTCTTGTAGGACTGAGCGGTGTTGGCCTGTCCGCGTACGGCCCCCGTGCCGTCGACCATGTCCTGGCAGAGATGGTTCAAGGCGTAGAGCTGAGCGAAGGAGACGGGCACCGCTGCCGAGCAGTGCCACCACAGTGCGCGGGGCAAACAGCGCGCACAGGCCCAGCAGGCCAGCAGCACCTCACCCACGACGCGCCGATCGCTGCCGCCGGGTACACGGTGACATCGAGAAGCTCTTCGACCTCTTTCGTCGCAGAGGCCGATCGAATCGACGGTCCCGGTGTCGACGACCATGCAGCACCGCAAAGCGATACGCACACCCTCGACCCGCAGATGCGCCCTTACAGAGGTCAGCCACTCGAAAGACACCCGCCGCCAGACCGCCCACATTCCCAGCAGGTACCAGACGCAGTCGACCGATGTCGTCTTGCTCGTGCCGATGGAGGCCGTAGACGGGGTGGTGTTTCTTCGATCGCCTGCGAGGCATGGCGGCGGCCCGGCAGGGCGAGGGCGGAGTGCTGCTGCACCGCCGGCGCCTCTACCCCGCCTCGTGCGACCGGGGCGGGAGGCGGTCGCGTGGAGCGCACACACCGGGCGCCGCCGTCGGGGCGTACCGGACCGGCGGGCGCCGGCATCAGCCCGTGCCCGTGCCCGTGCCCGCAGCCGGCAGCGTGCCGGGAGCGCGGGCGCGGGTTCGGGGTCACTTCAAGGGGTCGTGTCCCCAATTCATCAGCGAATGCCGCCATCGGGTGTCCCGGAGATCGCCCGACGGCCGCTGGGCGAGGTGCCGGCGGATGTAACCTGCTACCTTCCGCATGTGCTGGTAGTCGTCGTCCGACAGGTCGGCCTTCCTCGCCCGCGAAACGGCCAGGATGCGGCGTCCGGAAGCGTGTCCGGTGCTCTCGGCTCCGTCCTGGTGCTGTCCGGCGCTACGCGACTGCTGCGAGGACAGCCACGCGTCCATCTCTGCCGGTGTCATGTTCACCAGGTCACGAAACGCCTTCCAGGTCTCTTCCCGCTCCTCGTCCCGCATCCGACATCACCTTCCCTCTCCTCGGGGCAGGCGCACCACCAGCTCCGCGCCCCGGTCCGCTTCCCGCCGTGGCGGCATCACGCCCGCGTCGCAGCTCGGACGGGCACGCCCCCCGCCTCCCGCACCGCCTCGCCCCGGCGCACGCCGAGGCGTACGTGCCGGCCGGGGCCGGTACGCCACGCGCCACCACCCGGCGGCGCTCGCCAGGGCGTGCTGCGCCATCGAAGTGGGCATGGGGGTGCGGTACGAGTGGGTGGAGACAGGGGTAAGCGCGGTCGGCTACTGCGGCGGGGCGCCCAACGGGGCGGCGGCCAGCGCCCGTGCGGTGCCGTACAGGTTCGCGGCCATCGCGCGGCCGGTCTTGTGGGCCCAATCGTGACCGCGCTGGTCGTCGAGGTAGTCGGGGCCGGGGCCTGGGCCCAGGTGCCAGTAGGTCCACGACTGGCCGGGGATCGTGTAGCCGATGTCGCACAGCGCACCACTGATCTCGCTGATCACATGGTGGGCGCCGTCCTCGTTGCCGGTGACGACGACGCCCGCGACACGGTTGTAGGCAACGGGACGGCCCTGGTCGTCCGTTTCGGACAGCATCGCGTCCATGCGTTCCAGGACGCGCTGGGCCACCGACGACGGTCGGCCCAGCCACGTGGGAGAGGCGATCACGAGGATCTGCGCGCGCAACAGTTTGGCGTGGACGGACGGCCAGTCATCGCCTGTGGCGACGGGTCGGCTGCTCACACCAGGATGGATGTCGAGATCGACAGCTCGGACGTACTCCGTCTCCACGCCGGCCTTCTCGGACAGCCAGTCACCGACCACCCGGGCCAGCGCGGCCGTGTTGGACGGCTCAGGGGACTTCTTGAGCGTGCAGTTGATCACCAGTGCCTTCATGACACAGCCGTACCCGATCAGGATCGAACAGGCGCGACCGTGCACCCGACCAGCCGAAAACACCAGACCCTGTAGTACGCGCTGGCGTCTGTTCAGCCGTCCGTGTACGCCGCGACACGCTCCCGCGACACGACGCCACGAGAGAAGTCGGATACTGGCCGACACCCGACACGCCGAATGTGTGTGGAGGGACGCAGAGGGATGCGCGTCACCTCCCCGCCGCCCCAACCGCACACCCGGGAGCGGACCTCGCCCCACCCGATCAACACGCAGGACACTCGACCCTCAGGCAGCGCCTACAGGGTGCAAAGACCATGTCAGGAGCCATGCATGGGAACGTGGGGAACCGGCCCCTTCGACAGCGATCTCGCCGCAGACTTCGTCGATGAACTCGAAGGGCTCACTCACCGGCAGGTCATCGACGTGCTGGGGCGGGCATTCCAGCGCGTCGTCGACTCGGGGGAACGGGTCGATGGCGGCGACGGAGCCGAAGCTGTTGCCGCTGGCGCCCTCGTCGCCGGCACCCTCCCGGGCAGCCCCATTGTGATCGACCCCGACGACGGCCCCATCGGCCCCCTGCCCGAACTGCCGCCCTCCCTTCGCGTGTCGGCGAGACTCGCACTGGACCGGGTTCTCCAGGACGGATCGGAGATGGCAACCGGCTGGGTGGACAGCACCGACTCCGAGCAGTGGCACCAGGAAGTACGACGAATCCTCGAAGCCCTTGAAGCACCCACTGAACACTGAGCGTGACCGCTGCACGGAAGTCGTGCCAGAACCGCTTGAGGTCATCCGAATCCAGGCGCCGGGACCGCACCGCTCGCCAAGAGCGCCCTGGCCGATGGCGCATGGCGTGTGGTGCCCTGCCCGTCGATCCGGATGGCTTCGAGCGCTCCTGTCCGGCACCCCCTGCCTCGGGTGCGGACGCGCGCTGCGCCTCGTCGCCGGCCCTGCCGCCGTCTTGGGGTTCCGCACCGCGGCCGTGCAGCGCCGTCAGGGCGCCGATCGGCCGCCGCTGCCCGTTTGCGTCGGGGGCGTATCGCCGCCGGACCGTGCACCGCGCCGTCCGGTCGTCGCGGCCCACCAGACGGGCCCCCGCCGACGGCCGGTCCGCTGCGGCTGGGAACGCGGAAGGGACGGCATAGGACCTTCGCGTTTGCGCGGTGGCGCTCGAGGGACGGTCCACGGCTGACCCCTGTGATGTGAGGGGCTCGGGCGTGCCGGGATCGGCGGTGGTCGGTTGGATCACCCAGTCGAGTTGAGTACCCGCGCTCAGGTGGGCTGTCCCGGTTGGCTCGTAGCGTCCAGCCCATGCACATAGACCACGCTGCTCCCGGCGCCCTGCGCCGGGTGGGCATCACCGCAGTGGCCTCCAGCCTGCCGGAACGCGAAGTGACCTCGGGGCAGTTGCAGGAGCGGATCACCGCGGCCTGCGGGCTGTCGCTGCCGACGCGGACGTTCGAACGGGCCACCGGTATCGCCTCACGCCGGGCGGTCGCGGAGGGCGAGTACGCCTCGACGCTCGCGGTGCGGGCCGCTCGCATCGCGCTGGACCGGGCCGGGCTCGCCCCGTGCGACGTGGACCTGCTGGTATTCGCGTCCGCCACGCGGGACGTGGTGGAACCGGCGACCGCGCACATCGTCCAGGCCGAACTCGGCTCGCGGGCACACGCGCTGGACGTGGCCAACGCCTGCAACAGCTTCCTCAACGGCATCGACGCGGCGCGGGCGATGATCCTGGCCGACCGCGCCCACCGGGCCCTGGTCGTCACCGGGGAGACACCCAGCCGCGCGGTGCGGTACGCCCCCTCCGACCCCGGCCAGCTGCGGGAGGGATTCGCGGGCTACACCTTCGGGGATGCCGGGGCGGCGGTCGTACTGGAAGCGGTGGGCCGGGGCGGCATCCTCGACGTGGACACCGAGACCCACTCCGAGCACTGGTCGGTGGGCGGCATCTTCGGCGGCGGTTCGCGCCATCCGCGCGGGGATGAGCACACCTACTTCCACGGCGACGGCGGCGAGCTGCGGGAGGTGTTCGAGAAGGTCGGCACCTCGGTGCTCGACCGGATGCGGCAGCGCACCGGCCTGGCGTGGGACGACTTCCGGCACATCCTGGTGCACCAGGTCACGATGCCCTACCTGGAGCGGTTCGTGGAGCTCACCGGCGTGCCCCGCGACCGGCTCGTCGTCACCGTGCCCACGCTCGGGAACATGGCCAGCGCCACGTTGGGCGTGCAGCTCGACCGGGTCCACGAGGGGCTCGACTCCGGGGATCGGGTGCTGTTCGTGGGGTTGGGCGGCGGCGTGAGCATCATGACGATGGTGTGGGAGAAGGCGTGAGCGCCCTGTGGGTGGTGGTGCCCGCGTATCAGGAGGCCGCGCGGATCGGTGCCACGCTGGAGGCGCTCGCCGGCCAGCGCGACCGCGGCTTCACCCTCGTCGTCGTGGACAACGCCTCCACCGACGCCACCGCCGCCATAGCCCGTGCCTTCGCCGACCGGGCCCCCTTCCCCGTGCATGTGCTGAACGAGCCGGAGAAGGGGGTGGGCTGCGCGGTGGACACCGGTTTCCGGTACGCGATCGAGCACGGCGCCACGTGGCTTGCCCGTACCGACGCCGACTGCCTGCCACACCCGGGCTGGACGGCCGGCGCCCGCGACGCGCTGCTGCGCGGCGCGGGTCTGGTGTGCGGGCGCATCGACGCGCGCCGTGATGAGCACGGGCCGCTGGGGCGGGCCGCGTTCCGTGCGCTGGTCGGTGTCGCGGCGTTCTTCGGGCGGATACGGCCTGCGCATCACCGCCGCCACGGCTACCTCACCCCGTACCGGATGCACGCCGGCAACAACATGGCCATCACCGCCGCGCTGTACGAGGCCGTCGGCGGGATGCCGCGTCGGCCCTCCCCCACCGACCGGCTGTTTTTGAACCGGGTGCGGCGGCGTACCACCGCGATCGTCCGCGCCCGCGACATGGTCGTGGAGAACTCCTCCCGTCGTCTGAGCGCGTACGGTCTGGTCGGTACGGCTCGCTGGTATCTCGGCAAGGGGCCGGGCCGTCACGGGGAGGACCCGCGCTGATGCTGGACGCCCTCACCCACACGTTGCGGCGCCGTCCCGAGCGGCCCGCTGTTCTCGGTTCCACCCGTACCGGGGCCGTGCGTGTCAAGGCCACGTGCGGGGAGCTGGCCGACCTCGCCGACTGCTACGCCGCGGCGATGCTTGGCCGGGGTGTCGCGCCCGGTGGCACGGTCGGCGTCGCTGTGCGGCCCGGGCCCCGTGCGCTCGCGGTGATGCTCGCTGTGCATCGGCTCGGCGCGCGGGCGGCGGTGCTGGACCCGGGTGCCGGGCCGGATGTGCTGCGCGCCCGGCTCACCCTGGCGCGCCCCGATCTCGTCGTGGCCGACGCGGCCGCGCAGGCGGCCGCCGGGTGGGCGCGGCCGCTCGCGGGCCCGCTCCGGCTGGCCCTGCCCGACCTCACCGAGCTGGGCCCGGTGGCGACCGTCGGGCCGCGGCTGCCGGGCTGCGCCCCCGCCCTCGACGGCGGTGCCCGGTCCGTGCGCCTGCCGCGCTGCGTGGACGAGGACCGGGACGCGGTGATCGTGTTCACCTCCGGCACCACCGCGCGGCCCCGCGCAGTGGTGCACACCCGGTCCTCGCTGGCCGCCGGTATGGCGACGGTCGCGGAGCTGGTACATCCACAGGCCGGGCGGCCCGTCCTCGGCGGGACCTTCTTCGTCCTCGTGCCGTCCCTGGCGAGCGGAGCACCGGTCGCCATGCCCGCCCGCTGCCTGCCGGTGCTGAGCCGGCAACTGCACCGTCTCGCCCCGCAGGCCACCTACCTGACTCCGCCACGACTGCGAGAGCTGCTGGCGGACGGCGGCCGGTTCACCGGCCGGGTATGGACCGGATCGGCCCCGGCCAGCACCGAACTGCTGACCCGCATCAAGCGGGCGGGCGCGGACGAGGCGTGGGGCGTGTACGCACTGACCGAGCTGTTCCCGACGGCAGCGATCGAGCAGGCCGACAAAGCCGCTTTCACCGGCGACGGCGACCTGGTCGGAGCACCGCTTGCGGGTGTGACGGCCAAGACGGACACGTCAGGTGAGCTGCTGCTCTCCGGGCCGGCCGCACGCCACCGCTACCTGGGCGACGACCCAGACCCCTGGGTCGCCACCGGTGACCGGGCACGCCTCGACGAAGGCCGGATCGTGCTGGAGGGCCGCCGCAAGGACATGGTCCTACGGCGCGCCGAGAACATCTACCCCGGCCTGTACGAGCCGGCACTGCACGTGCCGGGCGTCGAACTGGCCCTGCTCGTCGGCGTACCCACCGATGACGGCGACGAACGGCTGGTCGCCGTCATCCAGCCCGGTCCCGGGGTGGACCGTACCGCCGTGCGGGCTGCGCTGGCCGGGCCGCTGCAGCGTATGGGTGCTGCCCGACCGGACGCGGTGCTGTTGGCAAAGATCCCATTGTCCGGCCGGTCCCAGAAACCCAACCGCGCCGCAACCGTGCGCCTAGCACAGCAGCGCTTGCCGCAGCGGCGCCTGACCGCGGTGGGCCGGTGGTGACCGTGCCGGGTGGCGCTGCCGTGCGGCCGCTGTGGGCCCGGGTGCCCGCGTATGACGAAGGGGGGTGTGGTGTGAGTGCGGTGCTGGCCTCGTTTGCCTGCGGGGTCGAGAGGGCTCGTGGGTCGTCGTCGAGAGGGTTTGGCGTGGGGTGGTCGTCGACATCGCATGCGTCGATGCCGCTGGGGCTGCCGGGGCCGCTCCTACGCGGCTTCGCCGCCGGCCCGGGGCTTTACGGTGTGCCTGGTCTGCGAGGGAGGGGTGGGGCGCCGGGGCGGCCGTCGGTGCTGGTTGGTGGTGCGCCGTCGCTCAGGGTGCCGAGCTGCTGGCTCGCGCGGACGCCGCCTGCCCGCCTGCCCGCCTGCCTGCCCGCCTGCCCGCCTGCCCGCCTGCCCGCCTGCCGCGGACTGGACGCCGCGGGTGTGCTGCGGGTTCGCGGGCGGCATGGAGATGTATGGCCTGCGGCCGCGGGCTGGTGCGCCGCGACGAGTCGTCGTCGTTCGCGCAGTGGTGTCTGCTTCCGGCGGCTGTCAGGGCGGCCGCGCTGTGCGGGCGCTGCCGTACCGCACACCGGCACCCCCGCTTCCGTGCGCCGTTCGTGTTGTGCCGCGGACCCGCTCTGGCCCGCGCGGCCGGGCTGTGGCTTGCGCTGCGGTGGCGAGCCCCGGGTGGCCACCCGAGGACGTCGTGCTGTTCGGCCGGGCGGACGAGCACAGCGACCGGATCGGCCGTACCGAGCGGATGGTGGCACATCCCGGTCAGCCACACGAGCGGACGGCGGCACATCCCAGTCAGCCACACGAACGGATGGTGGCGTATGCGGGCCTGCGGCGGCTGCGGGGGTGGGGTGCCCGCCCTCCCGCGGTGTCGGGACCGCCGCCGCTGTTGCCCCGCCGACTGTGATGAGGTGCGTGTGTGTTGACCGTCCGGCCCGACGCGGGTGTGTGCCCCTCGGTAGGGCAGCCCGAAGCCGATACACGTCCGTTGAAGGGGGGCGACCGGAAGCAGGTGCGCGTCCGGTGGCCGAGCGCTTGGAGGTTGATGTGCGCCCGATGACCACTCGCCCGGCAGCCGCTGTTCGTGCCGCGCGGCGTCGCGACCGGCGTGTGTACCTGCGTGCCCACCCGCTGCTGTTCGCGCTCCTCGCCGCGACCCGCCGCCGTGCTGTCAGCCGGGTCGGCGGCGTGCTCCTGGTGCACGGAGCCGAGCCGTACCGGCAGGCCCTCACGCGCGTTCCGCTGGACCGCGCCGCCGTGGGCACCACCGGCGGCGCCGTTCGCGAGCTGTCTGCGGGCGGCCTGCTGTTCGACCAGGAAGGGGCCGGGCACCGCACCACCCGCCGCGTGGTCGCCGACGGCTTGGGCGCGGACGGGGTGGAGCGGCTGCGCCCGGTGTGGCGGGAGGTCTTGGGCCGGCGCCTCGCCCCGCTCGCCGAGGGCCGCGATGTCGACCTCGTGCCGCTGGCCCGCGAACTGGCCGGGGCGACCGTCCGGGCCCTGCTGGGCGCCACCGGCGACCCGGAGGCCATCGCCCGCGCGGCAGCCGAGGCGGCGGCCGCCGCCGTACGCGACCACCTGCCGGGCCCTCGTCCACCGGGCCCCGCGCGGGCGGCCGCCGCGGCGACGGCCCGGTTGGAGGCGCTGCTCGCCCGGCCTGACGGCCGACCGGAGTCGGCCCTGGGGGCCGTGCTCGCGGTGGCCGCCGTCAATACCACGGTCGCCGCCCTGCCGCGGGCGGCCGCCTGGTGCGCCGACGCCGGCCTGTGGGGCGAGGCTGCCGACGAGCGGCTGCGTCCGGTGCTGGTGGGCGAACTGCTGCGAGTGACCGCCCCTTCCCCGCTGCTGCCGCGTGTGGCGGCGGCCGACGCCGACCTGGGCGGCTGCCCGGTACGGAAGGGGGACCGGCTGATCCTGGTGGCCCGGCACGCCGCGCGCGCCCACCTCCAGCCACCCGACGCCCGCCGGCCGGCTCCGCCCGCCGTGGCCCAGCTGGTCTTCGGCGCGGGCAGCCACGCCTGCCCCGGTGCGCGTCTGGCCCGCGCCCAGCTCGACGACGCCCTCGCCGCGCTCGCGCCGTACCGCCCCACCGTCGTGCGGGCGCGTGTGGACCGGGGTGCGGCCCTGCCCGGCTGGCGCTCCCTCACCGTCCGCGCCACCGCCGACCGCCGAACCCCGGAGCATCGATGACCACGATCGCCGTCACAGGGGCGAGCGGCTTTTGCGGCTCGCACATCGCCGCCATGGCAGCGGCCCGCGGTGCAGACGTCCTGTGCGCGGGCCGACGGCCCGGCCCCGTCGGCCGGCACCTTGCGTGGGACGCCGCGCGAGAGGTGCCGGACCTGTCCGGGGCCGACGTCGTCGTGCACTGCGCGGCCGCTGTCGGCGACCCGCTGCCCGGCTCCCCGGCCGAGGCCGCCATGCATGCCGTCAACGTCGACGGCACGTCACGGCTGCTCCAGGCCGCCGCGGGCCGGCCAGTCGTGTGGGTGAGCAGCGCCAGCGTGTACGAGCCCGGTACCGGGCGTTCCCGCGTCACCGAGGACCACCCGGTGCGCGGGCATCTCAACGCCTACGGCCGCACCAAGGCCGCCGGTGAGGCGCTGGCGCTCGCCGCCGGGGCCGTGGTGCTGCGGCCGCGTGCGGTCTACGGCGACGGGGACCCTCATCTGGTGCCGCGGCTGCTGTCCCGTGTCCGCCGCGGCGTGCTGCTGCTGCCGGGGCCGAGCGTCCGCCTGAGCCTGACCGCCGTCGAGAACCTGGCCGACGCCTGCCTGCGTGCAGCCGGCTGGCCGCCGGGCGCCTACAACATCGCCGATCCTGTCCCGTACGACCGCGACGAGGCGATCCGGACCGTCTTGCGTGCCCATGGCGTGCGGGCGCGGATCGGTCACGTTCCGCTGCCGGTGGCCCGCGCGGCAGTGGGCGCTGCCGGGACGTTGGCCCGGCTGCGCCCCTCCGCGGGGTCGCCGCTCACCCGCTACGCCGTCGACCAACTCGCGCACTCCGTGGTTCTGGACGTCTCCCGAGCCGAAGCTCAGGGGTGGGTGGGAGGTCGCTCCCTCAAGGACTACGCAGCTGCTCTCGCGAGCAGCTGAAACGACACCGGTACGCACGCCCCGACACCGGTACGGCTGCCTGGTCAGCGGGCGCCGTGGGTGATGCCCGCCTTGTCGGCGGGTGGGAGGGCTGTATGCCCGGCAGGTGGCCAGGACGCACCCCACCGCACAGCGGCCGGCCGGCGGTACCTCAAGCAGCGGTGCGGAGGGAGGAAACGTCGAACCGGTGTGCCGTCGTCTCGATCGTCGCGCGGCAGGAGGCCGGAGCGGTGTGACGCGGGCGTTGTCGAGGTCGGGGCGCGCCTTCGCCACGGCGGACGGGTGGAGACGGTCGCCGCGCTGGAAGGGGCCCCGGGCCGCGCTGGTGCCGGGAGTGAGGGCGCCCGGGCGGTGGTGCCTGTTCGCCGAACGTATCCGCCCGCTCTCGATGATCCGGGCGTGGGAGAGCCCTGGCACCCTCTGGCGCAGGGTGTGCATGGCATGCCCCCTCCCGCGACCATCTGCCACCGCCCGGACCTCATCGTGCAGGTCATCCACTGCGGGCCGGGTGACCCGCCGTCGAACGCGGAGTCGGTGGTCCGCCTCCCCCGCCTCCGTTGGCGGGCAGACGACACCGATCTGGTGCAGGCTCCTGCCCGACGCGGTCGACAGGGCACGGGCCGTTCCCGGCCGGGGCGAAGTCCGGGTGCCGGGCGCGCAGATACTCCTCTCCATCCCTTCGGTAGGCTGCTCGTGCCCCGGACCACCGGGGCCCGGTACCGCGTGTCGTATGGGGTGGGGAATGCCGAAGCACCGGCTGTCCAGGAAGAACCGCTACATCGCCTTGGCGGCGACCGGCGCCGTCGTCGTGGCGGGCGCCGGCGTCGCGGCGCAGACCTCGATGGCCGCGCCGGCGTGGCCGGCGCAGAAGACCTACACGGGACGGGCGTTCGACACGTGCACGGCGCCCTCGCTCACCGCGATGAGCGCGTGGAAGAAGAACGGCTACTACGGCGGCGTCGCCGTCTACGTCGGCGGCAAGAACCGCGGCTGCGCCCAACCCAACCTGACCAGGTCCTGGGTGAAGTCGGTCGACGCGATGGGCTGGCGGGTCATCCCCCTGTACGTGGGCGCCCAGCCGCCCTGCCAGAAGAGCCGGAACACGGAGCGCTTCACCGCGGCCACCGCGGTCTCGGTCGGGGCGAGCAACGCGGGCGACGCCGTCGCCAAGGCCTCGGCGCTCGGCATGAAGCCCGGCAGCCCCATCTACCTCAACATGGAGTCGTACGACATCACCGACAAGGCGTGCAACGACGCCACTCTCGCCTACGTGCGGTCCTTCACCAAGACGCTGCGAGCCAAGACCTACCGCGCCGGGTTGTACGGCTTCAGCAGCTCCAGCGCCGCAGCGATCGCCACCGCCAAGGACCGCACGGACCTGCCGGGCAACCTCTGGTACGCCCTCTGGAACGGCCAGGAAACCACCACGAAGGACTGGCCCTGGGACCCGAAGCTGTACACCGGGCACAGCCGGGGCCACCAGTACAAGGCCAACAGCAGGGAGACCCGCCGTGGTCACACCCTCACCGTCGACCTCAACGCCTGGGACGCCCCCGTCGCACTCGTCGGTTGACCGTCCGGCCCCCGGGCCGACGCAGCGGCGTACCGTCCCGCAGGCCCACCCCCGGCCCCGGTGCGGCCGGTGAGCGGGAGGCGCTGGTCATGCGTCCTCGCGGCGACCCGGTCGCGGCGCACCGAGTACGCGGCGCAGCGGAGCAGGCCACGGTGCGGCAGGCGGTCCTCGACCGCCGCTCCTGTTCACGGCTTCGGCCCCGGCTGAGGGTGCGGCAGCGGCTGGAGGATTCCGCCTGCCGCCGCCTCGCTCAGCGGTCGCGCCGGGCCGGTTCCGCTCCGGTCTCGACCAGGAAGTCGATGAGTGTGCGGGCGAGCAGCTCGGGCTGATCCTCGGGGATGAGGGTGGACGAGTCCGCGATCTCGACCAGCCGGCCCCGCGGGTACAGCTCGGCCAGCCGGGGGCCGTGCTCACGCGGCATCAACCGGTCCTCGGTCGCCCAGACGACCAGTACCGGGCGGTCGAAGTCCCGCAGGCGCTCACTCCAGGCGAGCAGGGTCCTGGAGTCGGGCGCCCCGGTGGCGAACTTCGCGAAATCCCGGCGGATCGCCCTGCTGCGGGTGGCGGGAGCGAACCAGTCGTCCATGATCTCGTCAGGGATCCCGCGCAGGCTCATCCCGCCGTACCCGCGCCGGCTGTGGCGCAGGGCGGGGACACGCATGAGCCGTGTCAGGAGCCAGACGCCGCCGGGGACCCTGCACACCTTCGACATGGCCTTGGCCGGCCCCGGGGGGAAGTTGTCGAAGGCCTCGCAGGCCACCAGCACCAGGCGCGCGATGTGCTGGTCCTGCCCTTCCGAGACCAGGAACTGGCCGCCGCCCCAGTCGTTGAGCACGAGCGTCACCCGGCCCAGACCGAGGCTCTCGATGAACTCGCCCAGCAGCCGGGCGACACCGCGCTGGGACAGGTCGGCATCCGGGTTCATCGGCTGACGGTGACCACCGAGGGGCAGCGTGGGCAACACACAGCGGTACCCGTCCAGCAGCGGGACCACCTTGCGCCACTGCGACTCGTTCATCGGCGGGCCGTGGCCGAAGACCAGCACCGGCCCCTCACCGCCGCTGTCCTGATAGTCGATCGGTCCGGACGACAACTCGATCCTCGGCACCACGGCCTCCAGTCGGCTAGTTCGTTCCTCTGTTGCTTCCCCAGCGGTGCCGCACGTGAAGCGCTGCCCGCTCGCGTATCACCGGCCGGGCTCGGCACCTGACGGCGACGAACGACCCGGAGCAGGATGTCACCCGGGCGAGGGCCGCGGGCCGGTGTCCGCCACCGCGTCGTTCACCGACCGCCGGCCGGCGGTGGGACCGCGCCGTCGAGGAGAGCGGCGCCCAGCAAAGTGAGTGCGTGCAGGACACCGCCGCCATGGCGGGTGGTGGTGATCAGGCCGGTACCACGCAGAACGGACGCGTGCTCGCTGGCGGTGGCGACAGAGGCGGACAGCCGTCGCGCGAGTTGACCGGTACTGCACGCGCCCTGGCCGATCGCGTCGAGGGCGTGGGCGCGAGTACGGCCCAGGAGGGCTTCCAGTGCCCTCAGGTCGGCGGTCCCTCCGGACGTCAGCAAGGTCACGGCGTCGGCGGGCGTCCGTACGAGGGGGAAGAACAGCAGCACGGGCGCCTGTTCGTCCGTGGCGCTCGCGTAGTTCGAGACCAGCCTCGTCTGGCAGAAGACGGAGGGCACCAACGTCATGCCGCGCCCGGCGAGCCAGGACTCCCCGACCAGTGCGCCGCGTCCGATCTCCAGGACAGGCGCGCGCCAGCGGAACCCGCCTGGCAGAGCGGCGAGCATCGCTTCGACACCGCTCTCCGCGAGGATGCGGGCGTAGGCGGCCTGCTCGGCCTGGAGTCGTGCGAGGACGCGCGGCCAGTGAGGTAGTACGGCGGCCTGGTGGTAGCCGGTGAGGAAGTCCGCGAGGCTCTCTCGGTCGGCCCGGTCGTGTGCGGGGTCTCCCCAGTCGGCACCCGTCCAGGCCGGTGCGCCGGGGAAGTAGAAGGCGTGGCCGGCCCGCGCGTCGTCGATCTCGGCCTCCATATGGCGGGGGTGTGCCGCTCGCAGCGCTTCCACGCCTTCCTCCAGCGATGCCGCGCGCCCGGTGAGGGTGAACAGGTCCAGGACCTCGTCGCGGAAGAGCGCCGCGGCGGGGTGGCGCGCGGCGGAGGTGCGGTGGACGCGCTGGTGCCAGCCCGCGAACGCGGGTGGCGGATGCTGCCTCTGCAGGGTCATCAGGCTGAAGAAGGTCTCACTGAGCGGCCCCCAGGTGGCCACCACCCGGGTTCTCGCCAGGTCCTCCCTGGTGAAGTGGAAACGCAGCACCGACCGACCTCCTCGCCCGCTGCTCGGGGAGACACCACTCTCCCGTCACGCCTTCCCCTCGGCCAGACGCCTTCGCGTCAGGCACTTCGGTGCTGGCCGAAAGGCTTGGGCGTCCGCGGGAGGCGCGACGCAGACTCTTCGACGACGGCCGGCGGGGACAACGCGCCGCGAGGGGGAGGGCGCGTGACAGCCGCCGGCCGTCCCATGGGACCGGGGCGTCACACGACGCGTGGGCGTGACTCCCACGCCGGTGTGCGCCTGCCCGACGGCCGTGTGGCCGCGGTGGCCCGCGAGGGTGTCATCGTCACTTCGGCTCCCGTCCCGCGGCCACCGGACCGTATCCACGACGAAAGGGAACGTCAAATGGCAAGCAGGAGTGTTCTGGCCACGGCGGCACTCGCCGCGGCGACCGTACTCGGGCTCGCGATGCCGGCACATGCCGCGGTGACCAACGTCAGCACGGTGAACAACTACGCGGGTGCCCGCTACGACAGCTCCATCGACACCTTCACCGTGTGGGACAACGGCCCCCGCCCCTACCAGCCCGACGACGGCTACTACGCGCGGCTGGTCGTGAAGAAGGTCAACACGTCGCTGACCTTCACCAGGACGCACGAGTGGAGGTCCGGGATCAACGGGCAGAGCCGGAACTTCGTCCTGCCCGACACCTTCCGCTCCGGAGACCAGATCAGCATCAGCATCTGCTCCGTCTTCAAGTCGACCGGCTCTGCCGAGGAATGCCGGAACGGAACGGCCTGGGTCTGAAGCCGACCGTCCGGCCGAGACGGGTGCGGCAGCACCGGGCCGACCGTGCGGCGGGCTTGGGACAGCCGGGTGTCGGCCCACACCCTCCGTGCGGCCGCGGGGGCCGATGCCGCGTGAGAGGAGAACCGCCGACGCACACGAGGCGGGCGGCATGAGGGTGGCCGGGCCGGACGCATCGCGTCCCGCCCGGCCACCGGGACGGCCGCCGGTCAGTGCGGTACCGGTGCCGTGCCGCCCCCGGTCGCGGCCGGCGGCCGTACCGTGCACCGCGCGGCCGTACCCTCCACCGGCTGGACCTCAGCCGGCGTAGGTCTCGTACTCGGCGACCCGCACGGTGCCCCGCGAACTCGTGATCTCGAAGGTGATCTTCCGCAGAGTGGTACGGGGGAAGGCGACCAGTCCCGCACCCTGTCCGGACGCCAGGACCGTTCCCGTGTCACCGTCGACCAGCCGCCAGCCGTCGACAGAGCCGCCGAAGCCGGACGCCTCCCGGATGTTGACCAGGGAGACCGCGGTCGGGGACGCCCACTTGATGGAGATGGCGCCGGTCGGGCCGTCCGGCGACCAGTACGTGCCCATGTCGCCGTCGCGCACGTCGCCGTAGCTCGTTCCCTCGGCCTTGCCGGACCCGTCGGAGCCGGCTCCGATGCTGAGGTTCCTGCCGGTCGGCTGCGTCGGCCCCGGCGTGGGAACGGTGGGAGAGGGGGCGGGCTCACTCGGGGCGGGCGCGCTGGACGTGGGTGCGGGGCTCTGCGGCGAGCACGCCCCGTCCGACACCAGGAGCCCCTTGCCCGCACCCGCCGTCCGGCTCACGATCTCCGGTACGCAGTCCGCCCGGTCCAAGCTGTACGCGTAGGGGATGCCGACCGTGGTGTTGGAGCGCGGGTCCGGCCCCGCCGGGTTGTTCTCGTCACCGGGGCTGGACCACGTCACGTTGTCGAACACGTTCCCGCTCACCTGCCAGTAGCCGGCGGCGGACGTGTAGAACGTGCCGAGGACGTCCTTGGAGTCCTCGAAGTAGTTGCTGTCCACCCTCGCCTTGGCTCCCGCACGGGAGTTGATGCCGGAGGAGTGGAGGCGCACGTAGTGGTTGTTGTACATGTGGGCCGTCCCGCCCCGGAGCAGGGGCGCACGGGAGTCGATGTTCTCGTACCGGTTGTGGTGGTACGTGATGAAGCTGTTCGCGAGGTCGCTCTCGCTGGAGCCGACGAGGCCGCCGCGACCGGAGTTGCGCAGGACGCTGTAGGAGAGGGTCACGTAGCGGGTGTCGTCCTTCATGTCGAACAGGCCGTCGTAACCCTGCGCCTCCCCGCCGGAGGCCTCCAGCGTGACGTGGTCGACCCAGACGTTGCGGACGTTCTTCTCCATGCCGATGGCGTCACCGCCGTTGGACGTGGGGGATCCGGACTTCTTGACGTTCCGGACGGTCACGTTCTGGATGATGATGTTGCTGGACTCGCGGATGTGGATGCCCAGCTGGTCGAAGACGGCTCCGCTGCCGACTCCGACGATCGTGACGTTGCTGATCTGCTTGAGTTCGATGACGCCGGCCGCGGTGTTGCAGCTGGTGCCCGACACCTTGGCGGTGTTGCCGTGGTTGATGGTGCCCTCGACCTGGATGGTGATCGGGGTGTTGTCGGCGGGCCGGTTGCACAGGGCCGCGTGGATCGCGGTTCCCGTGGTGGCCCGCACCGTCTGCCCGCCCGCTCCGCCGGTGGTCCCGCCGTTCTGGGTCGCGTAGCCGGTGGCGCTCCCGGTCGCCGCCGACGCCTCTGACGTCGACAGCGTCACGCCGGCCGTGGCCGCGAGGGCCATGGTGGCCAACGCCGCGGAGAGCCGCAGTGCGGCTGGTCGTCTCATGCTCGCCTCCTGGTTCGCCTTCTCGTTCGTGCTGGGGGGCTGTGCGCTGCGCATGGCGGTCCACCATGACAGGAAAGCGCTTTCTGTGCGGCAGGCTAGGGGGTAGGCATGCACATGGCAAGGTGTCAGGCGGGCCGTCCTCCGGGGAGCCGTACGGCTCGGCCCGTGAGCCGGCTCGACGGCCACGGACACCTCTCCGGCGACGGGCGCGCCGACCTGCTGACCGTGGAGCGGTCCACGGGCAGGCTGCGGCTCTGCCCGGGCGGGCACGGGTCCCTCGGGCCCCGTGCGCTGGTGGGAGGGGGCGGTTGGAACGCCATGGACTCCCTCGTCGCCAACGGCGACCGGTCGGCCGACGGCCGCCCGACCTGCTGGCGACGGACGGCCGCTGGCCGTTCCGGTGCCGGGGGCTCTCCACGGGAGCTGTGGCGGCGGCGGAGAAGACCAGCGCCACCCGGTGGAGCCTGAACGGCGTCTTCTGACCCGCCCCGAGGGCCTGCGCCGCACCGGCGCCCGGGCACGCGGCCCTCGCCGGCCGGTCTGCCGCAGCCGGGGCGTCGCGTCCGGGGCTGATGCGGCCTTCGCCTGCGGTGGGGCTCGTCCTGGCGCCCGCCCGCGGGGCTCCCGCGCACGCGGTGCCGTCGCCGGGCGGGCCGCGCCCGTGTCCGGAGCGGGTGTCGCCGTTCGGCTCGGCGGGCGGTGGTCACGCCTGCGGCGAGGGGTGAGGCCGGAGGCCGTCGCGGGTGTGGCGGCGGCCTCCGGCCGTGGGGCGCCCCGTCCCCCGGCACGGGGCGCGGGGCGCGGGGCGCGGGGTCAGCCGCCGGTGCAGGGGGCGCCGTTGAGTGCGAAGGCGGTGGGGTCGGCCGCCCCTCCGCCGGAGGTGCCGTTGAAGCCGAAGGCCACCGAGCCTCCCGGCGGTATGGTGCCGTTCCACGAGGCCGGGTGCGCGGTGACCTCCCGACCGGTCTGGGTGATCCGGCTGCCCCAGTGGTCGGTGACCCGCTGGTCGTCGGCGAACGCCCAGGTCAGCTTCCACGGACTGATCGCCTCGGTGCCGGTGTTGGTGACCGTCACACGGCTGGTGAAGCCGCCGTTCCAGCGGTCGGAGGCGTAGCCGACCCTGCACGCGGCCGGGTCGGGGTCCGTGGTGCCGGAGCCGCCGAGGTCGTCCACGAAGGAGGCGACCCAGGCGAGCGGGGCGTTCCAGTTGATGGTGATCTCGTTGGTGGCCCAGGAGCCGATGTCGTCGATGTAGCACATCGCCGGGGCGCAGCCCTTCAGCTTGTCCTGGGCGACCGGGTCCTGGATGTCCGCGTTGGGGCCGCCCGCGACCGAGCCCGGTGCCGGGTTGGGCAGGCTCGGGTCGAGCTGGTGGGCCCAGTGCCGGTGGTGCTGGTTGCGCGAGTCGCGCTCGCCGTAGCCGGTGACGTACGACTGGTTGAGCGGGTTGCGGCCCAGCAGGTAGTCCAGGCCGCCCAGCAGCGCGTCCCGGTACTTCGTGTTCCCGGTCAGGTCGTGGGCGACGCCGAGCACCACCATGTTGTTGAGCACTCCGCTGTTGGAGCCCCACACGTAGTGGTTGTCCTCCGGGGCGTAGGGCACGCCGTAGGCGGCGGTGCGGGCGTCCTCGGCGTAGCGGTCGGCGCCCGTGGTGACCATGGTGCGCACCTGGGCCAGCTGGGCGTCGGTCAGGCCGTTGTCCACGGTGGCCAGGGACAGCGCTCCCAGGCCGGCCGTGCCGCCCCACCACACGCCGCCGCGCGGGAAGACCTTGCCGGCGTCGCCGTGCAGCGGCGAGTCGAGCAGGTGCCTGCGGTAGTCGTCCTGGCCGGTGGTGACGAACAGCTCGGCCGCGGCCCAGTAGAACTCGTCGGTGACGTCGGCGTCCTCGTAGGCGCCGCCGCCGACGTTGTCGTCGGCGCGGGCGTAGACCGCCGGGTGGGCCAGGGCGGCCCGCCAGGCGGTGGTGGCCGCCGTCAGGCAGCGGTCGGCGAAGGCCGCGTCGTACGGCCGGAACAGCCGCGCGCACTGGGCGCCGGTCGCGGCCAGGTTGAGGGTGGCCGCGGTGGACGGCGGGTGGAGCTCCCGCTTCATCGGGTCCTGGTGCGGCAGCAACGGCAGTCCGGTCCACTCGGCGTCGTGGATCTTGTGGTGGACCATGCCGGCCAGCGTCTTGCCCGCGGGGACCTGCATCTTCATCAGGAAGTCGAGCTGCCAGGCGGCCTCGTCCAGGATGTCCGGGGTGCCGTTGCCCCGCTCGGGCACCCGCAGCCGTCCGTCGCCCAGCGGCGCGCCGTCGGCGTTCCCGGCGGTCAGGGTGCGCTCGTAGGTGGCCATCACCTGGGCGACCGAGATACCGCCGTTGACCACGTACTTGCCGTGGTCGCCGGCGTCGTACCAGCCGCCGCGCACGTCCAGCCTGTAGTCGCAGACGCCGGGCTGGCAGGGCACGTCGCCGTCGCCCTGGTTGGGCGCCTTGCCGAGGTGGCCGGCGGGCCGGGCGTACTTCTCGCCGACCAGGCCGGCGTCGATCTCGATGCCGCTGCGGTTGTGGTAGAAGTACGCGAGCGCGTCGGTGCGCAGGCGGGCGTACAGGTCGTCGCCGATGGCGAACGGCTCGCTGGTCTTGCCGGCGATGGTGACGGTGTAGCCCTCGCCGGTCCTGGTGACCCTGCTGAAGTCGAAGGTGTGCACGTGCTGGCGCGAGGTCGGATCCTGGCCGAACACCTTGGTGGTACCGGTGGCCGCCGGGCTGCCGTCGGGGGCGTTCAGGGTCCAGGGCAGCGGCTGCGTCGCCTCGGTGACGAAGGTGCCGCCCTTGGGGCCCTCGGTCAGGTAGCCGACCTGGTTGACGCGGACCGGTGAGCCGGTGTCCGGCTGGTGGGGCGGCGCCTCGGTGCCGCCGGTGAGCGAGACGTCGTCCAGGCAGAGGGTGTAGGCCCGGTCGTGGCCGCCCGCCTGGAAGCCGAGCTGGGCGGCGTCGTTGTCGGCCTTCGCGGTGAAGGTGTGGGTGAAGGTCTGCGGCTCGGTGGTGATCCGGTCGGTGGAGAGGTGCTCGGACGTGTAGGGCTCGACGGCCATCTGGACGCTGGTGCGGATCGCGACGGGGACGCTGGCGTGCGCGGTGAAGCTCAGCTCGTAGCCCTCTCCGGCCAGCAGGTCGACGCCGTCCTGCCCGATGATGGCGTCCCACGGGTCGGAGGTGCCCGCGGGGATGTCGGCGCACAGTTCGCCGTCGGTGACGGCGGCCGGGCTGTTGGCGGTCCACCACCAGGGGGCGGTGCCGGCGGAGAAGTCTCCGTTGACGATCTGCTCGGGTCCTTCGGCGGCGCGGGCGTCCGGGGGCTCGGCGGCGCCGGACGGGGCCGCGACCAGGCCGGCGATCAGGGCGCCCATGACCGCGGTGCCCACGAGGCGGCTTCTGCGGCGGGCGGGGGGTGGTGTGTGGGGGAGGTGTCTCACGCCTGGGTCCTCACTCGGTTACGGACAGGCACGGGAGCGCTCCCACGCCTGGGGACCCTCGAACTGTGTGTTTCCGTAAGGGGCATGTCAACCCCTCGGGGCGGGGATCGGCGCTGCCGCCCGGGAGCGGGGGCGGGATTCGGTCAGGCGCACGGTGCCGATCGGGGGCGAGGCAGAGATGCGGAGCGGACCTCGACCGGTCGGGCCCGCGTACGGAGGGGCGGGTCCGGGCGCACCGGGGGGGCGGCACGGGGCCCTGCGGGTCGACACGGGGCCGGCGGGTCGGCGCGGAGCCTGCGGGCCGGCTTCACGGGAGCACGTCGGGGTGGGGAGGACCGGGCCGGGGCGGCGAGGGGCGGCGCGCGGCGGCCCTCCCCGCGCGACCGCGGACGCTCGCGGAGCCCCTTGACAGCGTGTGTCCGAGCCACGACAGTTCGATGGACCTTCGGCAGTGGGAGCGCTCCCAAGCCGGTGAGGGCCTTCGAGAGGACACCCCCCATGCGTCTCGCAACCGCTCTTGCCCCGGTCGCGTTGGCCGGCATCATCGCGTCCGGCGTCTCCCCGCCCGTGACCGCGGCCTCCGCGGTCGGGCCGGCCCTGACCGTCGACGCCACCGCGGCCGGGCATCCCATCAGCCCGTACGTCTACGGCATGAACTTCGCCGACCAGGGCCTGGCGGCGGACCTTCGCCTGCCGCTCCACCGCTGGGGCGGCAACCACACCACCCGCTACAACTTCCGCGCCGACACCACCAACCGCGCCTCGGACTGGTACTTCGAGAACATCCCCAACGACAACCCCGACCCCGGCAGCCTGCCGAACGGCTCGGAGACGGACCGCTTCGTCGAGCGGAACCGGGCGACCGGCACCGAGACGATCCTGACCGTGCCCCTGCTCGGCCGGGTCGCCAAGGACCGGTCCAGGGCGTGCGCCTTCAGCGTGGGCAAGTACGGGCCGCAGCAGTCCGCCGACCCCTGGGCGCCGGACTGCGGCAACGGCAGGAGGCCGGACGGCACCCCCATCACCGGCAACGACCCCGCCGACACCAGCGTCGAGGTGGGGCCGCAGTACGTGACCGACTGGATCGACCACCTCAAGAGCCGCTACGGCGGCGCGGCCGACGGAGGGGTGCGGTTCTACAACCTGGACAACGAGCCGGACCTGTGGCACTCCACGCACCGCGACGTCCGCCGCGAAGGGGTGGGGTACGACGAGCTGCGCGACCTCACCTACCGGTACGCGGCGGCCGTCAAGGCCGCCGATCCCGGCGCCGAGACCCTGGGGCCGGTCGGCTGGGGACTGAACTCGGTGCTCTACTCGGGACTCGACCAGGACGTGTGCGGCCGGACGGGCTGCTGGAGCAACCCACCCGACCGGGCGGCCCACGGCGGCCAGGACCTGGGCCCGTGGTACCTGGACCAGATGCGCGCCTACGAGAGGGAGCACGGCACCCGGATCCTGGACTACTTCGACATCCACCTGTACCCACAGCAGGCGGGAGTGCACGACGAGGAGGCGGGCGACGCCGCCACGCAGGAACGAAGGCTGCGCTCCACGCGGCAGCTGTGGGACCCGACGTACGTCGACGAGAGCTGGATCAACCGCCCGGTCCGGATGATCCCCCGGATGCGCGAGCTGGTCGACGACCACTACCCCGGCACCAAGCTCGCCATGACCGAGTACAGCTGGGGTGCCCACGGACACATCAACGGCGCCCTGGCGCAGGCCGACGTCCTGGGCATCTTCGGCCGGGAGCGCATGGACCTGGCCTCGCTGTGGACCGCGCCGGAAAGCGACGAACCGGTGGCGCACGCCTTCCGCGTCTACCGCGACTACGACGGCGAGGGCGGCGCGTTCGGGGAGACCTCACTCCCCGCGGTCAGCGAGGACCAGGACCGGCTCGCCGTGTACGCGGCCCGCCGCGCCTCCGACGGCGCCCTGACCGTGGTGGTGGTCAACAAGAGCGGCACCGACCTCACCAGCCCCGTCGAGATCAGGGGCGCCGGCACCGGCACGGCCGAGGTCCACCGCTACAGCGCCCGGCACCTCGACGGCATCGTCCGCGAGGCCGACCAGGCCGTCACGGCCGGCGCGTTCACGACCGGCTTCCCCGCCGCCTCCATCACCCACCTCGTCCTGCCCCCGGCCGGAGGCGGCGCGGACACCGAGGCGCCCACCGCACCGGGCGAACCCACCGCGTCGGACGTCGCGGCCGACCGCGTCGCCCTCTCCTGGCCGGCGTCCACGGACGACACCGGCGTCACCGGCTACGACGTGTACCGGCTCGACGGCGCGGGTCCCGTCAAGGTCGCCGAGACCGGGACGACCTCCCACACCGTCACCTCGCTGAAGGCGGACACCGCGTACACCTTCGCCGTCAGGGCCCGTGACGCCGCCGGCAACGTCTCACCGGCCTCGCCCGGCGTCACCGTGCGCACGGCGGCCGGCACCGACCGGCGGTGCAGGATCGGCTACACCGTGGCCGACCACTGGCCCGGCGGGTTCACCGCCGACGTCAAGATCACCAACACCGGGGGCAAGCCGGTCGACGGCTGGCGTCTGACCTGGGACTTCACGGACGGGCAACGCGTCGACCAGGGCTGGTCCGCCCAGTGGAGCCAGCAGGGCACCACCGTCACCGCGCGGGACCTGGGGTGGAACGCGCGGCTCGCGCCGGGCGCCTCCACCACCATCGGCTTCACCGGCGGCCGCGCCGCGGAGGGCCCCGCACCCACCGCCTTCGCCCTCAACGGTCAGCCCTGCGGCACCTGACCTGAGGGACACCGCGCGGCACCGGGCCGAAGCGGCCACCGGCGGCCCCGGGTCCGAACGTGGGCCCGGGGCGATCCGCAGTGGCCGGTCACGGCATCGGGAACGGCGGGGTGCCGTCCATCGCGCGCAGCAGGTCTGCGGCGGCCGGAGCGGCTTACGTCCCACCCGCCGCTCCGCACCGTGGTCCGTGCTTCCGGCCGGCTCCCGGGCGCCGTCAGTGCGCCGCGCCGGGCGGGGCGAGGACGCAGAACTCGTGGCCCTCCGGGTCGGCGAGGACGGTCCACGGGACGTCGCCCTGGCCGAGGTCCAGGTCGGTGGCGCCGAGCGTCCGCAGCCGGGTCACCTCCGCGGCCCCGTCGGCGCCCGGGCGCGGCATCAGGTCCAGGTGCACGCGGTCCGGCACGGTCTTCGCGCCGGGTGACCGCAGGAACTCCAGGTACGGGCCGGTGCCCTCGGCCGAACGCAGCACCGCGAGGTCGTCCGTCACCCGGTGCGGGGTCCAGTCCAGCGCCGAGGCCCAGAAGCGCGCCATGGCCCGCGGATCGAGGCAGTCGACCACCAGGGCGGCGACGGGCCCGGTGTCCCGGTAGACGTCCCTGGGCTCCAGCACGCAGAACTCGTTGCCCTCCGGGTCGGCCAGGACCGTCCACGGGACGTCGCCCTGGCCGATCCGGACGGGCGTCGCCCCGCGCGCCCGCAGGCGTGCGGTCAGCTCCGCCTGGTGGGACGGGGAGGTCGTGGCCAGGTCGAGGTGCATCCGGTTCTTCGCCGCCGTCTTGGGTTCCGGGACGGGCACGACGTCGATCCCGACGGCGACCGGGTCCGGCCACACCATGGTGTCGCCGGGGCCCACGTAGACCGTCGTACCGGGGCGGTGGGAGCGCCAGCCGAGCGCCTCCGCCCAGAAGTCGCCGACCGCCGGGGCGTCGACCGCCTTGATGTTCACCTGAACCGGTCGCAGTGCCATGCCGCGATCCTACGCAGCCGCTCCTTCGCCGGCGCACGAGGCGGCCCGTCCACCGCGGTCGTACACGGGGCGCACCGCGGTCGTACGGGGGGCACCGCCGTCCTACGGGGCCGCCCGCCCGCCGCGGGTCGGCGCCGGGGCCGATTGTCAGTGGCGGGTGGCACGGTGGAGGCATCCGCTCGGGACAACGGGTCGGAACAACGAGGGGGGACCACAGTCGTGTCCGGAAGCCAGAACTACATCAACCACGTCGCTCTCGTGCTGGACGCCAGCTCGTCCATGTCGCACCTGAGCCGCAAGGTCGTCGACGTGGCGGACCAGCAGATCGCCTACCTGGCGCGCCGGTCGCAGGAGCTCGACCAGGAGACGCGTGTCACGGTCTACGTCTTCGCCGACAAGGTGGAGTGCGTCATCTACGACAAGGACGTGCTGCGGATGCCGTCGCTGAAGCAGTTGTACCGGGTCGGAGGGATGACGGCGCTGCTGGCGGCGACGCTGAAGTCGCAAGCCGAGCTGGCGCAGACGGCCCAGCTCTACGGTGACCACAGCTTCCTGACGTTCGTCCTGACCGACGGCCAGGAGAACGCGAGCCACCGCGCCCCCGGCGCGCCGAGCAGGGACCCGCGCGAGCTGGTGGGCGCCGTGGCGGGGTTGATCGCCACTCAGCAGGACAACTGGACGCTGGCCGTCCTGGTGCCGGACCAGATGGGCAAGCGCGAGGCCATGCAGTGCGGCTTCCCGAAGGACAACATCGCCGTCTGGGACGCCACGAGCACCCAGGGGCTGGAGGAGGCCGGGCAGGTCATCCAGCTGGCCACGGAGAAGTTCATGGTGGGGCGCGCCAAGGGCATCCGGGGGTCGCGTGCGGTGTTCTCCACCGGTGCGGACGCGGTCAACAAGGACACCATCGCGGCGGCCGGTCTCACTCCGGTGGACCCCTCCGCGTACGAGCTGCTTCCGGTGACGCGGGACGCGGCGATCCGGGAGTGGGTCGTCGAGTGCGGGCGGACCTACCGGACGGGCGGCGCGTTCTACCAGCTGAGCAAGTCGGAGAAGGTGCAGGCGCGCAAGCGGATAGCGGTGCTGAAGAAGAAGACGGACCGGGTGTACGCGGGACCCGAGGCACGTGCGCTGCTGGGCCTTCCGGACGTGGAGGTCCGCGTCAAGCCGGACCACAACGACGACTTCACGATCTTCGTGCAGAGCACCAGTGTGAACCGGAAGCTCGTGACCGGTACGCGGCTGCTGCTGATGAGCTGAAGGCGCGGCGCGGGTGCCGGCGGGCCGTGCTCTCCACGGGAGCCGGGGGCGCACCTGCGGGCCTCCGGCGGCCTCGCGGCGGGTGGGCGGTGCGTCGACGTGGTGCCCCGGTGCGCGGTGGGGCCGCCTGGCCGGGCGGGCGGTGTCCACGATCGCGCCACCCGGGGCACGGGCCGGTGGGGGCTTTCCCGGTTGCATCCGTGCCGTACGGGCACCCGCCAAGGGGCGCCCCGGCAGGGCTCACCGTACGGGCGGAGCCCGGCGCGGGTGCCGGAGCGGACCGCGGGCCGCCGGTTGCGGGCCGCGCCGGGTGGCGCGACCCGCAGGAATACCCCCTTGGGTACTCCTGTTACGCTGGCGGGAAATACCCCAGGGGGTACATCGCTTTCTCGAGGAGTACGGTCGTGTTCTTCGTCGACACACTGGAGCTGGAAGGCCTCGGCAACCGCAGCTATCTGGCCGGTGGGGCCGGGGGCGCGGTGGTGGTGGACCCTCCCCGCGACGTCGACCGGGTCATCGCAGCGGCGGCCCGGCGCGGGGTGCGCATCGCCCTCGTGGCCGAGACCCATGTGCACAACGACTACATCACCGGCGGTCTGGAGCTCGCCCGCCTGACCGGGGCCCGCTACCTGGTGCCGGCCGCGGCCACGGTCGCGTACGCCCGCGTCCCGGTCGCCGACGGCGACACCTTCCCCGTGGACGAGGGCCTGGTGCTGCGGGCGATCGCCACCCCCGGTCACACCCCGCACCACACCTCGTACGTCCTGGAGGACGGCGGCCGTGCGGGCGCGGCGTTCACCGGCGGGTCGCTGCTGATCGGCACCGTGGGCCGGCCCGACCTGGTGGAGCCGCGGCTGACCGAGCGGCTGGCGCGCGCCCAGCACGCCTCCGCCCACCGCCTCGCCGACGAGCTGGACGACGACGTCCCGGTGCACCCCACGCACGGGTTCGGCAGCTTCTGCTCCTCGGCGCAGTCCGAGGGGGACGCGACGACGATCGGCAGGGAGCGCCGGCACAACGACGCGCTCACCCGGGACGTGGACGCCTTCGTCGCCGATCTGCTCGCCGGACTGGACGACGTCCCCGCCTACTACGCGCACATGGGCCCCGCGAACGCCGCCGGACCTGCGCCCGTCGACCTCACCCCGCCGCGGCCCGCCGACGCCGAGGAGATCGCCGCCCGGCTGGCCGCCGGGGAGTGGGTGGTGGACCTGCGCAACCGGGTCGCCTTCGCCGAGGGCCATGTGGCCGGGGCGTTCAACTTCGAGGGCGAGGAGAAGCTGGCCACGTACCTGGCCTGGCTGGTCCCCTGGGGCAAGCCCGTGACGCTGCTGGCAGAGACCTCCGGGCAGGTCGCCGACGCGCAGCGGGAGCTGGCACGGGTCGGCATCGACCGTCCGGCCGCCGCCGCCACGGGCGATCCGGCCGCCTGGGTGCGGGAGGGCGAGCGGCTCGCCTCCTTCCCCCGCGCCCGTTTCGCCGACCTCGCCGGCGCGCGGGAGCGCGGCGGCGTCGTCGTGCTGGACGTCCGGCGCGACCGCGAGCGCGAGGCGGACGGCTTCGTCGACGGCTCGGTCCACATACCGGTCCACGAACTGCCCCGGCGCACCGGTGAGGTGCCGGACGGGGTGGTGTGGGTGCACTGCGCCGGCGGGGCGCGGGCCGCGATCGCCGCCTCCCTGCTCGACGCCGCGGGGCGGGACGTGGTCGCCGTCGACGACGGTTTCGGCGCCGCCGCCGACGCGGGCCTGCGCCTGCGCCGGCCCGCGGACGCCCGCTGACGATCCGGTCGCCATCCCCGACACCCCGAAAGTGATGATCCACGATGTTCACGCTCTTCCGCCGCGGATCCGGCCGCCTCACGCCTCGCCAGGCCCACGAACAGGCCGGTGAAGGGCGGTCCGTGCTGCTCGACGTCCGCGAGGCGGCGGAGTGGGCGGCCGGGCACGCGCCCGGCGCGCTGCACCTGCCGCTGAGCCGCCTCCAGGAGGGGGCCGCGCTGCCCGAGGCCGCGCGGGGCCGGCCGGTGGTGGCGATCTGCCGCTCCGGCAACCGGTCGCGTACGGCCGCCCGCCTCCTCGCCGCGCGCGGCCTCGAGGCCACGGACGTCGAGGGCGGCATGATCGCCTGGGCGCGCGAGGGCCTGCCGGTCGCCGGGGGGCGCGGCGGCAGCGGTGTCGTCCGTTGAGCACACTGATCCTGGCACTGGCGGCCGGGGCGGTCGTCGGGCTCGCGCTGGGCGCGCTCGGCGGGGGCGGAAGCGTCCTGGCCGTGCCCGCGCTGATCTACCTGCTGGGCTTCGATCCGGTCGACGCGACCACCGCGAGCCTCGTCATCGTCACGGTGACCTCGCTGACCGCCCTGTACGGCCACGCCCGCGCCGGGAACGTGCGGTGGAAGGCGGGCGCCCTGTTCGCGGCGGCCGGGCTGCTGCCCGCCGCCGCTGCCGGGGCCGCCGCCTCACGGCTGCCCCAGCCGGTGCTCACCGCCGCGTTCGCCGTCGTCGCCGGGGTCGCCGCGGCGGGCATGCTGCGCCCCGCCCGTGCGGAAGGCGAGCGGACGGCGGCCGTACGGCCGGCGCGGGCGGCAGGGGCCGGCGCGGGGCTCGGCGCCCTCACGGGGCTGCTGGGCGTGGGTGGCGGCTTCCTCGCCGTGCCCGCGCTCGTGACGGTGGTCTCCCTGGAGATGCGGGCCGCCGTCGGCACCAGCCTGCTGGTCATCTCGGCGAACTCCGTGGCGGCGCTCGCCGTGCGGGGCGCCGCCACGACCGGCGTCGAATGGGCGGTGGTCGGCCCGTTCGTCGCCGCGGCGGTCCTGGGCGCCCGCGACGGCAGGCGGCTGGCCGACCGGGTGAGCGGGGCCGCGCTGCGGCGGGTCTTCGCGTTCGCCCTGCTGGCGGTCGCCGCGTTCATGCTGGCGGACGCCCTCCTCTGACCGGGCGGCGGTCCGTGGGCGGCCGGGGCTTCGGACCCACCGCCCCCCGGAACCACCGGGCCCCGGCCTGCCGGGCCTCGCGCTGCCGGGTTTCGGAGTGCTCCGGGTGACCGGCGCCGTTCCCCGGAGTACTCCGGGCCCCGCGAGCGCTCCGGGCCCCGGCCGCCGCCCGCCCCGAGGGCGGCTCGGGGCTCCGCGCCCCGAGGGCCTCATGAGCCCTCGGGGCCCGAGGCGGCGGGTCGTTCAGGCCAGCGAGAGGAACAGCTTCTCCAGCCGGGCGCGCATCTGCTCCCGGTCTCCCGAGGCCGCCAGGTCCGCGTCCGTCAGGCAGTGCTGGAGGCCGGTGGCGATGATCGCGAACCCGGCCTTGTCGAGGGCGCGGGAGGCCGCCGCGAGCTGCGTGACCACGTCCTCGCAGTCCCGCCCCTCCTCGATCATCCGGATCACTCCGGCGATCTGGCCCTGCGCCCGGCGCAACCGGTTGACCACCGCCTTCAGTTCCTCGGCCGCCATCGCCAGTTCCACAGTCCACACTCCTTCGAGACACCCCCGCCGGCACGCTGCCGAGGGGGTAACCCGCGAGGGCCCGGGGATAGTCCCCCTCGGCCCTCCGCAGCTCACCCGCGCCGGCCGGGACCGCGTCCACCCGTGCGGCGGGACCACCACCCGGGCGCGCACACCCCGGCGCCCCCGCCTCCGGCCACCCGCCCGTTCCCCTCGGCAACCCCGTCGACCCTATCCGGTCAAGGCCCGCCCGCTCCCGGGAAGGTGCCCGGCGGGGGCCGGCCGACCGCCCCGCGCGGCAGGGCGGTCGGGGCGGGACGCGCCCCCCGTGGAAAGCTGAGCACCGTGACGACGAACGCGGAGACGGACCCGAGGGCGGGCGGCGAACGGCTGCTGTACGGATGCATGGGGCTCGGCGGGAGCTGGGACACCACGGCGTACGGCGCGGCGGACATCGCGGCGGCCGAGGCCGCGGTGTCGGCGGCGCTGGACAGCGGCATCACGGTGTTCGACCACGCCGACATCTACCGGCACGGCAAGTCGGAGGCGGTGTTCGGCGAGGTCCTCGCCCGCGCGCCCGGCCTGCGCGAGCGGATCGTGGTGCAGACCAAGTGCGGGATCCGCCTGGGGGACGGCGACCGTCCGGGCATGTACGACCTGCGGGGCGAGACGATCGTACGGCGCGTGGAGGAGAGCCTGGCCCGTCTGCGCACCGACGTCGTCGACGTCCTGCTGCTGCACCGCCCGGACCCGCTGGCCGATCCCGAGGAGGTGGGCGGCGCCCTGATGTCCCTGCACCGTCAGAAGCTGGTGCGCCGGTTCGGGGTGTCCAACATGAGCGCCGCCCAGATCGCCGCGGTGCAGGCGCACCTCGACGTGCCCCTGGTCGCCAACCAGTTGGAGATGAGCCTGCACAGCAGGGACTGGCTGGAGTCGGGCGTGCTGGTGAACACGGCGCACGCCGCGTCCGTCGGTTTCCCGCACGGGACGCTGGAGCACTGCCGGGCGCACGGCATCCGGCTGCAGGCCTGGGGCGCGCTCGCGCGGGGCCGCTACACCGGTCTCCAGCAGACGCCCGCCGAGCAGGCGACGGCCCGGCTCGCCGCCTCGCTGGCGCGGGCCAAGGGCACCACGCCCGAGACGATCCTGCTGTGGTGGCTGCGCAGGCACCCGGCCCGTATCGCCCCTGTCGTGGGCAGCGCGCGGCCGGAGCGCATCCGCGCCTGCGCCGACGCCGCCCGCCGCGAACCCGACCTCACCCACGAGGAGTGGTACACGCTCTGGATCACCGCGCGCGGCGCCGCACTGCCGTAGACCCGCCGGGCAGGGCCCCGGGCCGCGGCCCCTCCGGTCGCCGCGCCGCGCGGGCGGGGGCGGTCCCGCCGGGACGCCCCCGGACGTCCGGCGGGGGCGGAGGCGCCGGTAAGGTCGGCGACCGTGACCGTCGCGCGTTCCGCAGCCCTGTTCCTCGTCGCCGCCCTGTTCGAGATCGGCGGTGCCTGGCTGGTGTGGCAGGGCGTCCGGGAGCACCGGGGGTGGGTCTGGGTGGGCGCCGGGGCCGTCGCGCTGGGGCTGTACGGGCTGGTGGCCACCTTCCAGTCCGACGAGAACTTCGGACGGGTCCTCGCCGCGTACGGCGGGGTCTTCGTGGCGGGCTCCATCGCCTGGGGCATGGTCGCCGACGGCTACCGGCCCGACCGCTACGACGTGATCGGCGCCCTGGTGTGCCTCGCCGGGATGGCTGTGATCATGTACGCGCCGCGCGGCCACTGACCTGTCCCGTCCGAGCCGAGGCTCCGTCAGGAAGCCTGCCCCGCGGTCGTCTCGGGTCCGGCGGGGTGTGCCGGGGTGGGGCCGGGGTGGGGGCGGGCACGGCTGGATGGGTGCTCGTCAGAAATCGCTTCGTGTCGGATTGTCCGGTTATCCGGTGGTGCGCTTACGTTTCCGGTGAAGCCTTCCCCCCTTCCTCACCCGGGAGACAGAGCATGCGCCAGTCCGTACGTATTTGGGGTGCCGGAATCGCCGCCGTGGTCGCCGGCTCGGTGGGTGCGGCGGTCGCCGTCGCCTCCCCCTCGCCGGCCGCGCACAAGCCGGCCGCCTCCGCCCCCGCCGCCTCCACGGCCAAGGCCTCCATGAAGAACGTGCGCGCCTGGGAGCAGTTCCGCATCCGCGGCACCGCCGGGAGCGTGCCCGCGGGCAGCCGGGTCACCCTCCAGCAGAAGCTCGACGGCGGCGCGTGGCAGACCCTGCCCGCCTCGATGAACACCAACTCCCGCTCCATGTACAACATGCGCGTCATGCTCGGCATGAAGGGGCACAACAAGCTGCGGCTGGTCGACAGCCGGAAGCGGGCCGTCTCCCCGGTCGTCGACGTCTGGGTGCGCTGACCCCCGCCCCCGCGCGAAGGACGCCTCCCGGCAGGGCCGGGAGGCGTCCTTCGCCGTTCAGCCGCGGGCGAGTTCGTCCGCCGTGCGCGCCACCGCGTCGCGGGACACCTCCACCACCTCCCGCGACGCCTCCCTGGCCCGGCGCAGCCTCGTCCTCCCGTAGCGGACGAGCGCCGTCGCGCCGCCCGCGTACGTCAGGACCAGCGCCCCCGCGGCGAGCTCCGGCGACCAACTGCGGGCGAGCCGCTCCCTCAGGGCCGTGTGCGCGGTGAGCACGGCCAGCAGCCCGCACGCTCCTCCCGCCGCGAGGGCGGACACCCCGCCGCGCGTCCCGTCGACGGCCTCCGCCACCGCTTCACCCAACTCCTCGCGCACACCCATCGCTTCCTCGACCACCACGGCGACCACGTTCTCCGCTGACTCAGGCATGCCGTGCGCGTACCCGTCGCCGGCCGCCCCCATACGGGCCCGGCACCCGGTGGTGCGCCCGTCCGGCGGCTCCGGCTCCCGGGCCGCCGGACGGGGCGGGGCGGGGCCGGGCCGCGCCCCGCGGGTGCGGCCGGATTCACAGGCATGCCTGATCGCGAACCGGGTAGGCGCACGCCACTGGCTGACCGACGAAGGGCTGCGCCGTGCTCACACCCGACCCCCGCTACCTGCGTTCCCTGCTCGCTCGCTACGCCGACCTGCGCATCGCCCAGTGCCACGGCGAGCGCGGGCTCGAACAGCGCCTGGAGGACGTGACCTACACGCTGTGCGTCGCCACCGGCACCACGCGCGTCGAGGACGCGCTGGCGAAGGCCGACGCGCTCCTGGCCGCGCCCGCCGACACGGCGTCCGGTACCGGGCCGGCCCCCGGTGGCGCCGAGCTCGTGGCCTGACGCCCGACCCCGCGGCCGTCGCCCCCAGGACCGGCCCCGCCACCCCTCCCCTGACTCGGGTGGCGGGGCCTTCGCATGCGCGCGGGCGCGATCCGGGTACACGCCCTTCGTGATCGACTCTTTGGCGGCCGCCGGCTGGGGCCTGCTCGCCGGTTCGGCGCTGCTCGTCGGCGCGGCGGTGGGGTACGCCGTCCGGGTGCCCCGGTGGCTGACCGCGTCCGTGATGGCGTTCGGCTCGGGCGTGCTGATCTCCGCCGTCTCCTTCGAGCTGGTGCAGCGGGCGTACGAGCAGGGCGGCCTGGCCGCCGCCGCGATCGGCACGGTGGCCGGGGCGCTGGCGTACACCGGTGGCAACGTGCTGCTGGCGCGGCACGGCGCCCGGCACCGCAAGCGGTCCGGACATCCGCGGGGCCAGCCGTCGGAGACGCAGGTCGCGGGCTCGGGCGCGGCGCTCGCGCTCGGCGCCCTGCTGGACGGGGTGCCCGAGTCGGCGGCGATCGGGGTGAGCCTCCTCGACGGCGGGGCGGTGAGCTCGGTGACGGTCGCGGCGGTCTTCCTCAGCAACCTGCCGGAGGGGCTGTCGAGTGCGGCGGGCATGCGGCGGGCGGGGCGCGGCGCCGGGTTCGTGTTCGGCCTGTGGGCGGCCATCGCGGCGACGAGCGGGATCTCCGCGCTGCTGGGGTTCGCGGTGCTGGGCGCGATGCCGGCGACGGTGGTCGCGGCGGTGACGGGGGTCGCGGCGGGCGCCGTCCTCGCGATGATCGCCGACACGATGATCCCGGAGGCCTTCGAGGACGCGCACCTCGCGATCGGGGTGATCACCGTGTGCGGGTTCCTGACGTCGTTCGTCCTGTCCCACGCCTGAGCCGGGCGCGCACCGGCCGGGGTCGCCCGCGGCGGGCGCCGGCGGCGGGCACGCACGGGCCGCCGGGCGCCGGGCGGGCCTCGCGTGCCTGCCCGGTCAGCGCGCCGAGGGGGGACCGGCCGGTGGGTCGTCGTCGAAGAGCGCCACACGGGCGATGACGCGCTTGCCGACCGGCTCCTTCTGGGTCTCGAAGCCCTGCACGAGGGCCATGACGATCTCCAGCCCGTGCTGCCCCACCCGGCCCGCGTCGGCGGCCTTGGCGACGGGCAGCACCGGGTCGGAGTCCCAGACGGACACCTCGACCAGGTCGCCGACGATCCGCAGGTCCATGAGGACCGGGCCCGGGGCGTACTTGCAGGCGTTGGTCACCAGCTCGCTCACCACGAGCTGGGTGATGTGCAGGGCGCGCTCGGAGACGGGCAGGCCCTCCTGCGCCTGGACGCGGGTGAGGAAGGCGGCCGCCAGGTCACGGGCCCGTGCGATGCACGTGCCGTCACCGTCCAGGGCCACCGTGGTCTCGACGCGCTCTCTCTTCGGCACGGTGCGGTCCTCGTCCAAGGGCGATGGTTCCATCCCCACTCGCCTCCACTTACCCGGGTTCAACTGCCCGCGCATACCCGTGAGCGCCCGGCTCACTCCTCCTGAGCGCCTGTCGGCTGCATCACACCTGTGTAACGGCGTGACGGCGGGGGTAACCGCCGCCAGCAGCACCGTGAGTGTGCCACCATCACCTGCATGGCTGAAGGAAGAATGGCGGACAGCGGGCGGACCGGCCCGCCGGAGCGGCTCTCGATCACGTCCACCGTCACGGACGGCATCCGCGTGCTGACGCTCGCCGGGGAGATCGACTTCCACACCGGTGTGCGGCTGCAGGAGGCCCTGGCGGCGAGCGGACCGAAGCCCCCGAGGACCGTGGTCGACCTCGACCGGGTCACCTTCATGGACTCGAGCGGCATCAACGTCTTCATCGCCGCGCACCACTCCCTGTCGTCCGGCGGCGGCTGGCTGCGGCTGGCCGCGCCCGCCGAGCACGTCCTGCGCACCCTGCAGCTGGTCGGGCTCGACACGGTGATCGACTGCCGTCCCACGCTGGGCCAGGCGCTCGCCGCCTGAGCCGCGGTTCCCCGGCAGCGCCCCGCGCCCGCGCGGGGCGCTTCGCCGTGCGCCGCCCGGTCGGCGGGGCCGCCCCGCCCGTGACCGCGGGCGCGGCGCGCACGGCCGGGGTGGCCGGACGCGAGGGGCGCGACGGGTCCGGCCCGGCCGGCGCTTCCGGCCCCCGGCGGCGGGTGCCGGCCGTCACGGCCGCCGGTCCGCCCCGGCGGTGCCCGGCGTGCGCTGTACCAGGAGCAGGGCGATGTCGTCGGTGCGGCGCTCCGCCGGGCCGGCGTGGCCGATCAGCAGCTCCAGCAGCCGCTCGGGGTCCTCGGCGCTCCAGGTGGCGAGGCTCCCGGTCAGCTGGTCGATGGCCTCCTCGATGTCCGTCCCCGCCCGCTCCACCAGCCCGTCGGTGTAGAGGACCAGCACGGCTCCGGGCGGCAGGTCGATCTCGGTCACCGGGTACGCAGCGCCCTCGTCGATGCCCAGGGCCGGGCCGGGCGGCACGCCGACGCGCAGGGCGGAGCCGTCGGGGCGGCGCAGCAGCGGCGGCGGATGCCCCGCGCTGACCAGCCGCGCGCGGCCCCGCTCCAGGTCGATCCGCGCGTACAGGCAGGTCGTGAAGAGGCCCGGTTCGAGGTCGGCGAGCAGCCGGTTGGTGCGGGCGAGCACCTCCTCGGGTGCGGCGCCCGCCGTGGCGTGCGTGTGGACGGCCGTACGGACCTGCCCCATCAGCGCGGCGGCGGCCACGTTGTGTCCCTGTACGTCGCCGATGACCGCGGCGACCGTGCCGGCGTCGATGCGCACCACGTCGTAGAAGTCGCCGCCGATGTCCATGCCGCGGGTGGCCGGGAGGTACCGGGCGGCGACGCGCAGGCCCTCGGTGGCCGGCAGCCGGTGCGGCAGGAGCGCCTGCTGCAGGCCGTGGGCGAGCTGGTGCTTGGCGTCGTACAGCCGGGCCCGGTCGAGGGCCTGGGCGATCAGTCCGGCCAGCGAGGTCAGGACGGCCCGCTCCTCGGCGGGGAAGTCGTGCGGCCGGTCGTAGGTGAGGACGCAGATGCCGACCGGGTGGGCGGAGACGATGAGGGGCAGGAACGCCCACGCCTGCTTGCCGCTGACGCGGGGCGCCTCGGGATAGATCCGCGCCATTTCGTCGGGGTGGCCGAAGAAGGAGGGCACCCCCGAGGCGAGGGCCTGGCCGGCCGGGGTGAAACGGGTGTCCAGCGGCAGCCCGTCGAGGCGCTCGATGACCTCCGGCGGGTAGCCGCGCGAGCCGGTGATGCGCAGCCGCCCCGACTCCGCCGTCGACAGGACCAGGCCCTGGGCGCCGAACGCGGGCATGATCTGGTCCGCGATCAGGTCCACGACGTCCCTGACACCGACCGTCTCGGTGAGGGCGGCGGCCAGGTGCAGCAGCTGGTAGAGCTGACCGAGGCGGGCGGGTGCGAGGGACGCGGGGTGGCCGGACGCCGCTCCGTCCGCCACGGCCGCGTCGGCGGCGGTCGGGAAGCCGGGGGCGGGGGCGGCCGATGCGGACGTGGGAGCGGCGTCCGGGGCCGTGTCCGGCACGCCCGGCGGGGCGGCGGGGGCGTCCGGGGCGTTCTGCGCGGGGGCCCCGGTATGCCGGCCGGCGGCGACCGGGGTGATCTGCACGCTGACCCCGCTCGCGTCGGGGTGGAGCCGGAACTCCAGCCAGCGGTCGGGCGGGAGGCAGGCGGTGAACACCACCGGGCGGCGGCTGACGACGGCCGCGCGGTAGCGGTCCTCGTACACCGGGTCGCCCAGCCACGGCAGCGACTGCCAGGGGAAGGTGCCCAGCAGGGTCCGCGGGTCCGCGCCGAGCAGGGCGGCGCCCCGCGCGGTGACGAAGGTGACGCGGCCCTGGAGGTCCAGGGCGCAGCACCCCTCCGGCAGCCGTTCGGCGAAGTCGGCGGCGGCCATGAGGTACTCCGGGCCCGCCGGGCGCCGGATGTCCTCGGCGCCCAGGACGCGGGGCGTCCGCGGTGCGGTCGGGGGCCGCCCGGCGTCCGCCGCCTCGTCCAGCAGCCGGGCCAACCGGCGGCTCGACGAGGCCAGGTTGGACCGTTCGCGGCGGGTCGTGCGGGGCGGGTGGCTGCCGGGCCAGATGAGCAGCAGGACGCCCCAGAGCCGGTCGCCCTCCACCGGGAGGGCCGCCAGCGCGAGCTGGTACGGGAGCGAGACCGCCGAGCGGGGGTAGCGGCGGGTCAACTCGGCGTGGTCGCCGATCCAGACCATGCCCCGCTCCCGCGCCGCGTCGGCCACCGGTGCCGGGGAGGCCAGCGCCACCCTCGCCCACGGGGCGGCGAGGTCGGCCGGCACCCCGCCGACGGTGACCATCTGGAGCACCTCGCGCTCCGGGACGAGCAGGTAGAACGCGGCCACGGAGGCGCCGGTGCGGCGCATCGTCTCGGCGACGGCCGCGTCGAGGCCGCCCGAGTCCCGGGGCGGGTCCGCCCCGCTCACGGCCGGCTCCCCGGGCGCGTGGGAGGCCGTCCGCCCGGTGGGGGCCTGCGCGCGCCCACGCCCGTCCGCACCTCGCCCATACCGGGACGTTACGCCGGTCCGCGGGCGGACGCACGCGGGGTGGGCGGCCTCGTGCGCGGGGCTCCACCCGGTCGCCGCGCGCGGTCGGCGCTCCCCGGCCGGCGCGGCGGGGTGCGGAGGGACCGCGCGCTCCGGTCCTCGTCCCGGTCGCGAAGGCGCGGAGGGCCGACCCGAGGACTCGGAGCGGCGGGGACGAGGCGGTGAGAGGGCGCGGCCGGGTGGTGAGACGGGGAGCGGGTGGTGAGACGGGGGAGGCGCGGTGGTGAGACGGGGAGCGGGTGGCCGGGTGGTGAGCCGGGATGACCGGGGGGAGGCGGACGGTTCGCGCGCGGGGCCGGGGGAACACGGAGGCGGATCGGACCGGCGCGGCCGGCGCCCCCTCGCCGCTCCCCCGCGACGCGGGGCGCCCTGCCGCCGGGTCCTGCTCCCCTCACGGAAGGATTCCTGATGTCCCGGCAGTCGACGGCGGCGGACAGCCGTCCGGTGATCGGTTCGTACACCTCCTACGAGGGCGCGCAGCGTGCGGTGGACTTCCTGTCCGACAACGGCTTCCCCGTGGAGCGCACGGCGATCATCGGGTGCGACCTGCGGATGGTGGAGACGGTGCTCGGCCGGATGACGCGCGGGCGGGCCGCCCTCGCGGGTGCGGCGACGGGCGCGTGGTTCGGCCTGCTCGTGGCCCTGCTGCTGTCGGTCTTCACCACCGGCCCGCACCACGTCCTGGCGCTCGTCCTCAGCGGGCTGGTGTACGGCGCGCTGTTCGGGGCCGTCTTCGGCTTCGGCGGCCACGCGGTGACGGGCGGGCGGCGGGACTTCACGTCGCGCAGCCGCATCGAGGCCGCCCGGTACGACGTCGTGGCGGACGCCGAGTGCGCGCGGCGGGCCGAGGAACTGCTGGTCAAGCAGGTCTGGCGGGAGTCGTGACCCCTCCGGGGCGGGGCGCCCCGGAGGCGTCCGCGCGGGCGGCCGGCGCGGGCGGCCGGCGCGGACGGCCGGCGCGCGGGGCGGTCCTGGCGGAGGGGCCCGGTACGGAGCGGGTCTCAGCGGCGTGATGATCCGGCCCGGCCGGGGTAGACGGGTCGGCGACCATCACCTTCACCGCACGAAGGAGCCGCAGGTGACCGACGACGCCTATCTCTTCCTGACGGACGACACGGCCGCGACGACGCTCGGGGTGCCCCCGGCCTCCGCGGGCAACCCGGCCATCCTGGAGACGCCCGCCGTACGGGCGTGGCTGGACGCCCACGGAGTCTCCGCGACCTCACCGCGCCTGCGCCTCGTCCCGCCCGAGGAGACCGCGGCCATCCCGGAGGACGCCGAGCGGCTTCCGGTACCGCTGAGCGAGGAGGAGCTGAACCGGCTGCGCCTCCAGGAGGCCCCGGAGCCGCACGCCCGTCTGGAGGAGGAGCTCCTGGCGTACCGGGAGTGCTCGGACGGCCGGGACGCGCTGCTCGGCCGGGCGGTGGCGGCCGGGGTGCCGGTGGAGCGGATCGTGGAGCTGACGGGCGAGGACCCCGCGGTCGTCGCGGCCGTCGCGCGGTAGGCGCCGAGCGCGGGGCGGCGGGCGGGGCGCGGGGCGCGGCGGCCGGGGACGCGGCGGGCGGTGCGCGGCGTCACGCCGCTTCGGGGGTGCCTCCGTGGAGGCCGCCGCCTCCGGCGTCGAGGAGCCTGCGCCGGATGGCCGTCCGGATGCGGCGGGCGCAGTCCAGGTACACCTCGGGGGGCTGGCCGGCGGGGTTGGGGATGTCGCCGTGCGGGTCGAGGCACAGGACGCGGGCCGCCGTGCCGGGGGCGAGGGCGAGCACCTCGTCGCGCTGCGCGCCGGTCATGCAGTACACGACCGCGCTGCGGCGGCACAGGTCGGCGGTGAGGGGCCGTGCCCGGTGGCAGCGGGCCCGCCTGCGCGCCGAGTGGACGCCGAGGCTCTCCAGCGCGGCGCGCGCGTACGGGGACATCGGGTCGCGGTGGCGGCGCGCCGCGGGTGCGACATGCAGTCCGGCGCTGGTGAAGCGCGGGGCGCCGGCCCGGCCGGCGGCCTTGCGGCGGGCCGCCTCGTGGCGGGCGATGTGCTCCGCGAGCGGTGAGCGCGAGGTGTTGTTGCCGCACACGAAGACGACCTGCCCGGTCCGGCCGGCGGGGGCGCGCAGCCCGGCGAGCGCGGGGGCGGACAGGGCCGCGACGGCGGCGACCACCAGGACCAGCGCGAGCAGTTCCCCACCCGTCGGCGTGGGCGTCCCCGCCAGGTGGTGCAGGGCGTAGGCGGCGGCGAGGCCCGAGACGAGGCTCGCGCAGCGGTTCGCCGGCACGCACCAGGTCAGGGCGCGCCGGTCGAGGTAGATGAGCGTTCCGAAGACGAACAGCACCTCGTACGCCACGCCCACGGCGGCGGCCGTCCACGCGTGCGGCGTGGCCAGGAAGGACGTGAACCCGGTGCGCAGCGCCGGGTGCCCGGCGAGCGCCCCGGCGGCCAGCAGCAGGACGAGGAAGACGGGGGCGGCGGCGTGCTCGACCGCGAAGTACCGGCGGTCGGTGGCGTGCGAGCCGGTCTTGGCGACGCGGCTCATGAGGTCGAAGCGCGCGACGTAGCCGACGAGGTACACGCCGAGGCAGAGCAGTGCGGGGAGGGCCAGGTGGTGGTCCCGGACCCCGCCCAGCGCGACCAGCACGGCGGCCAGGCTGCACAGCAGCGCGGCCCACGCCGAGCGGGTGACGTGCCGGCCGCGCACCTTGTCCACCAGCGGGGATATCGCCAGGACGCCGCCGCGCATCAGCAGCAGGACGAGCAGGACCGAGGTGCCCGTGAAGGTGAAGGCCAGGGTGGTCGTCCCGACGACGAGCGAGGCGAAGAACCCGGCGGCGAGGACGGGCCCGTACGGCGGGAGGGCGGCTTCCCCGCGGCCGGGCGCGGGGCCGCCTGGTCGCGCGTACCGCCACCAGCCGCTGAGCACGAGGAGCAGCGGCATGACGGCCAGTTGGCCGAGGGCGGCCGCCGGGAGGAGGACCAGGCCGTCCACCGGGCCCGCGGCCGCGCCGGACATCTCGAGGACGAGGGTCTTCAGCAGCATGACGTACGGGATGTAGGAGATGAGGTATCCGAGGACCAGCCAGGCCATTTCCGCTCTCCTTCGGGCGGGCGCGGGGCGGCGCGCTCACCCTGCCCCGCGGGGACCGCGCACCGGGAGGCGGCGGCCGCGGTGCCGTGCCCGTATCCGGAGCCGCGCCGCGGCGGCGGGGCGGCACGGTGGCGGGTGGCGGCGGACTCGGACCGGGTGGCGACCGGGAGGGATTGACGCGTACGGGACAACCGGACGGCCGGCTGGTGGGGCGGCCGGCGAGCACCAGCGTGAACCGCGGATCCCGGCCCCACAAGGCGCGTCGCACGCGGAGCCGGGCGTACCGGGGGCACTGCGGGCGCGTCCGGCCGGAGGGACCGCGCGCGCGTCGTGCACGCCCGCTCACGCTCCGCTCCCCCGCTCCGGCACCGGCGGGGTGGCGCGCGCCGGGCCGTGCGAGACTCGTGGGAGGCGCCGCGAACTCGTGCGAATTTCATGGGCATGCCGGTGGGAGTTGTGGGTAGGCGCGCCTCGACGGCCCGTGAAGGGCCGGGTGCATCCGTGTATGGAGGAGGGACGATGACGGTGGCGACGACCGACACGAGGACCGGGGCCAAGAGCGGTATCGCCATGTTGCCGGAGGTGGAGGACCCCCGGAACGTCCCGCCGAAGGACGCTCGGGCGCTGACCAAGCTGTTCCTGGAGCAGCTCGCGGTGCTCGAGGAGGGCACCCACGAGTACCAGTACGCCCGCAACACGCTCATCGAGATGAACATGTCCCTCGTGCGGTACGCGGCGGGCCGGTTCCGCAGCCGCGGCGACGAGATGGACGACATCGTCCAGGTGGGCATGATCGGCCTGATCAAGGCCATCGACCGGTTCGAGCTGAGCCGCGAGGTCGAGTTCACGACGTTCGCCGTGCCGTACATCGTCGGCGAGATCAAGCGGTTCTTCCGCGACACCTCGTGGGCCGTGCACGTGCCGCGCCGCCTCCAGGAGGCGCGCGTCGAGCTGGCGCGGGCGACCGAGGAGCTGCGCAGCCGGCTGGGGCGCACGCCGACCGTACGGGAGCTGTCGGAGCTGATGAACCTCTCCGAGGACGAGGTCATCGAGGCCCGGCTCGCGTCGAACGGCTACAACTCGTCGTCCCTCGACGCCGCAATCGGCGGCGACGAGACCGGGGAGACCGCTCTCGCGGACTTCATCGGCGCCGAGGACCCGGCGATGGAGCTGGTGGAGGACTTCCAGTCCCTCGCCCCGCTGATCAGCCGGCTGGACGAGCGGGACCGGCTGATCCTGCACCTGCGGTTCGTCGAGGAGCTCACCCAGGCGCAGATCGGCGAACAGCTCGGCTGCTCCCAGATGCACGTGTCGCGGCTGCTGTCGCGCACCCTGAAGCGCCTGCGTGAGGGCATGCTCACCACCCGCTGACCCCCGCGAGCCCGCCGCGCTCGCCGCCGCCCACCCGCGACCATCCGGGTGGGCGGCGTTTCCCGTGCGCGGACGTGCCCGTGGGGCGGGGGTGCGCGTGGGCCCGGGGTTCCCCTGGGTGGGTCCGGGGCGCGCCTGGACGCGGTGCGCGGGAGGGGCGGGGCCCCGGGTGGGGGCGGGGCGGCCGGTGCGGGGGGGGAGCGGGCGAAAAGCGCTGTCGGCGGGCGGCGGGCGGTGCGTACGATCCGCCGCATGCCACGACCTGACGGATTCTCCTGGACCCAGCGTGCCGACGGCACCGTACTGATCACCCATCGCCACCGCCCCGCCGCCACCCTGCGCGGTGCGCGGGCCGCGCGCTTCCTCGCGGAGGTGGACGCCGGCGACGCCCAGCTCGTGATGGCCCGCTGGACGGGGTCGTACCGGTTCGGCAACGAGCGGCGGGCGCGCCGGCACCCCCGCAACGCCGGGCGCGTCTGAGCGGAGGTCCGGCTCCGGTGCCGCGAGGAGCCGGAGGGGATCCGGTGGCGGACAGGGCACGGCCCCCGGGGCGGATGCCGCCGGGGGCCGTGCCGTCGCCCGCGGTGCGGGTCAGGCGGGGGTGATGTTCTCCGCCTGCGGGCCCTTCTGGCCCTGCGTGATGTCGAAGGTCACCGCCTGGCCCTCCTGGAGCTCGCGGTAACCCGTGGCGTTGATGTTGGAGTAGTGCGCGAAGACGTCCGGACCGCCGCCGTCCTGCGCGATGAAGCCGAAGCCCTTTTCGGAGTTGAACCACTTCACGGTTCCGCTGGCCATGCTCATGCCTCTCAGTCGACTTCGGGTCCGCACCGTGCGGGCCCGGAGGTGATCGCCCTGGTTCTCAGGCACCGCACAGCAAGAAGCCCACGCCTCCGCGTGGGCAGGAACTGCGAACCACGACATCTGCAGAAGACGCTACACCGCGACAAGGCTCATCACCAGAGAGCAACTGCCCCTGGCTCGTTGGCGTCGCCGGGCAGCCGGGTCCCGCAGGCCCCCTCGGCGCCGCGCCGCCACCTGTCCTTCCGCGTGCGGGCCGCCGGTCCTTCAGGGCCCGTTCCCCGCCTGTTCCGTGCCGGTTCCGCCTGCCTTTCGGCCACCTGCCCCGCGCCTTCCACGCGCCTTCCACGCAGCTTCCACGCACCTTCCCCGTGGATTGCGCGGACGTTCGGCGGCGGCGGGCCTCCCCCGGCCGGGCGTTCCCGCTCCTTCGTTCGGCCTACGGACACCAGACCGCCGACCGGGTGACCCGACGGGCGGCCGGGCGTACGGCCGAGCCCCCGGCCGGTGCGGCGCCGGGGGCTCGTCGGGGCTCGCCGGGAGGGGCACGCCCCCGGGCCCGGCGGTCCGTTCAGAGGCGGCCGCCCGTGAGCCGCGTGACGGGGCCCTGGGCGCGCCGGACGGAGGCCCGGCCGCCCGCGAAGGCCCCGACCGCCACGGCCGCGGCTGCGGCCACGCCGCCCGCGGTGACGGGGTTCGCCCTGAGGGCGCCCAGCGCCGGGACGGCGGCTTTGCGCCAGACGCCGTTGACGGTCGTGGTGAGCGCCTGGGTGGAGGTGCCGAGGAGGCCGGCCGCCTTCGCGGCCGTCTCGCCCGCCTTGCCCGCGGCCTCGCCGGTGGACTTCCGGGCGGCTGCGGCGGTCTTCCTCGCGGTGCCGCCGGCCTTGCCCGCCGCCCTCCGTGCGCCGCCGCCGGCGCTCCCGGCGCCCTGGCGGGCCGTCTTGGCGGCCGTACCGGCGGCGGACGCGGCCTTGCCGCTCGCGGAGCCCTCGTTCGCCTCGGTGCCCTTGCTCTGGTTCTTGTCCGTTTCGCTCATGGACTGCGCGTAACCCGTCTCGGCGCGCGAAAACCGGTGTGGGCGGGTCGCCTTGGGAACGGGCGGCGGTGCGGCGCCGTCGCGCCGGCGGCCGTCTCAGTCGATGAGGCCCAGGCGGACCGCCTGGACTCCGGCGGCGAAGCGGCTGTCGGCGCCGAGCTTGGCGACCAGTCCGGTCAGGAGGCGGCGCAGGGTGCGCTCCGAGCAGCCCAGCCTGCGGGCGATGGCCTCGTCCTTCGCCCCGGCGGCGAGGAGGGCCAGCACCTCCCGCTCCCTGGGCGAGTAGTCCTCGGGCGCGCCGCCGGTGCCGGGGCGCCGCACCGTGGACGCGGCCGGATGGCCGGTGGCCCAGTGGTGTTCGAAGACGCGGACGAAGGAGTCGGCCAGGCGCGCGCTGTGCAGGATGACGTCGCCCGAGGTCTCGTGCCGCCCGTCGGCCGCTCCCACGGCCATGACGGTGACGGCCCGGTCGAAGACGTTGAGGTGCAGCGGGACGGTCGAGGCCACGCGCACCCGGGCGCCGTGGTCCATCAGCGCGGAGAGGTACCGGGCGACGCCGGTGCCCCGCAGGGCGCGGACGGCGACCAGGACGCGCAGGTCCACGCCGCGTTCCAGCAGCCGCACGTCGGACATGAGGCCCGCTTCCAGCACGTCCCGTCCGGGGAAGGCGGTGCGCATGCACAGCAGCTGCTCCCGGCAGAGGGCGTCCAGGTCCTCCAGCCGGTCGCGGAGCCTGCCCCGGTCCTCGAAGAACTCCGCCTCGACGGTCTCCCACCGGGTCGGCGCCATGCCGGGCAGGAGCCGCAGCACGTCGTCCACGGCGTCGAGTCCGCGGTGGAGTTCCTCGCGGTACCGGTCGATGCGGGAGCGGTGCTCGGCGACCAGGTCGTGCAGGGCCCGCTGGGGTGAGCGCACCTGTCCGTGCGCCTCGTCGAGGAGCCTCCGCTCGGCGAGCCAGCGGCGTACGTCGCGGGGCAGCCCCCCGGACGCGGGGGCCGTGGAGCCGCGCGCGGCGGCCGTGCGGCCCGGTTCGGGGGCCGAGCCGGGTGCGGCGGCCGTGGAGCCGGGCAGCGCGCCCGTACCGCCGGGCGCCGGGCCGCCGCCCTTCCCTCCGCGCGGTGCCGCGCCCTCGCCGCCGGCCTCGCCGCCGCGGGTCTCGCCGCTCCCTGCCATCCGCTGGACGAGGGCCTCGTAGGCGGCCCGGCCCCTCGCCCGCTCCCCGGCGGGGTCGTCGGCGGGCCGGCCGGCCCGGGCGTCGGCGTCGGCGTCGGCGGACTCCGCGGCCGGAACGCCGGCAGAGGCGCCCGCCGGGGCGCTCCGGCCCGACGGCTCCCGCGTGCCCGGCGTCGGTGCCGCGGGCCGCCCCGCGGGCGGCCGATGGCGGTTCCTGGGTGACATGAACAGGACGATAGGCGGCTCCGGCGGGGTTTGGCCACGGCCGGACACCTCCCGTCCACCCGTGTGTCCGCCTCCGGCCACGCCTGATTCGGCCGTGGTCAACTCGGCTCCCCCGTCGATATGTTCATCGCCGCGCCGGGTGATCGCCCCGGATCCGCAGGGCGGAGACCCCGACCCGCGGCCCGTGGCCCGGCGTGCGCCGGCCGTCCCCGTCACGAGGGACGGGCGACCGGCGCGGACGGGCCCTCGTACCGCCCGCCTTCGATGCCGTACCGCACGGCAGCCGCCGCGGCGCCCGACGCGCGCCGCGCTGCTCGCCCCGCACGCCGCCGTCCCCGAACCGCCGGGCGGCTTCGGCCGCCCGTACGACCCGGTGGCGTGCTCCCCCCACCCACCCGGCCGGGCCACCGGCTCCGGCCGGACACACGATGAGGTGTTCGCTTCCCCATGCGCAGAAGTCACATCGGTGCCCTCGCCCTCGCCGTCCCCCTCGCCCTCTCCCCCACCCTGGCCTCCGCCGCCACCGCGGCCGAGCCGGCGCCCGCGCCGCTGCTGAAGGTGGCGCAGGCGCCCGCCGACCAGGAGATCAAGGGCCGCTACATCGTGACCCTGAAGCCCGGCGCCGACCCCGCGGGGCTCGCCAGGGAGGACAAGGTCAAGACGCGGCACCTGTACCGCGACGTCCTCAACGGCTTCGCCGCCGACCTGAGCGCCGCGCAGCTCGACGAGCTGCGGCGCGACTCCCGGGTCCTGTCGATCGAGGAGGACCAGAAGGTCGCCGCCACCGCCACGCAGACCAACGCCCCCTGGGGCCTGGACCGCATCGACCAGCGCAGCGGCCGCAACGGCACCTACACCTACAACCGCAACGGCGCGGGCGTGACGGCGTACATCATCGACACCGGCATCGACACCGCCCACGCCGACTTCGGCGGGCGCGCCCGCAACGTCTTCGACGCGTTCGGCGGCAACGGCCAGGACTGCAACGGGCACGGCACGCACGTCGCCGGCACGGTCGGCGGCTCCGCGTACGGTGTCGCCAAGGGCGTCCAGCTGCGCGGGGTGCGCGTCCTGGACTGCCAGGGCTCCGGTTCGTTCTCCGGCATCATCGCGGGCTTCGACTGGGTGCGCCAGAACGCCGTGAGGCCGGCCGTCGCCAACGCGTCGCTGGGCGGCGGCTACTCCGCGGCGCTCAACAACGCCGCCACCGCGCTCGCCAACTCCGGCGTCCACCTGGCCGTCGCCGCCGGCAACGAGAACCAGGACGCGTGCAACGTGTCCCCCGCCAGCGCCTCGGGCACCATCACGGTCGCCGCGTCGGACTCCTCCGACCGCAAGGCGAGCTTCAGCAACTACGGCAACTGCACCGACCTGTACGCGCCGGGCGTCAGCATCACCTCCGCCCGCGCCGGCGGCGGCTCCACCGCGATGAGCGGCACCTCCATGGCGTCCCCGCACGTCTCCGGTGTGGCCGCGCTCTACAAGTCGGCGTACGGCGACGCCTCCAGCGCCACCGTCAACAACTGGCTCGTCGGCAACAGCACCGCCAACGTCATAGGCGGCAACTACAGCGGCACCCCGAACCGCCTGCTGTTCAAGTCCACCCTGTGACAGCGCGCCCCGCGGCCCGTTCCTGACGGGGCGCCCCGGGGCCGGCACAGCGGGCCCGGTCGGCGGATCGCCGGCCGGGCCCGGCCGCTTCCCGCCCGGCCGCTGCCCGCCCGGCGCACCCGTACGGCCGCGCCTGCGGCCCGTCCGGGAGACGGGGCAACCCGCCGGGGCGGGTACGCGTCTTCCCGCGCGAGCGGGCGGGCAGGCCCACCGCCGACGAAGGGGAGACGAGACCGACGTGAGCAGTGAGAAGGCCCGGAAGCTGTTCGAGGCGCTGGACCTCGACCACGACGGGACGCTGACCCGGGAAGAGGTCATCAACGCCCTGCGGACGAAGGGACCGACCCTCGCCGCCGCGGGCGACCTGCCGCAGTGGGGGCTGGGCGACACCGACGCCTCCTCGGCGCTCTTCGACAGCGCGGACCAGGACGGGGACGCGCTGCTGACGCTGGACGAGTTCGCGGCGGTGGTGGACCGCCGGTTCGGCTGGCGCTGAAGGGCCGCCGCCCCCACCGACCGTAAGGACCGCAGGGCCTGACGTTCCTATACTGCGGTCCATGCGACAGCACTTTATATCCGACCGCGCCGCCGTCCGGCCGCCGCGGTGAGCGGCACCTCCGGCACCGGCACCGGGACCGCGCGCGGGGACGGCGGCGAGCAGGCGCCCGCCCCGCGCCGGCGCCTGCTCGCCGACCTGACGCCGCTGCGCACCAGCCCGGACTACCGGCGGCTGTGGGTGGGCAGCACCATCTCCTGGACCGGCCAGGGGATGACCCATCTGGCGGTCTCCCTGCACGTGTACGAGCTGACCGGGTCCAGTTTCTCGGTGGGCCTGGCAGGGCTGTGCTCCCTCGTCCCGCTCGTCGCCTTCGGCCTGTACGGGGGCGCCGTGGCGGACCGGGTGGACCGCCGCCTCCTCGGGCTGGTGAGCGCGACGGGGCTCGCGGTGCTCTCGGCCCTGCTGGCCGCGGGGACCGTGGCCGGCTTCCACCACGTGGGGTTCCTGTACGCGGTGGTGGCCCTCCAGTCGACCTGCGGGGCCCTCAACGCGACCGCCCGGCAGGCGATGATCCCCCGCCTCCTGCCGCGGGAGCAGCTCCCGGCGGCCAACGCCCTGTCGTCCATCACCACCACCTCCGGCGGCCTGATCGGCCCCATGCTGGGCGGGCTCGTCGTCGGCGCCTGGGGGTACGAGGCCGCGTACCTGATCGACGCCGTCGCCTTCTGCGCGGCCCTGTACGCGATGTGGCGGCTGCCGTCCATGCCGCCGCGGCGCGGGGAGGGCGCCGAGCGTCCGTCCGTCGTGGCGGGGCTGCGGTTCCTCGGCACGCTCCCGAACGTGCGGATGACGTTCTACACGGACCTGTGCGCGATGGTCCTCGCCCAGCCGAAGGCGCTGTTCCCCGCGCTGGCCGTGCTCGCGTACGGGGGTGACGCCCGGACGGTCGGCCTGCTGGTCGCCGCGCCCGCCATGGGGGCGCTCGTCGGCGGCGTCTTCTCGGGCTGGCTCGGCCGGGTGAACCGGCACGGGCTGGCCATCGTGGTGTCCGTCGCCGCGTGGGGCGCGGCGATGGCCGTCTTCGGCCTGACCCGCGACCTGTGGCTGGGGCTGCTGTTCCTCGCGGTGGCCGGGTGCGCGGACACCGTCTCCATGGTGTTCCGCTCCACCATGCTGCAGAGCGCCGTCCCCGACGACATGCGGGGCCGCCTCCAGGGGGTCTTCATCGTCGTGGTGGCGGGCGGGCCCCGGGCCGGCGACTTCCTCGCCGGTACGGCGGGTGACGTCTTCTCACCCGCGACCGCCGTGGTCGCCGGGGGCGTCGCCTGCGTGGTGGCCGTGGGACTGCTGGCGCTGGCCCGGCCCGGCTTCCTCCGCTACGACGGGCGGGCGCCGCGGCCCTGACCGGCGCGGGGGCGCGGCCGGGGCCGTCCGCGCGGGCGGGTACGGGGGCGGGTGCGCGGGCGGGTACGGCCGGAGGGGCGGGGCGCGAACAGGGAGGCGCGCGGGAGAGCACCTGCGGAGGGGGCGCGTGCCGGTGGGGCTGCGGGGTACCCGGACGGGGTCCCCCACCCCCGAGGGAGCCGAAACCGTGATCATCACCGCATTCGTGCTGCTGCCGCTCATGGGCGTGCTGCTGTACGGCATGGACCGCTTCGAGGACTGGCTCGGCGGCGACCGGCCCGAGCGCGGCCGCCACGCCCGCCCGCGCCATCTGCGCCTGATACCCGGCGGGGGCGGCGCGCCCGCCGCCCCCGAGCCCCGCGACCGCCGGGCCGCGTAGCGCCCGCTCCACCGCGCCCCCGCCCGCCCGCACCGAGGAGGGCGACGGGCCGTCAGCGGACCGGCGCGGGGCCTTCCGGTGCGGGAGCGTCCGCTGCGGAGGCGTCCGGCGTGGAGCCGTCCGGCCGTCCGAACCAGTCGAGGCACACCACCAGTGCGTCGTCGTCCAGCGCCGGTTCTCCGTGGTACCCGGCGAGTGCGCGCAGCACGGCGCCCGGCACCTGCGTCGGGGGCAGCAGCCGCGTGGCGGTGAGCGCCCGGGCCAGGGCGCGTTCACCGAACCGCTCACCGGCCGCGGACACCGCGTCGTACACGCCGTCGCTGGCGAACAGCAACCGGTCGCCCGGACGGACGGTGAAGTGCTCGGGCGTGTAGACGGTGTCCTCGAACATGCCGAGCGGCAGCTGGGCCTCGAAGGGCCGCGCCGCGACAGCGCCGTCGCGCAGGCGCCACAGCCGGGGGGATCCGGCGTCCACGGCCTCCACCTCGCCGGTGGCGAAGGCGAACCGCAGCAGCAGGACCGACACGTGCGCGCGGCCCCGGTACTGGGCGTAGACGGCCTGGTCGGCCAGGGCGGCCTGCCCGGCGAGGTCGAGACCCGCGCGCCGGGCGTTGCGCAGGGCGTTCACCGCCAGGCTGGTCAGCAGGGCGGCGTCGATGCCCTCTCCCATGCCGTTGGCGAGGGTGAGCGTCAGGTCGTCGGCGGACACCGACCAGTCGTAGCTGTCACCGAACACCGCGTAGGCGGGCTCCAGTTGCGCGCCGAGTGCGAACTCGGGGCGGGCGCATGAGCGGCCGGGCAGCAGCTGCCACTGCATCTCGGCGGCGAGGGTGAGCCGGGTGGCGCGCCGCGCCAGGACGTACAGGTCGGTGTCGCGTTCGGCGACGAGGATCTCGTGGCCGAGTGCCTCGCACACCTCCTGGAGCTCGGGGAGGACGGCCCGCAGGTCGGTGCCGGGCGGCAGGTCGAGGGAGAGCACGCCCAGGCGCTCGCCCCGGCTCGTGACGGGCAGGTGGAGCCGCATCGGCGCGTCCTTCGCGCCGGTGGCCAGGTACGGCTCCTGGGCGCCGAAGGCGCGGCCCTGGGGGCTGTCGTGGACGGGCACCGGCTCCGTCACCCACGGGGGGCTCTCGACGTCCTGCAGCGAGCGCATCGCGTAGTCGGCCAGCCTGAGCCTCACCCCTCCCGCCCCGTAACGCTCGGTGAGGGCGGCTCTCACGACCTGGGGGAGGGTGTGCGGCGCGGCACGCCGCAGGGCCCGCTCGAGGGCAGCGATCTCTTCCACGTCATCCGTCTTCTCGTGCGTTCCGGACCGGAGGGGCGCTCCCTCGCCGGCAGAGCCCGATTCTATCCGTACGGAAACAGTTGCCGGACGGCAACTGTCCTGGCCGGAATCGGTGCTGACGGTTCATCCTGCGGTGCTTCGCGCCCCGTGGCGAGGAGGTGGCGGTGTTTCGGGAGGCGGGACGGGGCGCCCGCGCCCGAACGGGGGCCGGGGGCCGCCACGGGCCGGCCGGGCGGGCGGGTGACGCCGCCGGGCGCGGGACGGGGGCGCCCTCGGGCCGACGGGGCGCCTCGGGGCGGGACCGGGGACCGAGGCGCGCGGGAGGGCCCGGTGGCGTGGTCCCGGCCCGGATCGGCCGACCGCCCCGCGCCTGCGGGCGTCGGGGCGGTCGGACCGGCGGCCCGGAGCGGGGCCGGGTGCGCGGCGGGCGGCCGGGCGGACGCGGGCCGGTCAGGCCGTACGCCGCCCGTACGGGCGCGCTCGATCGTGCGGGCTCACGAGATGTGGATGCCGATCAGGCACGTGTCGTCGTCCGTGTCGGAGCGGCTGTGGGTCAGCAGCCGGTCCAGCCGGTGCCCGAGCGTCTGCGCCGGGCCGCGCGCCGTGGTCAGCAGGTGGGTGAGGGAGTCCTGGACGGCGGTGTCCCGGCGCTCCACCAGGCCGTCGGTGTACATGAGGAGGGAGTCGCCCGGCTCCAGGGTGACCTCGTGCTCCTCGTACTCGGCCTCCGCCAGCGCCCCGAGCAGCAGACCCTGCGGCAGCGGCAGCGGCGCGGCCTCCTCGGCGCGCACCAGCACGGGCGGCAGGTGCCCGGCGCGCGCCCAGCGCAGGACCCGCGTCACCGGGTCGTACACCCCGCACACGGCGGTGGCCGTGACCTGCTCGGTGAGGTGGTGGGCCACCATGTTGAGCCAGGCCAGCAGCTGGGCCGGCCCGGCGCCGGTGACGGCGAGGCCGCGCATGGCGTTGCGCAGCACGACCATGCCGGTGGCCGCCTCGATGCCGTGGCCGGCCACGTCGCCGACGCACAGCAGGATGTGCTTGGACGGCAGGACGACCGTGTCGTACCAGTCGCCGCCGACGAGGGACTCGGACTCGGCCGGGCGGTAGCGCACGGCCACGTCGAGTCCGGGGGCGTTCAGCGGCGACCGGGTGGGCGGCATGATCGCGTGCTGGAGCTGGAGCGCCAGCCGGTTGCGCTCGGCCGCCTCCTGCTCGGTCTGGGCGAGCTGGTCGCGCGTCGCGGCGAGCGCCACCTCCGTCCAGTGCTGCGAGGAGATGTCCTGGTAGGCGCCGCGCACCGCGACGAGGCGGCCGTCCGTGTCGAGGACGGGCTCGGCGATGACCCGGATGTGCCGTGTGACGCCGTCGGGGCGGCTGAGGCGGAACGCGACCGTGTCGGGCCTGCCGTGGTGCAGGACGGCCCGCAGGAACCGGCCGATGGCCACCCCGTCGTCGGAGTGCGCGTACGAGGCGAGCTCCTGGAGCGACACGGGGCCCTCGGTCTGGGGGCGGCCGTACAGCGCGAAGAGCTGGCCGTTCCAGGTGATCTCGCCGGTCGCCAGGTTCTCCTCGAAGCCGCCGATGCGGCCGAGCCGCTGCGCGTGCTGGAGCAGGCTGGCCAGGCGCGCGGCCTCGTCCTCGATGCGCCAGATGAGCAGGATGCCGGCGCCGTGCCGGCTGACGCTGATGTCGGCGAACAGGGCCAGCGGGACCTGGTCGACCAGCGCGGTCAGGGTCGTCCGCCGCGCCCGGTAGGGCTCGCCGGTGGCGTAGACGCGCTCCACGCTGCCGAACAGCTCGCTCTCCCCGGCCGCCATCGGGTACGCCTCCAGCAGCAGCGCCCCGTTGACGGCGGAGCGCGGCCGGCCGGCGGGGTCCTGGAAGTGCTGGTTGGCGTGCCGGATGCGGAAGTCGGCGAGCCGGCCCTCGGCGTCCAGGTGCGGGGTGAGCACCAGCGCCGGGTCGTACAGCCCGTCCGCCAGGTCGACCAGCTCGGACACGTCGGCGAACTCGCGGGAGACGCCGGGCGGGTGCTCCGCGGAGGACGGAAGGGTCTCCAGGGTGTGCGCGCACAGTTCGGCGAGCGCTTCGAGCTGCCGTACGACGGGCTGGGGCTGGGGGCCCAGCGGCGACGGCCAGCAGATCTCGAGCACGCCGTGGATGCGGCCGCCGGTGCCGGCGGGCAGGGCGACCCGGCCGCCGTGCGGATGGTCGGCGCGGCCGATGGACGGGATCCCCGACGCGGACAGGGTCGTGATCCGGACCGTGGCGCGGTCGTCGAGGGCCCGCCGGGCGACGGTCGACACGCCCGGGGGCACGTACCACCAGCGGCCCGCCTCCTCCAGGCCGAACCCGGCGTGCCCGGCGAGCGTGAGGGAGCCGTCCGGGCCGGCGGTCCAGACGGCGGCGCCGATCGCGCCGAGCGGCGCGAGGGCGTGCTCCAGCAGGGACTCGACCACCCGCTGGGTGTCCCCCGCGGCGAGCGCGGCGCTCTCCGCCGTGCGCAGCCGCACCGCCACGGAGACGTCGCCGTCCGATTCGGCGTCGGCCGCCGGGGCGCCGCCGGTCCGTCGGACGAAGTCGTCCACGACGTCGGCGACGTGGTCCCGGGCGGCCTGGTTGACGATCTCGGCGGCGAGCTCGAGCGGCGCGACACCGGACTGCTCGGCCAGCTCGGAGAGCTGGCGGGCGGCCTGCGCGGGGCCGCAGCGCAGGCGTTCGATCAGCACGCCCTTGGCCAGCTCGATGAGCGCCCGCCCGTCGGCGGCGGCCTGGGCGGCGCGCACCTCGGCGCGCAGCCGCTCCACGGTCGCGGCCAGCCGGCCCACCGCGGAGTCCTGGTCCGCGCGGGCCGCCGGGGTGAGCGCCTCCTCGGCCGCCGGCGCGGGCTCGGCGGGGCCGCCGCCGGTCAGGTCGGTCACCGTGCCGGCGGCCGTCGGCGCGTACGGCGTCCCGGCCGGGTCGGTTCCGGGGCGCGGGTGGGTGCCGGGCGACGGGTCGCCGGCGGGGGCCGGGCCCGTGCCGGGGGCGGCGTCCGCACCGGGCGGCCAGGCGCCGCCGGGGGACGGGTCGGTGCCGTCCCAGATCTCGGAGGTGGTCATCGGGCGGCCTCCGCGGCGCCGCGGACGGGCATCCAGTGGCGGACGCGGGCGATCAGGTCGACCGCGTCGACCGGCTTGGTGACGTAGTCGCTGGCGCCCGACATGAGGCTCTTCTCCCGGTCGCCGGGCATCGCCTTCGCGGTGACCGCGATGACGGGCAGCTCGGCGTACTCGGGCATGCGGCGGATCTCGGCGGTCGCCGCGTACCCGTCCATCTCCGGCATCATCACGTCCATCAGGACGAGGTCGGTCTCCGGGTGCTCGCGCAGCGTGTCGATGCTCTTGCGGCCGTTCTCCGCGTGCAGCACCCGCAGGCCGTGGAGCTCCAGGATGCCGCTGAGCGCGTAGAGGTTGCGGGCGTCGTCGTCCACGACGAGCACGGTGCGGCCGCGCAGGACGTCGTCGACCTCCTGCTCGGGCGCGGGCGCGGCCGGCTCCTCCGCACGGACGAGCGGCACGACGACGTTGCCCGGCTGTTCGGCGGAGAGGTGCAGGGCGATGCGCTCGCGCAGCTCGTCCAGGCTGGAGAGGACCTCCAGCGGGCGCTGCCCCGCCCGCTCGCGCAGGACCCGCTCCTGGGCGCTGTCGTGGCGGCGGTTGGTGTGGGCGAGGACCGGGACGGTGCGCAGGGCCGCGTCGCCGTCCATGGCGTCGAGGAACCGCAGGGCGTCGCCGTCGGCCATGTCGAGCTCCAGCACGACGCAGTGGAAGGGCTCCGTCGCGAGGGCGGCGGCGGCCTCCTGGGCGCCGACGGCGGCGATGACCTCCAGGTCCACCCCGTCGTCGTGGTGGGACTCCCCGCCGCCGACCTCGGCGACGGCGCTCTCGGCGACGAGGGACAGCAGGCCGCGCGGGCGCTCCTCGATCACCAGCAGGCGGCGCGTGGAGCGCGGACGCGGGGCGATGGCGCCGCGGCGGGACCCGGCGGCCGGGGGCTCGGAGTGCGCGGGCTCCTCCGCCGCCTGCAGCTGCGCGGGGACGGTGCCGGTGCGGAACTCCGGATGGGCGACGGGCAGGTAGAGGGTGAAGGTGCTGCCCTGTCCGGGCACGCTCTCGGCGGTGACGGCACCGCCGAGCAGGTGCGCGATCTCCCGGCTGATGGACAGGCCGAGGCCGGTGCCGCCGTACTTGCGGCTGGTCGTGCCGTCGGCCTGCTGGAAGGCGCCGAAGATGCTCTCCAGCTGCTCCTCGGCGATGCCGATGCCGGTGTCCCTGACCCGGAACGCGGCGACGGGGCCCTCGGCCCGGGAGACGGAGGCGGGGACCTGGCCGTCCGGGACGGGCTCGATGTACAGCTCGACGCGGCCCTGCTCGGTGAACTTCACCGCGTTGGACAGCAGGTTGCGCAGGATCTGGCGGAGCCGGGAGTCGTCGGTGAGCAGGTCGGTGGGGACGCCGGGCGCCGTGGTGATGGCGAAGTCCAGGCCCTTCTGCGTGGTCATCGGGCGGAACGTCGCCTCGACGTAGTCCAGCAGCCCGCGCAGCGGGACGCGCTCGGGGTTGATGTCCATCTTGCCCGCCTCGACCTTGGACAGGTCGAGGATGTCGTTGATGAGCTGGAGCAGGTCGGAGCCGGCCGAGTGGATGATGCCCGCGTACTCGACCTGCTTGGGCGTCAGGTTGCGCGTGGGGTTCTGCGCGAGGAGCTGGGCGAGGATGAGGAGGCTGTTGAGCGGGGTGCGCAGTTCGTGGCTCATGTTGGCCAGGAACTCGGACTTGTACTTCGACGCGAGGGAGAGCTGCTGGGCCCGCGCCTCCAGCTCCTGGCGGGCCTGCTCGATCTCCAGGTTCTTGCGCTCGATGTCGCGGTTGCGGTCGGCGAGGAGGGCCGCCTTCTCCTCCAGCTCGGCGTTGGAGCGCTGCAGTTCGTCCTGCTGGACCTGCAGCTCCTCCGAGCGGGCCTGGAGTTCGGAGGCGAGCCGCTGCGACTCCTCCAGCAGCTCGTCCGTGCGGGCGTTGGCGACGATCGTGTTGACGTTGACGCCGAGCATCTCCATGAGCTGCTCGAGGAAGTCGCGGTGCACGGGGGTGAAGGGGGTGAACGAGGCCAGCTCGATCACGCCGAGGACCTGCTCCTCGGCGGTGATCGGCAGGACGATGACGCTGCCGGGCGTCATCTCGCCCAGGCCGGAGGTGATGCTGATGTACTGGCCGGGCACGCCGTCCGCGACGATGGTGCGGCGGCTCAGGGCGGCCTGGCCCACCAGGGCCTCGCCCAGGCGGAAGCGGTCCGGCTGCCTGTCGCCGGCGGGCCGCCCGTACGCGCCGACCAGCCGCAGCTCGATGCCGTCGGCGGCCTCCTCGGCGAGGTAGAAGCCGCCGTACTGGGCGGACACGAGCGGGGTCAGCTCGTCCATGACCAGGCCGGCCACGGTGGGCAGGTCGCGGTGGCCCTGCATCAGGCCGGAGATGTGGGCGAGGCTCGTCTTGAGCCAGTCCTGCTCGTGGTTGGCGCGGGTGGTCTCGCGCAGGGACTCCACCATCGCGTTGATGTTGTCCTTGAGCTGGGCCACCTCGCCGGACGCCTCGACCGTGATGGAGCGGGTCAGGTCGCCCTCGGCGACCGCGCTGGCGACCTCGGCGATGGCGCGGACCTGGCGGGTGAGGTTGCCGGCCAGCTCGTTGACGTTCTCCGTGAGCCGCTTCCAGGTGCCGGAGACGCCCTCCACCTCGGCCTGCCCGCCGAGCCGGCCCTCGCTGCCGACCTCGCGGGCGACGCGGGTGACCTCGGCGGCGAAGGAGGAGAGCTGGTCGACCATGGTGTTGATGGTCGTCTTCAGTTCGAGGATCTCGCCGCGCGCGTCGACGTCGATCTTCTTCGACAGGTCGCCGTTGGCGACGGCGGTGGTGACGAGGGCGATGTTGCGGACCTGGCCGGTCAGGTTGTTCGCCATCGAGTTGACGTTGTCCGTGAGGTCCTTCCACGTCCCGGCGACGTTGGGCACGCGGGCCTGGCCGCCGAGGATTCCCTCGGTGCCGACCTCGCGGGCGACGCGGGTCACCTCGTCCGCGAACGCGGAGAGCGTGTCGACCATGGTGTTGATGACGCCGGCGAGGGCGGCGACCTCGCCCTTGGCCTCGACGGTGATCTTCTGCGACAGGTCGCCCTTGGCGACCGCGGTGGCCACCTGCGCGATGGACCGGACCTGTCCGGTGAGGTTGGACGCCATCACGTTGACGTTGTCCGTGAGGTCCTTCCACGTGCCGGAGACGCCGCGGACGGTGGCCTGGCCGCCGAGGTTGCCCTCGGTGCCGACCTCGCGGGCGACACGGGTCACCTCGTCGGCGAACGCGGAGAGCTGGTCGACCATCGTGTTGATGGTCTCCTTCAGGGCGAGGATCTCGCCGCGCGCGTCCACCCGGATCTTCTGCGACAGGTCGCCCCGCGCGACGGCGGTGGTGACCTCGGCGATGGACCGCACCTGGGCGGTGAGGTTGTCCGCCATGACGTTGACGGACTCGGTGAGGTCCTTCCACGTGCCGGAGACGCCCTTGACGTCGGCCTGACCGCCGAGGCGGCCCTCGGTGCCCACCTCCCGCGCGACGCGGGTCACCTCGTCCGCGAACGCGGACAGCTGGTCGACCATCGTGTTGATGGTGTTCTTCAGCTCCAGGATCTCGCCGCGCGCGTCCACGTCGATCTTCTGCGACAGATCGCCCTTGGCGACCGCCGTGGCCACCTGCGCGATCGACCGCACCTGCGAGGTGAGGTTGCCCGCCATGAAGTTCACCGAGTCGGTGAGGTCCCGCCAGGTGCCGGAGACGCCCTTGACGTCGGCCTGACCGCCGAGGCGGCCCTCGGTGCCCACCTCCCGCGCGACGCGGGTCACCTCGTCCGCGAAGCCGGAGAGCTGGTCGACCATCGTGTTGATGGTGTTCTTCAGCTCCAGGATCTCGCCGCGCGCGTCCACGTCGATCTTCTGCGACAGATCGCCCTTGGCCACGGCCGTGGCCACCTGCGCGATGTCCCGCACCTGCGTGGTGAGGTTGCCCGCCATGGCGTTGACGTTGTCGGTGAGGTCCTTCCAGGTGCCGGAGACACCGGGGACGACGGCCTGGCCGCCGAGTGTGCCCTCGGTGCCGACCTCGCGCGCGACGCGCGTCACCTCCGAGGTGAAGAGGGACAGCTGGTCGACCATGCCGTTGAAGACCGTGGCGATCTCACCGAGGAGGCCCTCAGCGCCCTCCGGCAGCCGCGTGCCGAAGTCTCCGTCCCGTACGGCCGTCAGCCCGGCCAGCAGCCTGCGCAGCTCCTGTTCGCCGACCGCGTCCTTCTGACGCGTGCGCGATCGCGCCGGTTGGGGGTTCCGGACCGTGTCAGCCATGACCATCCTCGTGAGCGCTCGCCGGGGTACGCGGGGCGGTGTCCCCGCGCAACCTTTGTCATGCGGCAAATGTCGTCAGCCTACCGTGCGCCGCGCGGCGGCAGGAACGGGCCGCTCGCGCCCGCGCAGCGCCGGCTCCGGTGCCGGCGGGCGCGGCGCACACCGCCGAAGCCCGGCCCGAAGGCGCGGGGCGAACCGCCGGACCGGCGATTGCCACGTCCTTGGGCGGGCAATTGGCGGAAAGATAAGGTTGCCGGGCGGGCAAGCGTCCGTCGTCGTTGGTGCGCCGCGCGCGCAGTGCGTTCCCCCCTGTGCATCGCGGTGCGGGACCGGCGCCTTGAGCCGACTACGTGTGATCGGGAGTGCACTGATGGTCGCCAACCCCACCTCGTCCGCGCACGGGCCCGCTGACGCCGCGGCGCGGGCGGCGGGCGAGGTCATCGAACTGCTGGAGATCCTCTGGGAGCACGGCCGCGAGATGGTCTCCCCCGCCCCCGTCTCGGCCACCCAGCTCAAGGTGCTGTACGCCCTGGAGCGGGAGGACGGGATCAACCTGCGCACCCTGTGCGAACTGCTCGGCTCGGCGCCCTCGTCGGTGAGCCGGCTGTGCGACCGGCTGGAGGCCCTGGGATTCGTGGAGCGGTTCCCCAGCTCGGTCAGCCGGCGGGAGCTGGAGCTGCGGCTGACCGGCCGGGCGAAGGCGTACCTCGGCGACCTGCGGGCGCGCCGGGAGGAGGTGCTGACGGCGGCCATCGCCGCGATGCCGCCGTCGGCGCGCGCGTCGCTGCTGGAGGGGCTGCACGGCTTCCGGGCGTCGCTGGAGGGACGGCGCCCCGTCCATCTGCGGCAGGCGAAGCTGCCGAACGCCGAGTCGGCCTGACCGGGGCGGAGGGAGCCGGCCCGGACGGGTGCGGGCGCGGAACCGGCCCGCACGGGTGGGGGCCGGTTCGGGGGGCCGCTTCGGAGGCCGGGGTCGCTCGGGGGGCAGGGGTGCTCGGAGGGCAGGGGCGCCCAGGGGTCCGGGGCCGCTTCGGGGCCCTGGGCCGGGGAGGCTCCGGGACGGCGCGGGCCGGGGTGCGTCGGGATCCGGCCGCCCGCACCTTCCGGCCCTGTGGGCGCGGCTCCCGGTGTGCCATCCTCACGGTATGTCGCATGATCATCACGCCGGTACGGCGCTGAGCGTCGGCCACGAGGACCACGACCTCGCCGAACGGCTGTCGAAGGGGCTCGACGCGTACAACTTCGCCGCGACCGGAACGTCCCTCGCCGACCAGGGCGCCCTGTCGGTCCGGGCGGTCGACGGGGCGGGCGGGCTCGTCGGCGGGCTGACCGCCTGGACGTGGGGCGGGCTGCTCGGCGTCGAGATGCTGTGGGTGCGCGAGGACAGCCGGCGCGGCGGCTGGGGCGGGAGGCTGCTGGAGGCGGCCGAGGAGGAGGCGCGGCGGCGGGGATGCGACCGCGCCTGCGTGTCGTCGTTCACCTTCCAGGCCCCGGACTTCTACCGGCGCCACGGCTACGTCGAGACCGGCCGGACGCCCGGCATCCCGGGCGGCGCCGAGGACGTCCACCTGTTCAAGAGGCTCGTGTAGGGAGTGGCCCGGCGCGCGAGCCGGGGGGACGCCCGCGGCCTGGGCCGCCTGGACGGTCTCGCGCCGCGCCCGTTCGAACCGGCCGTCCTCGCGGAGGACGCGAGGTCGTCGGGCACCACGCCGGCTCCCCCGGCTCCCCCGGCTCCCCTGGCTCCCCGGCCCGCGGCGGACAGCCGGTGCGGTGCGCGGGAGGAGTGGCGGTCCTCGTCGCGGAGGGCGGCCGATCACGCCTGCTCCCCGTTTCGGCGACGGGGACGGCACGGCCACCCGGCGGAGGGCCGCCCGTGGGCACAGGTGCCGGCGACGACACGTGCGGAACGCACAGGCGACCCGCTCGGTGTCGCCCGCACGGCCAGCACCAGCAAGGGAGTTGACGCACCGTCAGCGAGCTGTGCGGGTCGTTTCCCGGGAGTGGCCGGGGGTAGGCGGACGCGGCTTGCCACTCCCCCGGAGGTGACCCATGACCCAGGGCGTACCGTCGGCCCCGGCGACGGTGACGACGCGGGTACCCGCCCGCCTGGACCGGCTGCCGTGGTCCCGCTGGCACTGGATGATCGTGATCGGCCTCGGCACCGTGTGGATCCTCGACGGACTCGAGGTCACCATCGTCGGCACCATGGCCGCCCGCCTCTCCGAGGAGGGCAGCGGACTCGCCATCAGCAGCGCCCAGGTCACGGGGGTCGCAGCCGCGCTGTACGTCACCGGGGCCTGCACGGGGGCGCTGCTCTTCGGGTGGCTGACCGACCGCTACGGCCGCAAGAAGCTGTTCCTCGTGACCCTGGTCGTCTACCTGGGCGCGACCGCGCTGACGGCGCTGTCGTACTCCTCCTGGTGGTTCTTCCTGTTCCGCTTCCTGACCGGCATGGGCATCGGCGGCGAGTACGCGGCGATCAACTCGGCCGTCGACGAGCTGATACCCGGCAAGTACCGGGGCCGGGTCGATCTGATCATCAACGGCAGCTTCTGGCTGGGCGCGCTCGGCGGCTCCCTGCTGTCCGTCGTCCTGCTGGACACGGACGTGCTGCCCAGGGACGTCGGCTGGCGGGTCTCCTTCGGTCTCGGCGTGGTGCTGGGCTTCGGGGTGCTCCTGGTCCGGCGGCACGTGCCGGAGAGCCCGCGCTGGATGTTCCTCCACGGCCGCGCGGAGGAGGCCGACCGGATCGTCGGCGCCGTGGAGCGCGAGGTGGTGCGGGAGACCGGCCGGCCGCTGCCGGAGCCGGCCGGGGAGATCACGGTCCGGCGGCAGTACGGCGTCGGCTTCGGCGAGATCGCCCGGACCCTGGTGCGGACCTACCCGCGCCGGGCGGTGCTGGGCCTCGCCCTCTTCGTCGGGCAGGCCTTCCTCTACAACGCCGTCACCTTCGGTTTCGGCGCCATCCTGGCCGCCTTCTACGACGTGCCGAGCGGGTCGACCGGGTACTTCTTCGCCGTGATCGCGCTGGGCAACTTCCTCGGGCCGCTGCTGCTGGGGCCGCTGTTCGACACCTGGGGCCGCCGCCCGATGATCGCCGGCACCTATCTGCTCTCCGCGGGTCTGCTGTTCGCCACCGCCTGGCTGTTCGGGCGGGGGCTGCTGACGGCGGCCACGCTGACGGCGTGCTGGTGCGTGGTGCTGTTCTTCGCCTCGGCCGGCGCCAGTTCGGCGTATCTGACGGTCAGCGAGGTCTTCCCGATGGAGACCCGCGCCATGGCCATCGCCTTCTTCTACGCGGTCGGCACGGCGGCGGGCGGGATCTCCGGCCCGCTCGTCTTCGCCGGCCTCACCGAGAGCGGCGCGGTCGCCGACACGGTGCTCGCCTTCTGCCTCGGCGCGGGCGTCATGGCGGTGGGCGGCGTGACCGCGGCCTTCCTGGCCGTGCCGGCCGAGGGCCGCTCCCTGGAGGACATCGCGACCCCCCTCTCCGTCCACGAGGCGCCGTCGCGCCCCGGCACCACGCGCCCCGAGGCGCCGCTGCGCGGCTGACCGGGCCGGGCCGGTCCGGTCGGGGGGCGACGCGGCACCCGGCACACGGTCCCGGTTCCGGTTCCGGTTCCGGTCCTGGTCCTGGGAAAGCGCTTGACCGGCCTCTCAGAAACCCGGGGTGGGGAGGAGACTCGGCCACCACCGGGCGTACCGGCGGGGCACAGCGGAGTGGCATACCCCCAGAAGACCGAGGTGACGCACCAGACGACACCGAGAAGCGTCACCGCGAGGGCGGACGAACGGAGCAAGGGGCGGTTCCCGAGCAGGGCGCCGACCGCGACCCAGACCAGCAGCAGGACCGTCCAGAGGCCCGGAATGAACAGCCACAGCAGGAAACCGCCGTTGGCCCCGTTGTTCACTCCCACGCCACAGGCGGTCCACGACCTGCCCAGAAGGAGGGCGGCGGATACCGCGAGGAGCAGGGTCACCGCCGCCCCGAGACATCCGCGCGGCCGTCGGCTCCTCATAGGCCGCCGTTCACCTCCGCTGCCGGCAACACCGGGCGCGGACCGCTCGTCACCGCCGCATCCACCCGATCCCCCGGCACCGACCGCCGGGAAACGCCCTCCGGATCCTAGTGGTCATACGATCCTGTGGCAGTGACCGCGGCCTGTCCGACGGCCCTCCGACAACCGCCCCGTCCCGCGGTAGGCCAGGGCGGAGACACCCCGCGGTGGCTCCCCCGTCAAGCTCGCCGAGGTGCGCTCAGCCGGCCCGGCGCTCCTGGTGCTCGCCGGGCGTCCGGCGGGCGGTGACGGCCGGGTGGACGGGCGCCGACTCCGGGACGCCCGGCGGGCGCATGCTCGCGAACTCCTTGCGGAGTACCGGGACGACCTCCTCGCCCAGGATGTCGAGCTGTTCGAGCACCGTCTTGAGCGGCAGCCCCGCGTGGTCCATCAGGAACAGCTGCCTCTGGTAGTCGCCGACCGCCTCGCGGAAGTCCAGGGTGCGTTCGACGACCTGGTGCGGCGAGCCGACGGTGAGCGGGGTCTGCTCGGTGAACTCCTCCAGCGACGGCCCGTGGCCGTAGACGGGGGCGTTGTCGAAGTACGGGCGGAACTCCCTCACGGCGTCCTGCGAGTTCCTGCGCATGAACACCTGGCCCCCGAGGCCCACGATGGCCTGTTCGGGCGCGCCGTGCCCGTGGTGCGCGAACCGTTCCCGGTAAAGCGCGACCATCTGCCGGGTGTGGGACATGGGCCAGAAGATGTTGTTGTGGAAGAAGCCGTCACCGTAGTAGGCGGCCTGCTCGGCGATCTCCGGGGAGCGTATCGAGCCGTGCCACACGAAGGGCGGCACGCCGTCGAGCGGGCGCGGGGTGGCGGTGAAGCCCTGCAGCGGGGTGCGGAAGCGACCCTCCCAGTCGACCACGTCCTCCCGCCAGAGCCGGTGGAGCAGCGCGTAGTTCTCGAGGGCCAGCGGGATGCCCTGGCGGATGTCCTTCCCGAACCAGGGGTAGACCGGGGCGGTGTTCCCGCGCCCCATCATGAGGTCGACCCTTCCGTCGGCGAGGTGCTGGAGGTAGGCGTACTCCTCCGCGATCCGGACCGGGTCGTTGGTGGTGATCAGCGTGGTCGACGTGGAGAGGGTGATCCGCTCGGTGACGGCGGCGAGGTAGCCGAGGAGGGTGGTCGGCGAGGAGGGGACGAAGGGCGGGTTGTGGTGCTCGCCGGTGGCGAACACGTCGAGGCCGACCTCCTCGGCCTTGCGGGCGATGGCGAGGGTGGCCTTGATCCGCTGGTGCTCGGTGGGAGTGCTCCCGTCGGTCGGGTCGGTCGTGACGTCACCGACCGTGAAGACGCCGAACTGCATGGTGGACCCACTCCTCTGATTGCACGTTCAACTACCCGCCCCAACGGGTCGCCTCCCCCGCCCATTCCCGGGCGCACCGGCGGACGAGGAGCCTCGACGCCGCGCACACCCCACCCCTTCCAGCGTGGCGGCCACCGGGGCGGGCGGCACGCCGGCGCCGAGGGGGTGCGACGGGAGGCCGGGCGGGCGCGGGCCGACCGGGGGCGGATCGGCCCGGCCCGGACGCGCGACGGCCCGGCCGTACGGGCCGCGCCGTGCGCGCCGGGCTGTGGCACCCTGGCAGCGACGAGCCCGACGAGGGGCGGCCGGCCCCCTCACGGGCCCGCGACCTCCGGCGCCCGCCCCGGCGGCGAGCCGGCCGGGCCCTGTCGGGCGCGCACCGCCACCACGGGGTCTATCATCGGCGGATGAAGATTGTTGAACGTCGAACTATCATGGTCGAGGGAGGTCTCCCGAGGTGAGCAACACGGAAACACGCCCCGCCGAGCTGGTCTGCGGTTCGGAAGCGGCCGAGGCGCCGCGCCCCCGCGTCGACGTCCTCACCGCCCGCGAGGTCCCCCTGGGCGGCCCCCGCGCCATGACCGTGCGGCGCACCCTGCCCCAGCGGGCGCGCACGCTCATCGGCGCGTGGTGCTTCGCGGACCACTACGGCCCCGACGACGTCTCGCGGACGGGCGGCATGGACGTCGCCCCGCACCCGCACACGGGGCTGCAGACGGTGAGCTGGCTGTTCAGCGGCGAGATCGAGCACCGCGACAGCCTGGGCAGCCACGCGTTCGTACGGCCGGGCGAGGTGAACCTGATGACCGGCGGTCACGGCATCAGCCACTCCGAGGTGTCGACGCCCCGGACCACGGTCCTGCACGGCGTGCAGCTCTGGGTGGCGCTGCCGGACGCGCACCGCGACGCCCCGCGCGACTTCCAGCACCACGTGCCGGAGCCGGTGCCCTTCGACGGCGGCGAGGCGCGGGTGTTCCTGGGGTCCCTCCTGGGCGCCACCTCGCCGGTGCGGACGTTCACCCCGCTCCTGGGAGCCGAGCTGACCCTGGCCCCGGGCGCCTCGGCCGTGCTCGACGTGGACACGGCCTTCGAGCACGGCGTCCTGGTCGACGCGGGCGACGTCCGCCTCGACGGAACGCCCCTGCGCCCCGCCGAGCTGGGCTACGCCGCCCCGGGGCGCACGACGCTCACCCTGGCGAACGACGGGACCGGGCCCGCGCGGCTCGTCCTGCTGGGCGGCCCGCCGTTCGGCGAGGAGATCGTCATGTGGTGGAACTTCGTCGGCCGCTCCCACCAGGACATCGTGGAGGCGCGCGAGGACTGGGCGAACGCCTCCGACCGGTTCGGCGCCGTGCGGGGGTACGACGGCGGCCGGCTCCCCGCCCCCGCCCTGCCGAACGCCACCATCAGGCCCCGCCGGAACCCCGCCCCGCCCGCGCACCCGCCGACGCCGCCGCGGACGACCGCGTGACGACCGGACGGCCGGCCGCGTCCACGGCCGGCCCCGCGACCGGCTTGGGCGCCGGAGCGACCGACGGGCCCGCACCCACCGGGCCCGTCGTGGTGCCCGTGCCCGGGCGAAGCCGGTACGAGATCCACGTGGGCGGCGTTCCGGTGGGCCGCACGGTCTACCTCGACCGGGGCGGGCAGCGGGTGTTCCACCACACGCGGATCGAGGACGCCTTCGGCGGGCGGGGCCTGGCCGGCCGGCTCGTCCAGGGCGCGCTGGAGGACACGCGCGCCTCCGGCATGCGGATCGTGCCGGTCTGCCCGTATGTCGGGAAGTACCTGGAGAAGCACGGCGGGACGTACGGCGACATCACCGACCCGGTCACCCCTGACGTCCTGGACTGGCTGGACCGGCGGCTCGCCTGCCCCGGCGCGGGGCCGGACGGCTGCGCAGCGGCGCGCCGGGGCGCCGGGCTCGACGCATCGCCTCACCCGGGTCCCTGCCGCCCCGACCGGACGGGACCGCGGCCGGGTCGGGCCGCCGCCGACCCCCGCGCGGCCGGGGCCCGGTGGGACGGCGTCGGGCGGCCCCGGACTCCGCCCGGCGTCACCCCCCGGTCCGGCAGGGCGGCACCTCCCCTCCCGGTCGCCGCGCGGCGCCGCACGGGTGGGGACGGGGCCGGTCGGCTAGCGTCGGGCGGGTGGAGTTGCTGCTGATGTCCGACACGCATGTGCCCGCGCGCGCCAGGGCCGTCCCGTCCGAGGTGCTGGACCTCGTGCCGCGCGTGGACGTCGTGGTCCACGCGGGCGACTGGGTCGACACGGCCACGCTCGACCTGCTGGAGGCGCGGGCCCGGCGGCTGGTCGCCGTGTACGGGAACAACGACGGGCCCGCCCTGCGCGCGCGGCTGCCGGAGGTGGCCCGCGCCGAACTGGCGGGACTGCGGCTGGCCGTGGTGCACGAGACCGGTCCGGCGGCGGGGCGCGAGCGGCGCTGCGCCGAGCGGTTCCCCGACGTGGACCTGCTCGTCTTCGGCCACAGCCATATCCCGTGGGACTCGGTGGCGGACGACCGGCTGCGACTGCTCAATCCGGGGTCGCCGACCGACCGGCGGCGCCAGCCGCACTGCACGTACATGACCGCGACGGTCACCGGCGGCCGGCTGGCCCGCGTACGCCTCCACCGGCTGCCGCATCCCGCGTAGCCGCCCGGCGCGCTCCCCCACCGGCCTCTCCCCCAGGGGCTCCGGGACGGCCGTCCCCCACGGGCGCCCGGCGTGGCGGCGTCCCGAGGGCCCGCACACCAATCTGTCGCGGCGCGCCGCTCTCGCGGTGCACCGGCGTACCGGCGCGTCGCGACGCATCCGCCTGCGCGCGGGCCGGCGTGCCGGGGTGCCGGCGTACCGCCTGGCAATGGCGTGCCGTGCGGACGGCGGTATCCGGCCATTCCGGCGCCCCGCGCAACGCCCGCGCCCCGCAGGCCCTCTAGCGGCTCGGAACCATCGGCCCACTCGAAGGGACACACGGTGCGCACGACGAGCCACGCACGGCGCGCGACTCTCGCCCTGTCCGTCATCGCGACCATCCTCGCCCCCGCCGCCCCCGCCCTCGCCGCCCCACCGCCGCCCCGCGCGGACCTGCGGGCCGACGTGGACCGGGACGGGCGGGTGGACGTCACCGGGGCGACGGACGACGCCGGGGAGGACACGTGGACGCCGGCGCGCGGCGCGGTCTTCCTGCCCAACATCGACGACGACACCAAGCGGTGCCCCACCGCCGGTCCGCGCGGCCGGCCCCTGCCGGACGCGTCCCTCGCCGCCTGCAACGACGCCGCCGACACCCGCGTCAACGGCACCCCCGACGCCGCGGACCTGGCCCGTGTCCGGTCGGTGCCGATGAAGAACCTGCCGGCGTCGGCGACCGGCACCCTGCGGGTCGTCGCCGGGGCCAAGAACACCCGCGTGTTCGTGAAGCGCGGCACCGGCTGGACGTGGGTGACCGCCGCGACCCGGCTGACCGCGGCCGAGCTGCGGGCGGGCGTCGAGTTCGGGGTGGAGGCGACCGACGTCGTGCGGGACCCCAAGCTGTGGGGCGGTCGCGCCGTCCTGCGCCTGACCGTCGCCGCCGGCTCCGCGACCACCTCCGACGACGTCACCCTGCGTGTCGCCCCGCTGCTGACGCACCACCACCTCCAGGCCGCGCAGCAGGTGCTCGTCACACGGGTGCCGGGCACGGACCCGTACGCCCGCGCGCAGCAGGCGTTCGTACGGGGGCTGGCGGCGGAGGCGAAGGCCGCCGGCATCGGCCACCCGCTGTTCACGTTCGAGCGGTACGACGACATCTGGGCGCAGGACTTCGTGGAGCCCGGGTACGTGAGCATGACCGGCCCGGACGGCCGCCGCCAGGCGATCCGGGTGATGCTCCGCTCCGCGCAGCCGGACCGGGAGTCGGGGCGCGAGCTGTTCGAGCGGCTGCGCGGCAAGGGCATCGGCGTCGTGCAGGTGTCGGGGGTCCGCGAGTCGGAGGAGTGGACCCTGAACTCCATGGGCAACCTGGAGACCGTCCCGCCGTACACCCATGCCGGCCGGTCCTTCCCCGCCGGGCGGATCATCATGGGCGAGCGCAGGGACACCGGCTCCAAGCCCGCCCGCGCCATGCGCTCGCTGCTCCAGGCCCAGGGCCTCCAGGACCCGCTGCTGCTCGACACCTCGTGGCTGCACGTCGGTCACGTCGACGAGTTCGTCCAGTTCCTGCCCGCGCCGGGCACCCCGCGCGGGTGGCGGATCGGCGTCGCGGACCCGGAGGCCGGTCTGCGGCTGCTGCGGGACGCGCAGAAGGCGGGGCACGGCGGGACGCGGATGTTCTCGGTCCCCGGCAGCGCGGACCTGCCCGCCCCGAAGGAGACCATCGACCAGGCGCTCGCCTCGAAGTGGCTGGTGGCCGACAACACGATGGCCGCCCAGCGCATCCGGGCCAACCTGGAGGTGCTCAAGCGCGAGACGGGCGTGACGGACGCCGAGGTGGTGCGCGTGCCGGCGCTGTACACCCGCGGCACCGAGCAGGGTGAGCGGGGCGACCGAGTGCCGCGGCTGACCCGCCTGGGCGCGGGCGACCCGCCCGAGTCGGTCACGGAGTACGGCCAGCAGAAGCGGCTGGTCCGCGAGGGCGGGCCGTCGGCCGCGGACGGTCCCGCCGTGATGACGAGCGCGTACGTGCCGGGCGCGGTGAACGGCGTGCCGCTGGGCGGCGACCGCTACCTGGCGCCGCGGCAGTGGGGCCCGGTCATCGGCGGCGAGGACGTGTTCACCGCCGCCGTCACCGCCGCGTACACCCGGGCCGGGCTGAAGGTGTCGTACATCGACGACTGGTCGACGTACCACCTCGGCATGGGCGAGGTGCACTGCGGCACCAACACCCTGCGGGACGCCTCCGCCGCGTGGTGGCAGCGGTAGCGGCCGGCCCGCGGGACCCCGGCGGGCCTCCCGGATGAGGGGGCACCCCGGGGTCCGAAAGCGGTGAGGCCCCCGGCCCCGCCCGGCGGGCCTTGCCGGGCGGACCTTGCCGGGTGAGCCAGGCCGGGCGGGCCGGGCGTCACGTGGCGACGGCCCGTCACCCGGCCTCCGTCACCCGGCCTCCGTCACGCGGCTTCCGCCACACGGCCTGCGGCCCGCGGCCTACGGCGGGCCCTCGGGCTCCCACCGGAGCAGGTCGCCCGGCTGGCAGGCGAGCGCCTCGCAGAGCGCGGCGAGCGTGGTGAAGCGGACGGCCTTGGCCCGGCCGTTCTTGAGCACCGCCAGGTTGGCGGGGGTGATCCCCACCCGTTCCGCCAGTTCGCCCACGGACATCTTCCGTTTCGCCAGCATCACGTCGACGTCGACGACGATCGGCATCAGATGACCTCCTCCAGCTCGGCCCGCATGCGCGCGGCCTCGGCGTCCCGCGCGACGGCCTGGGCGAGCAGCATCCGCAGGACGAGCACCACGAGCGCGACGCCGAGGACGGCCACGCCGGCCCCGCCCACCAGCAGGACCACCCCGGGTGCGACGGCCTCGCCGGGCGCCAGCAGGACGCCCAGCGTGAAGACGAGGAGGGCCGCGGCGACCACGGCGCCGATGACCACGTGCACGTACCGGAACGCGCGGTGGGAGAAGACCGTGCCCCGCCGGACCATCGTCACCAGCCGCCACACGCAGACGAGCACGGTCTGCGCCGCCACGATCCCCAGCAGGACGATCGCCACGAACGGCACGCGCAGGTGGGCGAGCTCGCCGCCGGAGCCGTCCGGGTCGGCGGCCAGCAGCGGCACCATCACCGCCTGCACGCCCACCGACCCGGCCAGCAGCATGGCGAGCACGGCCCGCAGTCCCCACACCGGCAGGTTTCCCATCGCTCCTCCTCCACTCGACTGACGATGGAAATCTATCGATTTTCGATAGGTGAGACAAGGTGTCGCCCTCGGGCCGGGGCCGCCCCGCAACCGCCCGTCCGGGCGCGGGGCGTGCCCGCGACGGGGGACCCCGCGGCGCGGCGCGCGCCCGGACGGGCCGGGGACCCCGCGCGGGGTGCTATCCGGTGGGCATGCGCCGCGACACCACAGGCCCGTCCACGTACTGGCTGGAAGACGTCGACCTGCCCAAGCAGCGGGTGCTGGCACTGGCGGACGCCGTCATCGCCATCGCCATGACACTGCTGGTCCTCGACATCGAACTGGAAGGGGGACTGAGCGGCCGGGCGCTGAGCGACGCGCTGGACGACGTGTGGAGGCAGATGGGGACGTTCCTGCTGAGCGCCGTCGTCATCGCGTCGTTCTGGCGGGTGCACCACGCGTCGCTGAAGGGCGTCGAGCGGATCGGCTCGCCCCTCTTCTGGCTGAACGTGCTCTTCCTGGTGCTCATCTCCCTCGTCCCGTTCCCGACGCGGGTCCTGCAGGACTACGGCGACCAGTTCCTCGGGCCTGCGCTGTACGGGGCGGTGATCGGGGCGGCGTCGATGCTGCTCTACCTCATGGAGCTGCTGAGCACACCGCGGCGGGAGCGCGGGTCCTGGCGCACCGTTCCGCTGCCGACGGTGGCCGTGGTGTTCCTGGTGTCCGTGGGGATCGCGGCGCTCTCCCCGGTGGCGGCGATGTACTCGTGGATCGCCGCCGTGCCGCTCTCCGCGCTGGGCCAGTGGTACGCGGTCCGCTCCCGGCGCGCGGCGTCCCCGCCCGCCTGAGGCGGGGGCGCCGGGCGGGGCGGCGGCTGTGCCGCGTGGCCGCGCGTCACACCCCGGCGCGGTCGGCCCGGCCGGCGTGACCCGCGGGGCCGGTGGGGCCGGTCGGGCCGGTGGGGCGCTCGCGGGCGGCGGCGGCGAGCACCGCGTCCAGGAGGCCGGGGAAGAGGGCGTCGAGGTCGTCGCGGCGCAGGTCGTTCAGCTTCGCCGTGCCGCGGTAGGTCTGGCGGATGACGCCCGCCTCCCGCAGCACGCGGAAGTGGTGCGTGGTGGTGGACTTGGTGACGGGGAGGTCGACGTAGGAGCAGGAGACCTCCGCGCCGGCCGCCGCCAGTTCGCGCACGACGCACAGCCGCATCGGGTCGGAGAGCGCATGGAGGACGTGCTCGAGGCGGATCTCGTCGCGCGAGGGGTGCGCGAGCTCGCGCGGTCCGCCCGCGGCGGTGGCGCGGGGCGCGGGGCTCGGGGTCACGGGCGCTCCAGGGTCGTCGGGCTCCCCATGGTACGAGAACTCTCGTAGTTTGACAGGCGCCGTACTACGGTGGCTATCGTACGAGTCACCGTACGAGCCGTACCCCGCTCCCGCCCCGAATGGAGTCCGCCGTGAGCGCACTGTTCGAGCCCCGCACCCTGCGGTCGCTGACCATCCCGAACCGCGTCTGGATGGCGCCGATGTGCCAGTACAGTGCCGAGCCGAGCGGCCCGGAGACGGGCGCGGCCAACGACTGGCACTTCGCCCACTACGCGGCCCGCGCCACGGGCGGCACCGGCCTGATCCTGCTGGAGGCGACGGCGGTCTCCCCCGAGGGCCGCATCAGCCCGTACGACCTCGGACTCTGGAACGACACCCAGACGGAGGCGCTGCGCCGGATCACCCGGTTCCTCAAGGGGCAGGGGACGGTCCCCGGCATCCAGCTCGCCCATGCCGGCCGCAAGGCGTCGACCGAGCGCCCCTGGAAGGGCGGCGCCCCGATCACCGGCGGCGAGCACGGGTGGCGGCCGGTCGGCCCGAGCCCGGTGCCGTTCGACGAGGGCCACCCGGTGCCGGAGGAGCTGACCGGGGAGGGCATCCGCGAGATCGTCGGGCAGTTCGCCGCGGCGGCGCGGCGCGCGCTCGACGCGGGCTTCGAGGTCGTCGAGGTGCACGGCGCCCACGGCTATCTGATCGGCGAGTTCCTCTCCCCGCACAGCAACCGCCGCACCGACGCGTACGGCGGCTCCTTCGACAACCGGGTCCGCTTCGCGCTGGAGGTGGTCGACGCGGTGCGCGCGGTCTGGCCCGAGGAGCTGCCCGTGTTCTTCCGGATCTCGGCCACCGACTGGCTGGAGGAGGCGGGCTGGACGGCCGACGACACCGTGCGGTTCGCCGCGCTGCTGAAGGAGCACGGCGTGGACCTGCTCGACGTGTCGAGCGGGGGGAACGCGCCGCGCGTGCGCATCCCGGTCGGCCCCGGCTACCAGGTGCCGTTCGCGGCGCGGGTGAGGACGGAGACGGGGCTGCCGGTGGCCGCGGTCGGCCTGATCACCGAGGCGGAGCAGGCGGAGAAGATCGTCGCCAACGGCGAGGCGGACGCGGTGCTGCTCGGCCGCGAGCTGCTGCGCAACCCGTCGTGGGCGCGGCACGCCGCGCGCGAGCTGGGCGGCGACGCGCACGTGCCGGACCCGTACCACCGCTCCGTCTGACCGGCGCCCGCCCGTCAGGCCGCCGCCGGGCGGCCCCCTGCCCCGCTCCGCTCACCCGCCGAGACGCCGTCAACGCCGTTGCCCGGCCCGCCCGTCGGGGCGGCGCGGTGGTCGGGCACACTGGACGGATGGACGACTACCCGCCGGTACACCGCGATCGCGCCCCCGCCCTGTACGGACGCCTGCGCGTGCGGACCGGCGACCTCGGCCCCGCGCTGCGGCTCACCGCCGACGGCGGGACGGGCGCGTTCGGGACGGTGGCGGGGGTCGCGGCGGCCGGGTTCGCCGCGTACGCGCGGGTGCTGCACCCCGCCTCGCTCGGTGAACGGCCGGTCCGCTGGGCGGCGGTGGGCGCGGCCCTCGGGCGGAGCGTGGAGCCGGGCACGTACTGGCACGAGCTCGTCGGGATGGGCCGCGACTACCACAACGCCTCCGTGTACGGCCTGCCCGGCGTGTGGGACGAGCACCCGGCCGAGGGGCCGACCCCGCCCGACGTGGCGGGGGCCCTCGTCCCCCTGCTGGCCCGGCACACCGGGACGCCGGACCGCTGCTGGTACGGGCTGTGGAACGGGTACGGGCGGTGGGACTTCGACACCGTGCCCACCTTCCGGACGCCGGGCCGCGACGAGGTGCTGCTGTCCGGCACGCTGGCGGAGGCGGTGTCGCCCCTGGAGCTGGACGAGTTCGCGGAGCTGCCCGACCTGTGGTGGCCGGAGGACCACGCCTGGTGCGTCGGCGGTGACGTGGACCTGGTGAGCACCTACGTCGGCGGTACCGAGGCGCTGGTCGACGACCTGCTGGCCGCGCCGGAGCTGGAGGCCCACCGGGTGGCGCCCGGCGACCCGGTGGGCTGAGGCCCGTCCCGCCGGGGCGGCCCCGCGGGACGGGGCGGCCCGGTCAGGGACCGGTCGCCGCCCGGCCCGCCCCCGGCGGGCCGGGCGCCGCCTGACCGGGCGCCGGGCCGATGTCCGCGGCGGCCCGCGGCGCGGCCGGTTCGCGCAGGGTGCGCAGCAGCAGCCAGGCGAGCAGCGGCAGCAGGGCCAGCGGTGCCAGTGCCGTGCGCAGCGAGGTCGCGTCGGCGAGGCCGCCCACGAGGGGGCCGGCCAGACCGCCCACGCTCACGGTCAGGCCCAGGGTGACCCCGGACGCCGTGCCGACCCGCGACGGCAGGAAGTCCTGGGCGAGCGTCACCTGGAGGGAGAACGGCACGTACAGCCCCATGGACGCCAGCGCCACGAAACCGTAGAGCGCCGGGCCGGGCACGGTCACGATCCCCGCGACGGCGGCGGCGGTCGCCAGGTACGACCAGCGGCACACGGTCACCCGGTCCCACCGGTCGGCCAGCCGCCCGCCCAGCACGGTCCCGGCCGCGCCGCCGAGGTAGAGCACGAACAGCGCCGCCGTGCCCGCCGCGGGCCCGCCGCCCGTCCGCTGCTGCGCGAAGAGCGCCACGAACGCGCTCAGCCCCACGAAGACGACGGACCGGCACACCACGGCCAGCGACAGCCGGACGAACGAGCCGACGTCGTCGCCGCCCGCGCCGCCCGCCGCCGGGCCCGCCGCGCCGCCGGCGCTCCGCACGGCGCGCAGGGCGGGCAGGCACAGCGCGCACCCCACGAGCGCCGGGAGCGCCAGGAGCGGCGACATGCGCAGCCCGCCCAGGGAGGCGACGGCCCACACCAGCGGCGGGGACAGCGCGAACCCGACGTTCCCGCCGAGCGAGAACCAGGCCATCGCCCGGTGGCCGCCCCCGGCGGCGGCGAGCCGCGCGACGCGGGCGGCCTCCGGGTGGTACGCGGCCACCCCCAGCCCCGACAGCGCGGCGAACGCCAGTGTGGCGGTGTACGAAGCGCTCACCCCGCACAGGCCGATGCCCGCACCGGCCAGCAGGGTGGCGACCGGCAGCAGCCAGGGCATCGCCCACCGGTCGGTCAGCGCGCCGAACAGGGGCTGCGCCACCGACGACAGCGCCGACGCGGCGAGGACGATCCCGGACGCGGCGGCGTAGCCGTACCCGCGCTCGGCGACGAAGAAGGGGACGAGGGCCGCCACGGCACCCTGGTGGACGTCCACGCAGGCGTGCCCGGCCGACAGCAGGGCGATCGACTTGGTTTTCGACACCCCCTCATCGTCGGCCGGTCGGGGCGTGGCGCACTTCCGTTAAGCTGCCTGACGATGACGGAGATCCGCCATGAACCGGTCGCTCCCACACGGGTGCAGAGCATGGCGACCGGATCGGAGATCGACGCCCACCGGCACGACGACCACCAGATCGTCTACGCCGGGCGGGGCGCGCTGACCGTGACGACCGGCCGGGGGACGTGGGTGGCCCCGGCGACGCGGGCCATCTGGGTGCCCGCCGGGACGGTCCACGCCCATCAGGCGCACGGCGCGGTGGACCTGCACCTGGTCGGCCTGCCGGTGGGCGACAACCCGCTCGGGCTGGACGAGCCGACCGTCCTGTCCGTCGGCCCGCTGCTGCGGGAACTGCTCGTCGCGTACACCCGGCCGCCGCTCGACGACCGCCCCGAGCGGTCGCGGCTGCGGGCCGTGCTGCTCGACCAGCTGCGCGCCGCGCCGCGGCGGGCCGTCCACCTGCCCTCGCCCGTCTCGCCCCGGCTGACGGCCCTGTGCGCCCTGCTCGGCGCCGATCCGGCCGACAACCGCACACTGGCCGCGCTCGGCAGGGAGGTCGGCGCCAGCGAGCGCACCCTGTCCCGGCTGTTCCGCGCGGAACTGGGGATGACCTTCCCGCAGTGGCGCACCCGGCTGCGGCTGCACCACGCCCTGGTCCTGCTGGCGCGGGGCACACCGGTCACCGCGGTGGCGCACCGCTGCGGCTGGTCGTCGGCGAGCGCGTTCATCGACGTGTTCCGCCGCGCCTTCGGGCACACCCCGGGAGCGGAGCTGCGCCGCGAGCACGGCTGAGACGAGCCGCCCGGCGCGGCGTCGCCCGCGGGGACGGTCGCGAGGGCGGTCGCTCACTCGTCCGGCGGGGACGGTCGCGACGCCGTCGGGGACGTCGGCGGCGGGGACGGTCGCGATGCCGTCGGCGGGGACGGCCGCCCTGTCGTCGTGTCCGGCGCGCACGACACTCCCCGCATAATGGTCCAGACCTTTCCATAAGCTACGTATGCCGTGAAGCGCATGTCCACGCGCATCGCCGGACAGACGGCGCGGACTGCGCGTGACGCGGCGTCACCCCACCGGACCGTCGGGCCGGCAGGCACCCGGGCAGTGGCGGCCACCACGCGCCCGAGCGGCCCGCAGTGCCCGCTCAGCGCACCTCGCCCCGCTGAGCTGGCGGTTCGTCAAGTCCCGCGATACGCCTCCAGAGTGACCGGCCGGTAGCCAGCGCCGCACCCCTTGCGTAGGCAACGGATCGTCTGCCAGATTCACCCTGCCGAACATGGCATGCACGCGACAGCCACACCCGGGCGTCGCATGCTTCCTCCCGTCGCATACCTATGCGGCGATGTCCTCATGAAGGACGCACCCACCCCCCACACAAGGGAGACCACCGTGCGTACAAGGAGACTGCTTCCCGCGCTGGCCGCCGCCGCCATGGCGGTACTCGGGCTCGCCCCCACGGCGACGGCCCAGGCTTCGGCCGCCCCCGCCCCCGCCGCACCGCCCGCCGCGGTGGCGGAGACCGCCGCCGTCCAGCCCATCATCGGCGGCGGCTACGCGAGCAACGCCCCCTGGGCGGCCCGGCTGTTCTCCAACGGCCGGGAGACCTGCAGCGCCACGATCATCGCCCCGACGTGGATCCTCACCGCCAAGCACTGCGTCTCCGGCGGCGGGCTGTCCTTCCGCATCGGCAGCCTCGACCAGCACAGCGGCGGAACGGTCGCCTACGGCGCGGGCACCTACAACCACTCCTCCTCCGACCTGTCCCTCGTCAGGCTGGACCGCTCGGTCTCGGCGACGTACGCCCGGCTCGGCCAGCCCGGCTCGGTGTCGGTCGGCCAGACCGTGCAGGTGTACGGCTGGGGCGCCACGTCCCAGTGCGGCTCCGAGGCCAACTGCCAGTCGCAGTACCTGAAGGTCGCCGACGTCGTCGTGACGGGCGGCTGCCGTGACGCCTACTACGGGTCGGCGATATGCGCCCGCCGCGGCAACGGCATCACCGCCGGCGGCGACTCGGGCGGCCCGATGATGGCGAACGGCGTCCAGGTCGGCGTCGCCTCGACCAGCGACCGGCAGACCACCACCGCGTACACGAACGTCACCGCCTACCGCTCCTGGATCCAGAGCGTCGCGGGCGTCTGACGGGCCCTCACCCGCCGTCCCGTGCCCTGGGGCGGCGGGTGAGGCACGCGGCCGCGGGGCCCGGCGTCACTCCTCGCGGCGGGCGAAGGGCGCCGGGCCGCCGCCCCCGCCGGCCAGATGCCGCTCCAGCCAGTCGGCGGCACTGCGGCGGAACAGGCGCCGGTTGTCGGCCCGCTGGAAGTCGTGGCCCTCGTCGCGGAGGGTCAGCAGCTCCGCGGCGACGCCCCGCTCCCTGGCCGCCCGCACGAACTGCTCGGACTCGCCGGGCGGCACGTTCGTGTCGTGCTCGCCGTGCACGGCCAGCACCGGCACCCGCAGGGCGTCCACCCGGTGCAGCGGCGACAGCGACCTCAGCAGCTCCCGGTCCCGCTCGGGATGGCCGTACTTGTGCGCGGCCGACTCCGCGATCCAGGGCTCCGTCCCGGCGAAGAACGACTGGAAGTCCGACATGCCGCACACGGCGACGCCGGTGCGGAACAGCTCCGGGTGCCACACGAGGGACGCCATGACGAGGTAGCCGCCGTACGAGCGGCCCATCACCGCGAGCCGCGACGGATCGGCCGGACCCGCCAGCACCGCGTGGGCGGCGCAGTCGGCCACGTCCTGGATGGCGGCGAACCGGCCGGTGCCCAGGTCGGCGTCGACGAACGACCGGCCGTGGCCCGACGAGCCCCGCACGTCCGGCGCGAACACGTCGAAGCCCCGCCCCAGCAGCTCGTGGTAGAGCGGCTCCAGCACCGGGCGCTCCTGTTCCTCGGGTCCGCCGTGCAGGTGCAGGACGCACGGCGCCGGGCGGCCGGGGGCGCGGCCGGGCGCGCGGTAGTACCAGCCGCTGAGCGGCATGCCGTCCTGTGCGGTGAACCGGTGCAGGACCGGCCTGGTGGGGCGCCGGCCGGGCGGTACCGCGTCCTCGTCGCGGGACGACCAGGGCGTCATGAGGGGGGTGCCCGCGCCGGGCAGCCACCAGACGCCGGGGCGGCGCCGCGAGCCGCTCAGCGCGAGCGCGGCCCCGCCGGGCCCGGCGGGCGCGACGCGGGTGGCGACCTCGTGCGGCAGCGGCACGTCCCGGCGCCCCTCGACGACCGGCGGGTCCGCGTACGCGGCCGGGGCGACGGGGTCCGGAGCGGCGGCCCGCGGGGCGGTCGGCCCGGGAGCGGCGGTCGCGGCGGGCACCGAGGCGGCGGGCTCAGGAGCGGCGGTCGCGGCGGGCTCAGGGGCGGTCCGCCCCGGCGCGGCGGGCGCGGGCGGGGCGGGCGCGGGCGGGGCGGGCGCCCGCGCGCCGGCGCCCTCCGCCGCGGAGTCCTCCCCGCCGGTCCGGTCCGCGCCCGGCTCCTCGCCGCCGGGGCCGTCCGGGCCGGGGCCGGGAGGCAGCGGCCGGAACTCCAGGGCGCTGACGCCCCCGTCGTTCCACGCCAGGAAGGCGCCCCGCCCCTCGTGCCCGACGGCGAGGAGCTCCAGGTCGACGCCGGGGCGCTCGGCGGCCACCGACACGCGGGTGATGGTCCCGTCGGGCGCCAGGTCCGCCGCGAGCAGCGCGGCGAACTCCCGGTCGGCGTCGCTGCGCAGCCACAGCCGCCGCCCGTCCGGTGAGAAGGCCGCCACCCACGGGTCGCCGTCGGCGACCGGCATGGCGGCGGCCGTACCGAGGCCGGCCAGGCGGACGACGACGGCCTCCCGGCGGTTGCGGGGCCCGCGCCGCAGCACCGCGAGGCGGCCGTCGCGGCTGACGTCGCAGACGCGGAGGGTGGCGGCCGTCCGCTCGACGGCCACCAGCGCCGGCGCGGCCACGCCGTCGGGGTCGATGAGGTACGCGGCGAGCCCGCCGCCCGCCCGGACGGAGGACGGCGCGCCGGGCGGCGCGGACCCGGGCCCCCGTACGGGCCCGGCCACCGGGTGCCCCCGCGCCGCGTACCCGTCCACCGCGTACCCGTCCGCCGTGGGGCCCCCCACCCGTCGGCCGTCCGCCCGGAGCCCGTCGGCCTGACGCCCGGGCGAGGTGAGGCCGCCCGCACCGGCGCCCCCGAGGGCAGCGGGGGCCGCGGGTCCTTCGGGCGCCCCGGCGGCGAGGGTCCGTGCGGCCGGGTCCACGTCGCCCCGGTGCGCGCCGCCCAGCAGCACGGCGTGGCCGTCCCGTTCGCTCCAGCCGGCCGGCGGCGGGGCGGCCCACGGCTCGCCCTGCCCGGACCGCTCCCGCTCCCCCGCCGGGGCCTGGCCGCCGGTGGTGACCGCGCCCCGGCCGGCGCCCTGCCACCCGCCCGCGGGCACCGGCCCGGGGGCCGCCGGGCGGCCGGCCGCCGCCGGGATCGCACCGGGGCCGGTCCGGGAGCCTGCCGGGCCGGCCGGGGAGGCGACGGTGACCGCGAGGGCGGAGCCGTCGTGCAGCCAGCAGCCCAGGTAGGCGGAGGTCCCCGGCTCGGCGCCCGCCAGGATCCGGCGGCCGGTGCCGTCGGGCCGTACGCACAGCACGCGGGAGTGCTCGCCGCCGCCCGGCCGGGTGGTGTACGCGATCCACCGGCCGTCCGGCGACCACGCCACCTCCGTCACCGGGTCGGGGCCCGCGTCGAGGAGGTGCGCCTCCGCGCCGTCGCCGTCCACCGGGCCGGTCCACAGCTGCGGTACGCCGCCGCGGTCGCAGACGTACGCGATCCGCGCCCCGTAGGGGTCGGCCGACGGGTACCAGCAGCCGTGCGCCGTGAACCGGACCGGTTCGCCGCGGGCGCCCTCGGCGGGCGCCAGGGGGACGGCCGACGGCGCCGCGACCGGCGGCGCCTGCGGGTCGTCGCGCCCCGCGCCGCTCAGCCGATGCCGTGCTTCTGCAGCCATAGCTCCAGCAACGCTACCTGCCACAGGCCGTTCGCCCCTCGCCTCGTACGGTGCTCGTCGGGTGCCGCGAGGAGCCGCGCCACGTACTCCTCCCGGAAGATGCCGCGCCCCCTGGCCTCGGGGGCGTGGAGCGCGTCGCGCACGCGCTCGAGGACGGGACCCGCCATGTGCTTGATCGCGGGCACCGGGAAGTACCCCTTGGGCCGGTCCACGACCTCGGCGGGCAGCAGCTTGCGCCCGGCCTCCTTCAGGACGCCCTTGCCGCCGTGGGCGAGCTTCAGCTCCGGCGGGCAGGCGGCGGCCAGCTCCACCAGCTCGTGGTCGAGGAAGGGCACGCGGGCCTCCAGGCCCCAGTCCATCGTCATGTTGTCGACGCGCTTGACCGGGTCGTCGACGAGCATGACGTGGGTGTCCAGCCGCAGCGCCGCGTCCAGGGCGGTCTCGGCGCCGGGCGCCGCCATGTGCTCGTGCACGAACCGGCCCGACACGTCCGCGCCGGGCAGCATGCCGGGCTGGACCATCCGGGCGAGGTCGGCGTGCGTGCGGTCGAAGTACGCCTGCGCGTACGCCTCGGCGGCGCGCTCCCGCTCGGGCACCGCGAGCTTCGGGTACCAGTGGTAGCCGGCGAACACCTCGTCGGCGCCCTGGCCGCTCTGCACCACCTTGACGTGCTCGGCGACCTGCCGGGAGAGCAGGTGGAACGCGATCACGTCGTGGCTGACCATGGGCTCGGACATCGCGGCGACGGCAGCGTCGAGCGCGCCCGACACCTCGGTGGACGGCACCATCAGCTCGTGGTGGCCGGTGCCGTACTGCTCGGCCATCAGCCGCGAGTAGCGGAACTCGTCGCCCTCCTCGCCGCCGCCCGACTCGAAGCCGACGCTGAACGTGGCCAGGTCGCGCTGCCCCTCCTCGGCGAGGAGCGCCACGATGAGGCTGGAGTCGAGGCCGCCGGAGAGCAGCACGCCCACGGGGACGTCGGCGACCATGCGGCGCCGCACGGCGACGCGCAGCGCCTCCAGCACGGCGTCGCGCCACTCGTCCGTGGTCATGCCGCGGTGCTCGGGGCGGCGGGTGTACGACGGCTGCCAGTAGCGGTGGTCGCGGTGGGTGCCGTCCGGCTCGACGACGCGGACCGTGGCCGGGGGCAGCTTGGTGACCCCGCGCAGGATGGTGCGGGGCGCGGCGACGGTCGCGTGCCACGTCAGGTACTGGTGGAGGGCGACCGGGTCGACGGCGGTGTCCACGCCGCCGGCCGCGAGCAGGGCGGGCAGGGAGGACGCGAACCGCAGCCGGCCGGGCGCGGCGGACAGGTACAGCGGCTTGACGCCGAGCCGGTCGCGGCCGAGGACGAGCCGGCCGTCGCGGTGGTCGCGGAGCGCGAACGCGAACATCCCGTGGAAGCGGTCGACGCAGGCGGTACCCCACTGGAGGTACGCCTTGATCAGCACCTCCGTGTCCGAGGTGGACACGAAGCGGTGACCGAGGCGTCGCAGCTCCCCCCGCAGCTCCCGGTAGTTGTACAGGCAGCCGTTGAAGACGCCGGTCACGGTGGCGTCGGCGCCGTCGCGGTCGCCCATGGGCTGGGCGCCCCGCTCCGACAGGTCGATGATCTTCAGCCGGCGGTGGCCCAGCGCGACGGGGCCGTGCGACCACAGGCCCTCGCCGTCGGGGCCGCGCGGTGCCAGCCGGTCGTTCATCCGCCGTACCGCTTCGAGGTCGGGGCGCCCGCCGTCGAACCGTATCTCGCCGCTCAGACCGCACATCGCGTCTCACCCCCCGTGCGACCCGTACGACGCCCGCGAAGGGCCTCGTCGTCCTCGTCGCCGTGCGGCCGGGCGGCCGGGGCGTCCGCATGGCCGACGGGTGTGGTGTCGCGGCACATGGGATTCCTCCTTGTCATGTCGTTCGATCCTGCGATCCGGGACCGTGGGCCTCGGGCCCGGTCCCGGCGTGCGGACGGGGCGCCGGTCGTCGCCGGGGCGTCGTCCACGTGGGATCCCCGCGCGGGTGCGCGTCGGTTCGCGTGGGTTCGCGTGGGGTCCGCGTGGGGCGTGCTCGTGGTCCGGTGCCCGGGCTGCCGGGCCTCCGGGGTTACTCCGGCGGGCGCGGTGGGGTGCCACGGCCCCCTCGCACGGCCCCCGCACGGCTCTCGTGGGCGGGCCGCCGTCGCGGGCGCGCGGGCGCCGGGCCGGGGCCGGCAGGCGCACGGTCAGCCGCCGATGGGCTCCACGGGGCCGCGGCGCGCGGGCCCGACCGCCCGCAAGGCGGCCTCCGGGGCCGTCCCCGCCGGCGTACCCGCGGTCATCCCGGCGGCCGTCCCCGCGCCCGGCCGGGGCGCGGCGGCGTGCGCGTGGCCGGCCCGGCCGCCGGGGCCGCGCGTCAGCGCGATCAGCTCGTCCACGCAGGCCAGCAGGTCCTCGCGGGCCGCGACGCGGCGCAGCCGGTGCGCAGGGCTGCCGTCGGCGAGGGCCTTCTCGGTCAGCTCGCGCACGGTCTGCCAGTCGCCGCACGCCTCCAGTTCCGGGCGCAGCCGGGCCAGCATGGTGCGGACGACACGCGCGGCGGGTGCCGGGCGGCGGGAGACCGGGTCGATGAGATCGCCCTCCAGGCCGGAGCGCGCCGCGCGCCAGGTGGCGGCGCGTAGCCACTCGTGGCGGCCGTCGCACTTCGGCGCCCCGCCCGCGGCGAGGCGCGCGGTCGCCCGCATCACCAGGGCGCGGAAGACCGCCGCGACGAGCACGACCGTCTCGGCGTTCGGCGACGAGTCGCAGACGCGCAGCTCCAGGGTGGGCTGGTGGTCGGAGGGCCGGAGGTCGTAGTAGATCATCCCGGGGTCGGTGACGACGCCCGAGGCGATCAGCTCGTTCACCGCCGCGTCGTAGGCGGCGGCGTCGGCGAAGCAGCCGGCAGGGCCCGCGGTGGGCCAGCGCTGCCAGAGCATCGTGCGCCAGCTCGCGTACCCCGTGTCCGCGCCCGCCCAGAACGGCGAGCTGGCGGAGAGCGCCAGCAGCACGGGCGCCCAGGGCGAGATCATGCACATCATCCGGACCGCCGTGTCGCGGTCCGGTACGTCGACGTGGACGTGGGTGCCGCAGATCAGCTGCTCGTCGGCGATCCGCCGGTACTCGGACACCATGTGCCGGTAGCGCCGGTCCGGGGTGACGCGGCCCGCTTCACCGTCCGTGAGCGGCACCGTACCCGCGGCCACGACGGCGAGGCCGCTGCCCGCGGCGCTGCCGCCGAGCCGGGCCCTGGAGCGGGTCAGATCCGCCCAGAGGGAGTCCATGGTGGTGTGGACGCCGCTGTTCGACTCGACGATGGACTGCAGCAGCTCCGTCGTGAAGCGGCCCTTCGGCAGCCCTTGGAGCACGTCCCCGGCGCGTGGCACCAGCATTCCGGTCTCCACCTCGAGGACATGGAACTCCTCCTCCACTCCTACAGCCAGTGTCACCGTCACTCCTCACGCCGGTGCGCGGCTCGACCGCGCTCGTGGTTCTCCGAGTGCCCGGAAGATCCCGTCGCACGCCTGTCCCGTCTCATCCGCATGCCGGTACGCGTGTTCCGTCGCGGGGAGCGGCCCGGCCCTGCGCGGGTCCCGCGCTCCGGCCCTCTGTCGCGGGGCCGGGCCGGGAGCCACACTGGCGGGGTGCGGGTGGTGATGATGACGGCGGGGTCGCGCGGCGACGTGGCCCCGTACACGGGTCTGGGCGCGGGTCTCGTGCGGGCCGGACACGAGGTGACGCTGGCGGCGCACGGGGTGTTCGCCCCGCTGGTGGCCGGCTCCGGGGTGCGCTTCCACCCGCTGCCGGTCGACCCGCGGGCCGAGCTGCGCTCGGGGCGCGGCCGACGGCTCGGCGGCGCCAGGACCGGGGCGGGCAGGCTCCTGCGGCTGGCGGCCATGGCACGGGCCGCCGCCGACGAGATGACCGCGTCGCTGGTGGAGGCGGCCCGGCACGCGGACGTGCTCCTGGTCGGGGGTGCGCTGGGCCCGCTCGGGTACGCCCTCGCGGAGGGCCTGTCGGTGCCGAGCGTGGGGCTGCACCTCCAGCCGCTGCACCCGACGCGGGAGTTCCCCCCGCCGATCCTGGGGGCGCGGTCGGCGGGCCCCCGGGCCGACCGGCTGGGCGGGCTGGCCGTGGCCGCCGCGGCCGGGGCGGTGTCCGCCGGTCCCGTGCGGGCGCTGCGGCGCAGGTACGGGCTGCGGGCGTCCGGCGCCTGGGCGGCGCACCGGGCGAGGGAGCGCGGCGGGTGGCCCGTGCTGCACGGTTTCAGCGAACTGGTGGTGCCCCGGCCGCGCGACTGGCGGGCCGGTCTCGACGTGGCCGGGTACTGGTGGCCGCACGAGACGGAGCGGCGCCTGCCCGACGCGGTGGAGGCGTTCCTGGCGGCCGGGCCGGCGCCCGTCTTCGTCGGGCTGGGCAGTGCGACCGTGCCGGATCCGGGGCGGGTCGGCCGCCGCCTGGTGCGCGCCGTGCGGGCGGCGGGGCTGCGGGGTGTCGTGCAGCGCGGCTGGGCGGGGCTCGCGGCGGACGGCGCCGACATGCTGGTCGTCGACGAGGTGCCGCACGCGCTGCTGTTCCCGAGGATGGCCGCCGTCGTCCACCACGCGGGGGCGGGCACCACGGGCGCGGCGCTGCGGGCGGGCGTGCCGAGTGTGCCGGTGCCCGTGCAGTTCGACGCGGCGTTCTGGGCGTCGCGGCTGGTCGCACTGGGCGCGGCGCCCGCGGCCGTGCCGCTGCGCGGGCTGACGGCCGTCGCCCTGGCGGACGCGCTGCGCCGTGCGACGGCCGCCGATTCGTACCGCGTCCGGGCCGGGGAGCTGGCCGCCGGGCTCGCCGCGGAGGACGGGGTGGTCCCGGTCCTCGCGGCCCTGGAGCGGTCGGCCCGCTGAGGCCGCCGAACCGCGGGGGCCGGCCGGGGGCCGCCCGTGCGCCTCAGCCCTCCCAGGTCCAGTCGGCGACCTCCGGCAGGTCGGTGCCGTGCTCCCGGATCCACGCGTGGTGGCGGGTGCGCACGTCGGCCATGGCCTGGCGTACCGCGACGGCGCGCGGGGCGAGGCCGGGCACGCGGTCGATGACGTCCATGACGAGCCGGTAGCGGTCGAGGTCGTTGCGGACGACCATGTCGAAGGGGGTCGTGGTGGTGCCCATCTCCTTGTAGCCGCGCACGTGCAGGTGCGGGTGGCCCGCGCGCCGGTAGGCCAGCCGGTGCACCAGCCACGGGTAGCCGTGGTAGGCGAAGACCACCGGCCTGTCGCGGGTGAACAGCGCGTCGTACTCCCGGTCCGGCATGCCGTGCGGGTGCTCCTCGCGGGGCATGAGGCGGGTCATGTCGACCACGTTGACCACCCGCACCGCCAGTTCGGGCAGGTGGCGGCGCAGCAGCGCGGCGGCCGCCAGGACCTCCTGCGTGGGCACGTCCCCGGCGCAGGCCAGGACCACGTCGGGCTCGCGCGTGCCGTCCTCGGTGCCGGCCCACTCCCACACGCCGGCGCCGCGCGCGCAGTGGGCGCGGGCCTCGTCGAGGGAGAGCCAGTCGAAGCAGGGCTGCTTGCCGGCGACCACGACGTTGACGTAGTCGCGGCTGCGCAGCACGTGGTCGGCGACGCTCAGCAGGGTGTTGGCGTCCGGCGGCAGGTAGACGCGGACGACCTCGGGGCTCTTGTTGAGGACGTGGTCGACGAAGCCGGGGTCCTGGTGCGAGAAGCCGTTGTGGTCCTGCCGCCACACATGGGACGTCAGCAGGTAGTTGAGGGACGCCACGGGGGCGCGCCACGGCAGGGCGCGGGCGGTCTTCAGCCACTTGATGTGCTGGTTCACCATGGAGTCGACGATGTGGACGAACGCCTCGTAGCAGGAGAACAGCCCGTGCCTGCCGGTCAGCAGGTAGCCCTCCAGCCAGCCCTGGCAGGTGTGCTCGGAGAGGATCTCCATGACCCGGCCGTGCCGGTCGAGGTGCTCGTCGACGGGCAGGACGCGCTCCTGCCACGCCTTGCCGCTGGCCCCGTACACCGCCTGGAGGCGGTTGGAGGCGGTCTCGTCGGGCCCGACGAGCCGGAAGTCGCGGCGGTCGGCGGTGGCGGACATGACGGCTCGCAGCAGGTCGCCGAGGACGCGGGTGGGCTCGTGCCGGGTGGCGCCGCGGCGCTCCACTGCGACGGCGAAGCGTTCGAGGGGCGGGAGGGGCAGTTCCCGTACGAGCAGGCCCCCGTTGGCGTGCCGGGTCGAGCCCAGCCTGCGCTCGCCGTCCGGTACGCAGGCGAGCACCCGGTCGCGCGGGGCGCCGTGCTCGTCGAACAGCTCCTCGGGGCGGTACGAGCGCAGCCACTCCTCCAGCTGCCTCCGGTGCGCCGGGTCCTCCCGGACGCCGGGCAGGGGCACCTGGTGGGAGCGCCAGGTGCCTTCGACCGGGACGCCGTCCACCTCGGCGGGGCCGGTCCACCCCTTGGGCGTGCGCAGGACGATGACGGGCCACCGCGGCCGCGCGCCGGTCCCGCCGGGAGCGCTCGAACCGCCGGGCGCGGCGCCGGTGCGGGCCGTGCGCTGGATGTGCCGGATGCGGGTGACCGCCGTGTCCATCGCGGACGCCATCGCCTGGTGGACCAGCGTCGGGTCGTCGCCGGAGACGTGGAGCGGGTCGTACCCGTAGCCGCGCAGCAGTTCGTCGAGTTCCGCCTCGGGGAGGCGGGCGAGCACCGTCGGATTGGCGATCTTGTAGCCGTTGAGGTGGAGGACGGGCAGGACGGCCCCGTCGTGGACGGGATCGAGGAAGCTGCCGGAGTGCCAGGACGCGGCGAGCGGCCCGGTCTCCGCCTCGCCGTCGCCGATGACGCAGGCGACGAGCAGGTCCGGGTTGTCGAAGGCGGCGCCGTAGGCGTGCGCGAGGGAGTAGCCCAGCTCGCCGCCTTCGTGGATGGAGCCGGGCGTCTCCGGGGCCACGTGGCTCGGCACCCCGCCGGGGAAGGAGAACTGCCGGAACAGCCGGGCCATGCCCGCCTCGTCCCGGCTGACGTCCGGGTAGGTCTCGCTGTAGCTGCCCTCCAGCCAGGAGTTGGCGAGCACGGCCGGTCCGCCGTGGCCGGGCCCCCATACGCACAGGGCGTCCGTGCCGTGGCGGCGGATCACCCGGTTGAGGTGGGTGTGGACGAGGTTGAGCCCCGGTGAGGTCCCCCAGTGCCCGAGCAGCCGCGGCTTGATGTGCTCCGGCTTCAGCGGCTCGCGCAGCAGCGGGTTGCCCATCAGGTAGATCTGCCCGACGGACAGGTAGTTGGCGGCCCGCCAGTGCGCGTCGAGCGCGGCCAGCTCCTCGCCGGACAGCACCTCCCGGGGCAGCTCACCGCCGGACGGCGCGTCTCCGGACGGCACCCCTCCGGGCTGCGGCGTCGACTCCGGCATAGCATCCTTCCCCATGCTTCCTCCGTCCTCAGGGGGCCGTCGCCGGCCGGGCCCCGCCGGGGCCGTCCTGCGTGTGGCGCCCGGACCGCCGGGGCCGTCCCGGTGTCCGTGGCCGGGTGCGCCGCCCACCAGCACCGTGGCACGGGCGGCGCGTCGCCGGGAAGGGCCGCTCGGCCCCCCGGACGCCCCGACGGTCCCCCTGCGCGCCCCCGCCTGGGCGTCCCGGCCGCCCCCGGCCCGGTCGGTGTGCGGTCAGGGGGCGGGGGCCTGGCCCGGGGAGTGCTCCCCTGCCGGGCCGTCCTCGGGTCCGTCCGGACGACCGTCCTCGGATCCGTCCGGACCGTCCTCGGGTGCGTCCGGTCCGTCCGGACCGTCGTGGGGTCCGTCCGCGCCGTCCTCCGGTCCGTCCGGGTGGACGCCGGGGCGCCCGGCGGGGTGGGCGAGGGGCGTCGGGGACAGGTCGGCGCGCTCCTCCCCCGACTCCAGGAGGGTGTCGGCCGCGCCCACGATCAGGGGGTCGGGCTCGCCGATGACCAGCTCGTCCTTGCGGTCGTAGGGGAACCGCCACAGCAGGCTGCGCATGGCCTCCAGGCGGCCGCGCCGCTTGTCGTTGCTCTTGACGACCGTCCACGGGGCGTGGTGGGTGTCGGTGGCCCGGAACATCTCGACCTTGGCGGCGGTGTAGTCGTCCCACCGGTCGAGCGACTCCAGGTCGATGGGCGACAGCTTCCACTGCCGTACGGGGTCCACCTGCCGGATGGCGAAGCGCGTCCGCTGCTCGGCGCGGGAGACGGAGAACCAGAACTTCACGAGGAGGATGCCATCCTCGACGAGCATCCGCTCGAAGGCCGGGCACTGCCGCAGGAACAGCCGGTACTGGTCATCGGTGCAGAAGCCCATGACGCGCTCGACCCCGGCGCGGTTGTACCAGGACCGGTCGAAGAAGACGATCTCACCGGCGGAGGGCAGATGGGCCACGTACCGCTGGAAGTACCACTGGCCGGCCTCCTTCTCGGTGGGCTTGTCCAGGGCGACCACGCGGGCGCCACGGGGATTGAGGCGCTCCGTGAACCGCTGGATCGTGCCGCCCTTGCCCGCCGCGTCCCGTCCCTCGCAGATGACGACCAGGCGCTGGCCGGTCTCCCTCACCCAGCGCTGGAGCTTCAGCATCTCGATCTGGAGGACCCGCTTGCGCCGCTCGTAGGCGGCGCGCCGGATCTTCCGCGCGTACGGGTAGTTCTCCCGCCAGGTCTCGATGGGTTCTCCGGCCGCGTCCAGCAGGATGGGCTGCTCGGGCCTGCTGCTGTCGACGGTCAGCCCGTCGAGCAGCCCCTCCGGCGTCTCCCGCTCTTCCTCGCTGTGGTCCACACCCCCCACCTTCCCCGGATCTCCGCGATATCGCCTACGGATCACGCCGGTGGCGGCGCGGGCGGCGGGCCGCGGTCCTCGGCCCCGCGAGCGGTGGCGGCCGTGCGCGTACGGGGCGGGCCTCCCGGCCCGTCCGGCGGCGGGGCGGCCGGGCGGCCGGCTAGTGGGTGGTCCGGGGGTGGTAGGGCTGGCCTCCGGCGGGCGGCTGCGGGGGCAGGGCGATCAGCCGGCCGAGGTCACGCTGTATCCGCTCGGCCTCACCACGCACCAACTGGGGGACGTCACCTCTCTCCGCGACTAGTCGGCTGTAGATCGGGGTCTCCTGGAACACAGGCTGACTCTGCTTTCTGTAGCGCCTCTACTGCTGCCACGGGCGGCCTTCGCACATGGCGTGTCACACCGCAGCTTAGAGGGAAGCGCTGACAGCGGGTCGCGGAACGAGAGGTACCCCACATCGGGGCCGCACTGCGGGCACGGCGGCTCCGCGCACGTGACCGGGCGTCACGCGTGTGCGGGCGCCGGGACTACGCAGGGGCGGGCAGGGCGCCGGCGAGGGCGGTGAGGAAGGCCTTCCGGTCGTGGGTGGCGATGGAGAGCGCTTCGCCGCCGCGGGTGGCGAGGACGACGACGTCCATGCCCATGGGGGCGCCCCAGCCGCCGCCGACGAGGCGCGGCGCCCCCGTGTCGGAGGCGCGCAGGCCGGGCACGGGCGCGTCGACCGTGCGGGCCGACGCCACCAGGCGGGCCGCCGCGGCGGGGTCGGGCTGCGCCAGGGCGGCGTGGACGGAGGCCGGGTCGATGTCGGCGAGGGAGAGCCGTTCCCGGCCGACGCGCAGTACGCCCCGGTCCGGGTCGACGACGATGCGGTGGTAGACGGCCTTGGAGACCGGCACGGCGATGCAGGGCAGGAGCACCAGCAGGGAGGCCGCGGAGACGGCGAGCCACACTCCGGCGTCCTCCGGGAGGGCGTCGAACCCCAGTCGCACGACGTGGGCGAGGTAGAGGCCGACGCAGATCGCGGTCCAGGTCCTCGGGAGTCGTTCTCGGTACACGTGGGGTGGCCTTCCGGGCTTCGAGGGGACCGGCGCGGTCCGCACGGGCTCGGGGGAAACCCTATGCGCAGCGGCCCCGTTCGCGTGTCACGGGCCCCGGGTCCGGTCCACCGCCCGGCAGGCCCGGCCGTCCGGTTCGGCCCGCGGCTGTCCGGCACAGGGCCGGCGGCCCGGCGTCACCGGGTGCGGGTGGCCTCCAGGGTGCGGGCCACCCTCGGGCCGAGCCAGCGCTTGAGCCTGCGCAGCGGTTCGAGCCCGTGGGCGGCCCGGTCGATCCGGTAGTACAGCTGGGGCGGTACGTGCGGGAGGAGCGGGGAGTGCCGCTGGCCGAGGAGCGCGAACATCTGCCGGGGCTCCAGGCGCGCGTACCGGGGCAGGTTCTCGTACCAGCGGGCGCTGTAGCGGGCGGCGCTCTGCAGGGGCAGCAGCGCGGCGGTGCGCTCGCGTTCGTAGCGGCCGAGCGCGTGGCGCGGGGTGGGGGTCGCGCGCAGCGCGTCGGCGAGCGCCATGGCGTCCTCCAGGGCGAGGGTGGTGCCGGCGCCGATGGAGTAGTGGGTGGTGTGGGCGGCGTCGCCGACGAGGACGAGGTTGCCGTGGTACCAGCGGTCGTTGGTGAGGGTGCGGAACGACTGCCAGGGCGCGCGGCCGTCCTTGCGCGGCCCGCCGAGGAGGCGGTGGCCGTCCAGCGGCCCGGCGAAGAGGTCCTGGAGCGTGCCGAGGCAGGAGGCGTGGTCCATGCGGTCGAGTTCCAGGGCCTGCCAGGTGCGGGGCGCGCACTCGACGACGCAGGTGCTGCGGTCGGGGGCGTACGGGTAGGCGTAGCACCAGATCCAGCCGTGCGGGGTCTCGGTGAAGGCGAAGGTGAAGGTGTCGACCGCCTTCGTGGTGCCGAGCCAGACGTACTTGTTGCGGCCGTAGCCGGCCCTGGTGCCGAAGTGGTGGGCGTGGCGGGTGCGCAGGGCGCTGTGGACGCCGTCGCCCGCGACGACGAGGTCGGCGTCCGGGAGGGTGTCGGCGCGGCCGATCTCGTGGCCGTGGCGGAGCCGCACGCCCAGCTCCTCGGCGCGGCGGGCGAGGATGTCCAGCAGGCGGTGGCGGCCGATGCCGAAGCCCTGGTCGCCGGGGCGGGTGGTCGTCGTTCCGTGGATGTGGGCGGTGCCGCCGGTCCAGGTGGCGGAGGCGGCCGCGACGGCCTGGGCGGACGGGGGGTCGTAGGTGTGGAGCTTCTCCAGCAGTCCGCCCCAGTAGGTGACGCCCCAGCCGTAGGTGGAGCCGGCCGGGTCGCGTTCGTGGACCGTGACGTCGTGGTCCGGGTTCTGCCGCTTGAGCAGGATGGACAGGTAGAGCCCGGCGGGTCCGCCGCCGACGCAGACGACCTTCACGTGCGTACCTCTCCCACCTTCGCCGCTTGCCTGCTTCGCGGCGAAAAGTAGCATTCGCCCGCGCGGCCGACGGGGAGGACACGTCGGGTCGTGGGCGCCGGCGGCTCAGCGGCGGCGCGGGGGGCGGACGGCCCGGCCGATGGTGAAGTGGAAGTCCCGCAGGGTGCAGGCGGCCAGCGGGCGCAGGCCCGCCAGGTAGCCGAGCGGGGCGCCGGGGGCGGTGCGCAGGCGCGTCCGGGTGAGCCAGGCGCTGCCGGTGGCGCGCAGCGGCACCTCGAGGGGGGCTCCCGTGCGCGTCCGGGGCGGGCTGGAACAGCCGCGCGCGGACCGGGAGGCGGCCGGGGAGGCGCAGGAGGGGGCGGTGGAGGGCGGTTGCCTGCGGGGCGCGCCCGCCGCCGGGCCGGGCCTCCTCGGCGCGCGGCCCGGTGCGCGGCGGGGTGCCCCGCCATGGGCCGTCCGGGGACGCGGTGGGCGGCGCCGGGGTGCTCGGGAGCGCGGTGTCCGGGAGCGCGGTGTCCGGGGGTGAGGTGTCCGGGGGTGAGGTGTCTGGGGGCGCGGGGGCGACCGGCGGCGCGGGAGAGCCGGGCGGGGCAGGGGCGGCCGGGCCGAAGGAGAGCACGGCGAGCCGCTTGGGGATGCCCCACAGGGCGCGGCCGGCCTCCACCGACCGCGGGTCGTCCACCCATGCCTCCACCGCGCAGCCGCCGATCGCCGTGCCGTGCCGCACGGCGAGGGCGACCAGCAGTTCGCGGTACGCCAGGGTGCCGCCCGGCCGGTAGTCCACCCAGAACACGCCCACCACACGGCGCCGGCCGAACCGCAGCGGGCGCACCCCGGGGGCCAGGGGCCAGGGCGGGAGGCGGTCCTCGGGGACCAGCCACAGGGCGGCGTGCGCGGTGCCGCGAAGGTGCCAGGGAGGGGGTGGGCCGCTCATCCTGCGCGCCCTCCTCGCGCGCGGGTGCGTACCGAACCGGGTCCGTCGCGTCCGTCCACGCCAGTGGCCTTCCCCGCGCGCCTGGGTGCGTACCGTCCGGGGCGCGCCGGGCTTCGAACGGCTCCAGCGGGCCGACCTCCCCGCGGCCGCGGGATGCGGCGCGGTGGGGCGGCCGGCCTTCCCGGCACGCCGAGCCCTCCGTGCCCCCGGGTTTCGGGGAACCTCCGGGCTTCCCCGGCGGCCCTCGGGCGGGGAGCCTCCGGAGTACCGGCTGCGGCGGCGCGTCCACCGGGCCGCGTCGGCGGGGCGCCGGGTGCCGGCGCGCTGCCCGCGGGCGCGGGCGCCGAGGCGGCGAGGCCGCGCCGGCACGGGCTCGGCACGGCGACGGCGGACCTCGCCGGGCGCCCCCACTCGGCCGCGCGGGCGCGCGGCCGGGACCGGTTCGGCCGGCTGCTCGCCGCCGATCCGAGGTGTTCGCGCGGGCGCGGCTCGCGGCGGCCGGTCCGCGCCGACGAGACCGGCCGCGCCCTGTGCGCGGCGGCCCGTTGCGCTGCGCCGCCCGTGTCGGGCGCGGCGGCGCTGTGGCGGCAGCCCCGGCCGACGTGCCGGGCGGCGGACTGGTCCCACGTGGTCTCGGCGGTGGCCCCGGCCGCCGGGCGCGGCCTGTTCCACGGGCGGCGGACTGGTCTGCCGGGCGGCGGGCCTGACCGGCAGACGGCGGCCCTGTCCGGCGGGCGGCCGCCTTGCCCGGCGGGCCTCTGGTACGGGGCGGGCGCGGCGGCTACGATCGCGGGATGGCTGACGAGGCGTTCGACGACCCGCGGCTCGCCGCGCTGTACGACCCGCTCGACCCCGACCGCTCCGACCTCGACCTCTATCTGCGCCTGGCCGGGGATTCCGGGGCGCGGCGGGTGCTGGACATCGGCTGCGGGACCGGGGTGTTCGCGCTGCTCCTCGCGGCGCGGGGTGTCGACGTCGTCGGCGTCGATCCCTCGCGGGCCTCCCTCGACGTGGCGCGGGCCAAACCGGGCGCCGAGCGGGTGCGCTGGATCCACGGCGACGCGACGGCGCTGGTGCCGCTGCGCGTGGACCTCGCGACGATGACCGCGAACGTCGCGCAGGCCATCACCGATCCCGCGGACTGGCGGGGGACGCTGCGGGGTGCCCGCGAGGCGCTGCGGCCCGGCGGACGGCTGGTGTTCGAGACGCGGGTCCCGGCGCGGCGCGCCTGGGAGGGATGGAACAGGGCCGACTCGTACACGGTGGTGGACGTGCCGGGCACCGGGCCCGTCGAGAGCTGGCACGAGCTGCTGGCGGTGGAGCTGCCGCTCGTGACGTTCCGGTCGGTCCGCGTGCTGCCGGACGGGGAGGTGCTCGCCTCGGAGTCGACGCTGCGGTTCCGCGAGCGGGAGGAGGTCGAGGCCGACCTCGCGGCGCACGGGTTCGCGGTGGAGGAGGTGCGGGACGCTCCCGACCGGCCGGGCCGGGAGTTCGTGTTCGTCGCCCGCCGCCCCGCTCCCGCGCCCGCACCGGGGCCGGCGGCGGGCCGGCACTGACCTCGACACCGGTCGCGCCCCTGGAGTCCGCGCCGCGCGGGCTTCATCGCCCCGGAGCCCTCCCTACGGCTGCCGCGCCGGGAACCGCCCCGTACGGGCGTCGCGCACGAGCGTGCGCCGGGGCCGACCGGGCGCCCGTCTCCGGCTCGTCTCGCCTCCTGGGCGCTGTGAGCGGGTGCCGGGCGCCCCTTCGGCTCGCCTCGCCCCGGACGCGGGCGGCCGGGCGCCGGGCGTGCGGGCGCCGGGCGAGGCCGCACCCGCCCGGGCGGGCCCGCGTGCGCGCGGCCCCGCCGAGGGGCCGCCTCCGCCGTGCGGCGCCCCGGCGCGCCGCGGGCCGGTCACCCGGCGGCGCGGCGGGCGGCACGGGCCTCGCGGCGCCGCAGCGCGCGGCGCTCGTCCTCGCTCGTACCGCCCCAGACGCCGAAGTCCTGCCCGGCGTCCAGCGCCCACCGCAGGCACTGCTCGCGCACGGGGCAGCCGGCGCAGACGCGCTTGGCCTCCTCCGCCTGCATCACGGCGGGGCCGCTGGTGCCCACCGGGAAGAACAGGTCCGGGTCCTCGTCTCGGCACGCGGCCGACTGTCGCCAGTCCTCCACGGAAGCCTCCTTCTCTCGTCGGCGGGTACGCGGCCCTCCGGTCCGCACGACCGCGTACCGGATGCGCCTGACCGTCACCACCGCATTGAAACGGTCCCGGGCCCTCCGCACGACGAAAGTGCGCAAAAGAGGCACAACTCAGTCACTTGTGCGGTATGGGACCGCCGAGACCGTTCCCTTGGCCAAAGGTTTGGATCCGCCGGATCGGTAAAAGCGGTGGCTACGAGACAACGCACTCGCCAACGACGACGGTAGGAGGCCCTCATGGGCATCATCGCGTGGATCCTCATCGGCCTGCTCGCCGGCATGATCGCCAAGGCCCTGATGCCGGGGCGCGACCCCGGCGGCATCATCATCACGATGCTCATCGGCATCGCCGGCGGCCTGCTGGGCGGCTGGCTGGGCAAGGTCCTCTTCGGGGTCGACTCCATCGACGGGTTCTTCGACCTCTCCACCTGGATCGCCGCCATCGCCGGCTCGGTGATCCTGCTGGCCCTGTACCGCCTGTTCACCGGTTCGAACCGGTCCAGCCGGCACGCCTGACGCGCGCGGAGGCGGCGGCACCCCGGTGCGGGGCGCCGCCGCTCTTTCGTCCCCCACGTTTGCGCGCCCCACGAGACGGCAACCCGGAGGCGGTCATGGCCAAAGCAACCGAGATCCTGCTGCTCGCCAGCGAGCAGCTCGCCCAACTCACCGGCAACACCCCGGAGTCCGTGTCCTCCTTCCAGAAGACCGACGACGGCTGGCAGTTGACCGTGGAGGTCGTCGAGCTGGAGCGCATCCCGGACACGACGAGCCTCATCGCGTCGTACGAGGTGGAACTCGACGACGAGGGCGACGTCACCGGGTACCGGCGCGTCCGCCGCTACGAGCGCGGCCGGGCGGACGGCGGTCGCTGACCGCCTCCCGGCAGGCCCGGCGGACCGGCGAGCACGGTGCCCGCCGGGCGGTGGCGGCCCGTACGGCGGCCGAGCATGAGCGCTGAGCACTGAGCACTGAGCACTGAGCACTGAGCACTGAGCACTGAGCACTGACGAACGAACCGACCGCTGACCCCACGTCAGAAAGGCGGCACATCATGACCGTAGAGACCACACGTCCGGCCACGGGCGGATCCGGCGGCAGCAGCGGCCTGTACGACGTCCTCGAACTCGTCCTCGACCGCGGCCTCGTCATCGACGCGTTCGTCCGCGTCTCGCTCGTCGGCATCGAGATCCTCAAGGTCGACGTCCGTGTCGTCGTCGCCAGCGTCGACACCTACCTGCGCTTCGCCGAGGCCTGCAACCGCCTCGACCTGGAGACCGGCCGCAAGGCGCCCGCCCAGCTCACGGACGTCGTCGACGGCGTCAGCCAGTCCGGCGCCCGCGGCAAGACGAAGGGCGCCCTGCAGGGCGCCGCGCAGACCGTGTCCGAGACGCTCGGCCGCTCGTCGTCCCGGCAGCAGAAGAAGGACAAGGAAGAGGAGGAGCAGGAGAAGTGAGCACCTACGTCTACGGCATAGCCCGCAGCTCCCACCCGGCGCTCCCGGAGAAGACCGGCGGCGTCGGCGACCCGCCCGGCCCCGTGCGCGTCCTCACCGAAGGCCCGCTGGCCGCCCTCGTCAGCGACGCCCCGGAGGGGCTGCGCCCCAAGCGGCGCGACCTGCTCGCCCACCAGAACGTCCTGGCCGCGGCCGGCGAGGGCGGCACGGTGCTGCCCCTGCGGTTCGGCGGGGTCTCCCCCGACGACGACGCCGTGCGGACCGTGCTGCGGGAGCGCGAGGCGCACTACCTGGAGCGGCTGGAGAGCCTCGACGGCAAGGTCGAGTACAACCTGAAGGCCGCCCACGACGAGGAGGCCGTGCTCCACCAGGTACTGGCCGACAACCCCGAGCTGCGGGCGCTCAGCCAGGAGCAGCAGGCCGCGGGCGGCGGCACGTACGAGCAGAAGCTGGCGCTCGGCGAGCGCGTCGCGGCGGCCGTCAAGCACCGGGAGGCGCGCGACGCGGTCCTGGTGCAGGAGGCCCTGGAGAAGGCCGCGGTGGAGTGCCGGCCCGGACCCGAGGGCACCGGGCGGCTGGCGAACCTGTCCTTCCTCGTGGAGAAGGAGCGGGCCGGCGACTTCACGGCCGCCGTCGAGGCGCTCGGCCGCGACCACGGCCACCTGACGCTGCAGGTCCACGGGCCGCTCCCGCCGTACAGCTTCGTGGAGTAGGCGATGGGGCTGCTCGGAGAGCTGCTCCTGCTGCCGGCGGCGCCCGTGCGCGGCACCGCGTGGGTGCTGCGGCAGGTGCTCGCGGAGGCGGAGCGGCAGTACTACGACCCGGCCACCGTCCGCCGCGAGCTCGCCCGCCTCACCGAGCGCCTGGAGGCCGGGGAGATCGACGACGAGACGTTCGACCGCCTGGAGGACGAACTCCTCGACCGACTGGAGAAAGGGGCCGAAGGCCCATGACGACACCCGGCCGCCCGCCCGCCCCGTTCGCCTCCGACGGAGGGGGTTCCAACCTCGCCGACATCCTGGAGCGCGTCCTCGACAAGGGCGTGGTCATCGCGGGCGACATCCGCATCAACCTGCTCGACATCGAGCTGCTCACCATCAAGCTGCGGCTCGTCGTCGCCTCGGTGGAGCGCGCCGAGGAGATGGGCATCGACTGGTGGCGCCACGACCCGGCGCTGTCCTCGCACGCCCGGCGCGACTCGCTGGCGAGCGAGAACGAGGAGCTGCGTCGGCGCCTCGCCGAACTGGAGGAGCGTACGGCATGACCACCACCCCCACCCCGCCCCTGCGGTACGTGTACGCCGTGTGCCGCCCCTTCGGCGGCGTCCTCCCGGAGGGCGCCGCCGGGATCACCGGCGAACCGCCCCGGCTGCTGCACCACGACGGCCTGGTCGCCGTGGTGGACGCGGTGCCCGCCGAGGAGTTCGACGAGGGGCCGCTGCGCGCCCGCCTGGAGGACCTCGACTGGCTGTCGGCCACCGCGCGCGGCCACGACGCCGTGGTGGCGTCGCTGACCGCCGTCACCTCCCCGCTGCCGCTGCGGCTCGCCACGGTGTGCCGCGACGACAGCGGCGTGCGGCGCCTGCTGGACGAGGGGCGCGACCGGTTCGTCCGGGCCCTGGAGCGGCTGGACGGGCGGGTCGAGTGGGGGGTGAAGGTGCACGCGCGCAAGGAGGCGACCGCGGGGCCGCGCACACCCGCCGGGTCGCCGTCCGGCGCGGTCGGCGGACGGGAGTACCTGCGGCGGCGGCTGCGGGAGCGCGACGGCCGGGAGGAGGCGCGGCGGCGCGCCGAGGCGGTGGGCCGGGAACTGCACGCCCGGCTCTCCGCGTACGCCGAGGCGACGGCCGTGCACCCTCCGCAGGATTCCCGGCTGACCGGGGACGCGGAGGCGGTGAACGTCCTGAACGCCGCCTACCTCGTGCCCCGCGAGCGGGCCGAGGGCTTCGTCGCGCTCGTCGGCGAGGTGGCGGACTCCGACGGGGTGCGGGTCGAGCTGACCGGGCCGTGGGCGGCGTACTCCTTCGCCGGCATCGCGGAGGCGGCGGAGCCGGGTACCGGGACGGCCGGGCCGGAGCCCTCGGGACCTGCCCCGGAGGCGTCCGGGGCCGCGTCCGGACCGGGCGGGGCGCGGGAGGGCGCGGCGTGAGCGTGGAGCAGCAGCGGGTCGCCCTGGTGGACCTGCTGGACCGGCTGCTCGCGGGCGGTGTGGTCCTCACCGGCGACCTGACGCTGAGCATCGCGGACGTCGATCTCGTACGGGTCGACCTGAAGGCCCTGATCAGCGCCGTCAACGACGAGGTGCCCGTGCCGTGGGAGCAGCCGGTATGAACGATGCGCGCACCGCGGCGAAGGGCGGGCCGCGCACCGGACCGGGGGTGGAGCCCCGCCCCCGGTCCGGGCGGGATCCGCAAGCCGGCCCGGAGCCGGGGACCGGACCGCGGCCGGGTCCCGGAACGGGCGGGGGCCCTCGAGTGGTGGCGGGCCCCGGGACGGAGCCGGTGTCCGGGCCCCGGACGCCCGACGGGCCCGACACCGATCCGGGTGCGGAGGCGGCGGCCCCCGGGGCCGGGCCGGAGCCGCGCCGCCGGGTGGAGCTGGACCCGGACTCCGTCGAGCGGGACCTGGCCCGGCTCGTCCTGACCGTGATCGAGCTGCTGCGCCAGCTCATGGAGCGCCAGGCCCTGCGCCGCGTGGAGGACGGGGACCTGACGGAGGACCAGGAGGAGCGGATCGGCACGACGCTGATGCTGCTGGAGGACCGCATGGAGATCCTGCGCACCCGCTTCGGCCTGGAACCGGAGGACCTGAACATCGACCTGGGGCCACTCGGCCCCCTGCTGTGACCGGCAGGGCGCCTCGCGGGTACGCGAGGCGCCCTGCCGCATCCGTCCGGGGACCGGCCTACGCCGCCGTTCTCAGGCTCGCCCGGAAGCGACGTGCGTGGCCCTCGGACCTCCGGATCGCCGCCCGCGGACTCCCGGCCGTGCGACCGCTGGGCGGGTCCCCGCGGTTCGTACGTCCCGCGAGGCGCGGGCGCGCCGGGTTCACTGCGCCTTGACGCGTGCCGTGCGGTACAGCTCGGCGGTCAGTTCCGCCAGCTTCCGCACGGGCAGGTCGGCCTCCGTCACGGCGACGGTGGACCGGTCGGCCCAGACGCAGCGGTTGTTGGGGGTCCGGCGCTCGGGTCGGCCGGCCTGGACGTGGACCTCCTCGCCCTGGCGGCACTTCATGACCGCCCCGTCGTACGGGCCCAGCGGGACGGTCCGGTAAGGCCCGTCCCAGCGGAGGGAGGCCGGTGGGAAGGGCATCTGCTCGCCCCGGTGGAGGGAGTCGATCATGCGGCGCAGTGCCTTCTCCGGGTCGCTCACCCGCCCCTGGAGGCCCCGGAAGGCGACGTACCGGACGTATTCGTCGGCGGGTGGGTGGTAGTTCGCGCCGCTGCCGACCGCCCCGGGAACGATGCGGTTCGCGTCGGAGGGGGAGATGCCGATGCCCAGCACCTCGGTCTGGCCCTGGTAGCAGTCGGCGTCCGAGGGCGTCCCCGCGCAGTCCACGACGCCGACGTACTGCTCCAGGAGGCCCGTGCTCCACGGCATCCCGCCCACCGACCGGGGCGGGACCAGCCGGTACCCCCGCGTGTCGACGCGCTCCGCCCGCTCGGAGGCCGCCGTGTGGAGGCAGCCGGCGAACACGGCGAGCGCGGCCGTGCCGGCCAGCAGCAGGGCCGGGCGGCGTGGAACGGTGGTGGTCATACGGGGCTCCCCCTTCGTCGGTCAGCGGGTTCGACCGCCCAGCGCCGCGAAGGGTTGCCCCGCCCGCGCGGCCGGTGCGGACCGGTCCGGGTGGGGCCGCCGGGTTTCGGGGGCGCGGCCGCCGTCCGCGGGCCCCCGCCACCGCGGCGAGCTGTCCGCTCCGCCCGCGGCCGTCGGCCACCCGGCCCGCCTGCCGCAGGGCTTCACGCCCCCGCGACACGCCCGGCCCGGGGGTCCGGGCGGGCGTGCGGCACGGCCTACCCTCGGCGCCATGACGTGGCTCCGCTCCCTCAAGGAGACCGCTCGCGCGGGTCTCACGGTCGAGCGGCGACGGCTCCAGCCGCTGCCCGCCCTGCGCGCCGCCGCCGGACTGGCGCTGGTGGTGCTGGCCGGAGCGGCCATCGGCGGTCCGGCGATGGCGGCCAGCTCCGCGTTCGGCGCGTTCCAGGCGGGCATCGCCACGTTCCAGCGGAGCTGGCGCCCGCGCCCGACGCTGGCGCTGGCGTCGGGGCTCACCCTGGCCGTGTCCACGTTCCTCGGCTACCTCTGCGGCGGGCACCCCGCGTGGTTCCTGGCCCTGCTCGCGCTCTGGACGTTCCTGTCGGGCCTGGCCTGGACGGCGGGCCCGTCCGTGGGGGTGATCGCCTCGTCCAACGTGGCGATCATGCTGGTGACGGTCACCCTGCCCACCTCGGTCGCGGACGCGGCCGTGCACGCGGCGGTGATCGCGGGGGGCGGTGTGGTGCAGGCCGCGCTGGTCGTGCTCTTCCCGGTGCGCCGCTGGGGGCCGCAGCGGGACGCGCTGGCCGACGCCCTGGCGGCCGTGGCCGACTACGCGCGGCGGCTGCGCCGGGACCCGTACGCGCCCTTCGACCCCGCCCCGCTGATGACGGCCCGCAACGCCGCCGCCGTCACCTGGCGGCAGGCCCGCCGCCGCCCCGGCGAACTACACGGCCTGCGCGGGCTCGCGGAGCGGATCCGCCCCGTGCTGGCCTCGCTCGCCGACCCCGTGGTGGGCGTGGCGCGGGAGGGCCCCGGCCGCGACCGGGTGCGGGAGCTGCTGGACGCGGCCGGGGCGGTGCTGGACGCGGCGGCGCGGGCGGTCCGGCGCGGCGAGCGGCTGGAGGTGCCGCCCGGCGCGCTCGCCGCGCTGCGCACCCCCGATACGCCGTCCGTGCTGGAGCGGGCGCCCGCCCGGCGGGCCGCGGCCCGGCTCGCCGCGCTGCTCGACGAGGTGGTGGCCGCGGCGGCGCCCGGGGGGCGGCGGCCGGGACCGGAGGCGCTGCGGGCGCGGCCGGGGCTGCTGCGGCTGGTCCCCGGCGCCGTGCGGGACGTCGCGGCCGAGGTGCGCAGGCCCGACTCGCCGTACCTGCGGCACGCGGTGCGGGTGACGGTGGTCACCTCGACCGGGTACCTGCTCGGGACGGCGCTGCCGTTCGGGCACGGCTACTGGGCGCCGCTGGCCGCCGTGATGTCGATGCGGCCGGACTTCGGCCAGACGTACGCGCGTGCCGTGGCCCGGTTCGCCGGGACGCTGGTGGGCGTGGCGCTGGCGACGGGCGTGGGGCGGCTGGCGGATCCCGGCGCGTACGCGTCGGCGGGGCTGGCCGTCGGCGCCGCGTTCGCCGTGTACCTGCTGCTGCCGTCCGGTCAGGCGCCCGTGCAGGTGTTCATCTCGGCGTACGTGGTGTTCCTGCTCGGCATGGCGGGCGAGGAGTGGACGCAGACCGTTCCGGAGCGGGTGGTGCTGACCCTGCTGGGCGGGGCGCTGGCGATGCTGTCGTACGCCCTGTTCCCGGCGTGGGAGACGCCGCGGCTGCGGGCCCGGCTGGCCGACTGGGCGGCGGCCGCGGGCCGGTACGGGGCGGAGGTGCTGGAGCGGTTCGCGCGTCCGGACCGGCCGCCGACGGGCGCGGTGCGGCAGGCCCTGCTGGACCTGCGGGCGGCACGGGCGGCCTGGCGGGACGCGCTGGACCGGGCGGCGCACGAGCCGGTGCGGCACCGGGGCCCGTCCCCGGCGGTGACCGAGGCGGCGCAGGCGGCGGTCGGCCGGTTCACGCGGGCTGCGATGGTGCTGGAGGCGCACCTGCCGGACCGGACGGCCGCCCCGTCGGCGGGGGCGGCGGCGCTGGCGGAGGCGCTGCGCCGGGCGGCCGAGCGGTGCCCGGCGGATGTGCGGGAGCGGCGTCCGCCGTGCTGGGACGAGGTGCGGGCGGCGTTCGACGCGGCGGAGGCGTCGGACGATCCGGTGGTGCGGGCGGGGGCGCGGGAGATGGTCCGGGCGCTGGAGGAGCTCGGGGAGGCGCTGGCGGCGGAGCGGGGCGACGCCCTCGGCGCCGGGGGAAGCTGACCCCGTCTCCCACGCCCCGCTCCCGACCCGGCGGCCGCGCCCCTCCGCTCCGCCCGCCGCGGCATCCAGGCGGCCGGACCCTTCGGCCCCCCTCCGCCCCCGCCATCCCAGCACCCGGCCCCATCGCCCCCCGCCATCCAGGCGGCCGGGTCCTTCGGCTCGCTCCCCCGCCCGACCGTGCCGGCACCGGGCAGCGCCCCGCTCCCCCTCCCCCTGCCGGCACCCGGCCACTTCGGCACGTTCGCCGCTCGCCGCCCCACGGCGGGCGGCGGCAGGTTCCCCGGCGGCGGGCCCGGGTGCGCGGTCCGCCGTCACCGGTCCGCCGTCACCGGTTCGTCGGCCGCGGGCGGGCGGGCGCGGCGCGGGGGTGCCACGCTGGGCAGGTGGGGCCCCGCGACCGTCCGGCCCGCCCGGCGGCCGGGCCCGGCCCCGCCCTGCCGGCCCGCTCACCCCTCCCCCGGCCCCGCGACAGAAGGAAGCCCCGTGAGCACCACCGACTCCGCCCCCGAGAGGGGGCCGGTGCCGCGCACCGGCCCGTGCCGGGGGCCCGGGTCCGCCGGGCGCCCGGGCTCCGGCCGGGTTCGCCGGGGCCGTCCTCCCGTACGAGGGTGATGGCGATGGACACGCCGCTGCGAACGTTCACCGAGAGCCCGGAGGACCCCTTCTCGCTGCACCGGGCGGCCGCGGCCGTCCTCGACGCGCGCGGGACGGTCGTCGGCTGGAGCGCTCTCGCCGGGGAACTGCTCGGCTACCGGCCGCGGGACGTCATCGGCCGCGCCGCGCGGGACGTGCTGATCGCCCCCGGCGACCGCCGGGCCGCCGCGGCGGCGGTCCGCTCCTGCACGGGGGCGGGCGGCTGGTTCGGGGTGCTGCCGGTGCGCCGCAAGGACGGGGGGACGCTGCGGCTGGGCTTCCGCGCGCGGCTCGTCGTGCGGGAGGGGGACCGCGAGGAGTGGTTCCTGGTGGGCGCCCCGGCGGACGAGGTGGTCCAGTGGGAGACCGACCGGTCGCTGCTGGACGGCTTCTTCCGCCGCTGCCCCATCGGTATCGCCGTGCACGGTCCCGAACTGGACATCCTGCGGGTGAACCGGGCCATCGCCCGGTTCGCGGACGCGCCCGCCGAGTCGCTGCGCGGGGCGCGGATGGGTGACTTCCTGGTGCCGACCGACGCGCGGACCGCGGAGCGCGCGCTGCGGTCGGTCGTGGAGAGCGGACGTCCGCTGATCTTCACCGAGCAGCCGGCCAGGATGCGCACCGACCCGCCCGGCCGGGAGCGCTTCGTGGCCGTCTCGGCGTTCCGCATGCAGGACCCGGCGGGCGAGGTGCTGGGCGTCACGCAGATCGTGGAGGACGTGACCGACCGGGAGCGGGCCCGGCGGCGGCTCGCCCTGCTGAACGACGCCAGCGAGCGCATCGGCACGACGCTCGACGTCACCCGTACGGCTCAGGAGCTGGCGCGGGTCGCGGTTCCGGGGCTCGCGGACTGCGTGGCCGTCGACCTGCTGGAGCCGGTCGTAGCGGGCGGCGAGCCGGGCCCGGCCGCGTCGGGGCGGCTGTGCCGGGCGGCGCTGAGCTGCGTCACGGACAGGCCGCCGCCCGCGGTGCGGCGGGCGGACGGCGAGGCGGTGTTCGCACCGGACCCGGTGCAGGCGCGGGTCCTGCGGGAGCGCCGGCCGGTCCTGGAGACGGGCCTGGCGGGCGCGGCACCCGCGGCGCCGGGGGCGGAGGCGGACGCGCACTCGCTGGTCGCGGTGCCGCTCAGCGCGCGGGGCGCCCTGCTGGGCGTGGTGAGCATGTGGCGGGCGTACCGGCCGGACGCGTTCGAGGAGGACGACCTGACCCTGGCGGCGGAGTTCGCGGCGCGTGCCGCGGTCTCCATCGACAACGCCCGCCGCTACACACAGCAGCGGACGGCGGCGCTGTCGCTGCAGCGCAGCCTCCTGCCGGCGCAGGTGCCGGAGCACCCCGCGGTGGAGGTCGCCCACCGCTACCTGCCGGCGGGCGGGGTGACGGACGTCGGCGGCGACTGGTTCGACGTGATCCCGCTGTCCGGCGCCCGGGTCGCCCTGGTCGTCGGGGACGTGGTCGGGCACGGCGTCCCGGCGGCGGCGACGATGGGGCGGCTGCGCACGGCGGTGCACACGCTGGCCGGGCTCGACCTGGAGCCGGACGAGGTGCTGTCCCAGCTGGACGACCTGGTGGGGCGGATCGCCGGGGAGCAGCAGGCGAGGGGCCCGGACGCCGGGGAGCAGATCGTGGGCGCCAGCTGCCTGTACGCCGTGTACGACCCGGTGTCGCGGCGCTGCTCGCTGGCGCGGGCCGGGCATCCGCCGCCGGTGGTGGTGACCCCGGGCGGGCGGCCGGTGCTCGCCGGGCTGCCGGAGGGGCCGCCGCTCGGGCTCGGCGGGCTGCCGTTCGAGAGCACCGAGTTCGAACTGCCGGAGGGCAGCCTGCTCGCGCTGTACACGGACGGGCTCGTCGAGTCGGGCCGGTGCGACGTGGACGACGGCCTGGAGCTGCTGTACGGCGTGCTGGGCGGCCCGGAGCGGGACCTGGACGCGCTGTGCGCCGCGGTGACGCGGACCGTGCTGCCCGAGCACCCCACCGACGACATGGCCGTCCTGCTGGCGCGGACCCGGGTCCTCGGCGACGACCGGGTGGCCACCTGGGAGCTGCCGGCCGAGCCGACGGCGGCCCAGCGGGCACGGCGGCTGACGGCGGACCAGCTGACGGAGTGGGGGCTGCACGACCTGGTGTTCACCACGGAGCTGATCGTGAGCGAACTGGTGACCAACGCCTACCGGTACGCCTCCGGGCCGCTGCGGCTCCGGCTGATCCGCGACCCCGCCCTGATCTGCGAGGTGTCCGACGGCAGTACGACCGCCCCGCACCTGCGCCGGGCCCGCACGACCGACGAGGGCGGGCGCGGGCTGTTCCTGGTCGCCCAGCTCACCGAGCGGTGGGGGGCCCGCTACACCCGCGACGGCAAGACGGTGTGGACGGAGCAGCCCCTCCCCGACGGTCGCGGGCCGCTCCCCGCCGCGGGTACGGGCGGCCGCTGACCGGCGGAGGCGGTGGGGGCGGGGGCCGTACGGGGCGTGCGCCGCCCGGCGGGCGTGCGGGCCGGGCGCCCCCGCCGCCGGTGCGGCGCGATGCGGCGCGGACCCGGCCCCGCGCCGGTCCTACGCCGCCCTCGGGTGGACGCGGGGCCCGGCGCGGGCCGTGGGGGTCCGCGCCGGGCCGGTGCGCGCCGTCAGGAGGCCCTGCGGCGGCGGGTGGTGAGGAAGCAGGCCGCGGTGATGCCGGCGGCGGCCACGCTGGCCAGGGTCTGCGGCAGCACGTTGCGCTCCTGCGCGGTCGTGTCACCGCCGTGGCCGTGGTGGCTGACGGTCGACTTGGACAGGCCCGCCTCGATCTGCTGCTCGGTCGGCGCCTTCGGGACGGAGGCGGCCCTCGCCCCGGAGTACGTGACGTCGGAGCAGCTGTAGAACGCCTCGGGGCTGTCGTTGCGCTGCCAGATCTTGTAGAGGATGTGGCGGCCGGTGCGCTGCGGGAGGTTGCCGTCGAACTCGTACCAGCCCGTCGGCGCGGTCCGGGCGACGTTCGCCACGGCGACCGGGGTCTGTTCGAGGTCCGACCACTTCAGCGGCTTGGTGGGGTCGTATCCCTCCTTGGTGATGTAGACGGTCATCGTGCCGGGGTGGGCGGCGGTGACGCGGTACCTGAAGTGCAGCGGGCCGGCGGAGACGGGCGTGGCGGCCCAGTCGGTGCGGCCCCAGTCGAGCGCCTTGTACTTCTCGCGGTTGGCGGAGCACAGCTTGCCGTCGGGGATCAGCTGGCGGTGCTGCCCGTTGGCGTTGGCGATGTTGACCTCGTTCCAGTCGTAGAGCGGCTGGGTGCCGCTCGTCGCGACCAGGTCCTTGCACACCTGGGTGTCCGGGTGCTCGGGGCCCTCGGCGTAGCAGGCCGCGACCCGGCTGACGGGGCCGTACATCGTGCCGTGCGCCGACGCCTGCGCGGGGGTCAGGACGATCAGCAGGGGGGCCACCGCGGCGGCTGCCGCCGCTGTGCGGGTGGTCTTGCTCAGTGACATGTGGGGGGTCCCTTCCTCGGGTGGGGGACTCAAGTCGGGCGGCTCGCAAGCAGCTTGGCATTGGACTAGACCAAGTTCAAGGGGTGCGGCGGGACTTCCCGCCGTGTCGCCGCCGCGGCGGCGTCGTTGCTCAGGTCGGCTGGAGAGCAGCCGTCCCCGCCTCATCCCAGGAGTGACACATGAGCATCCGCACCGGCACCCGCCTCCTCACGGTCTGCGCCGCAGTCGCCGGCGCGGGGATGGCCGCGGCCGTTCCCGCCTCGGCCGCCGGGGCGCCCCCCGCGTCGGTCGGCGCGCCGGTCGTCTCCGACCTCAACACCACCGGACTGCTGGGAGCGCAGCCGCAGGGCGAGGGGCGCTCCGAGGGCCGGCCCGCCGGCCTCCCGGTCGGCGGCGGCCTCCTCGGCGGCCTGCCGGCGGGCGGCCTGCCGACCGGCGGCCTCCCCCTGGGCGGCTGACCGGCCGCCCCGCGCCCACGGCCCCGCCCCCTGTCCCGGGCCGGACGCCTCCGGCCCCGCCCCCTGTCCCGGGCCGGACGGCTCCGGCCCAGGACCCCGCGCCGGTCGCTCTCGCGGGAGGCGGCCCGGCCCGCCTCCTCCCCTCCGGGCCCGGCCCGTGCGCCCGTGTCCCCCACTCCCCCGGCACGCCCCCGCCGGGGGGGTGTAGGGGTGGGACAGGGGTTTCCCTCTTTCCCCGGGACCGCCACCCACGGTTCACTGTCGGTCACCCCGCAGGAGAAACACCTGTTCACCGTCCGTCCCGAAGGACTTGTCTTGACCGTCATCCCCGCCCGCGCCGCGCCGCCCCCGCGGCCGTCCGCGTCGCCGTCGACACGGCACGCCGCGCTCGGCGCGCGGGCGCTCCCGACTCCGTTCACCGCCCCGCCGTAGGGCCGAACGGATGAACGCGGGACGTGCCGTACGTCCCGCACCGTGACGAGGAACCCGGTCCCCGGTTGATCAGGGGAGACCCGGGGACCGGGTTCCCGATCACGCGAGGGAGAACCATGATCAAGAAGGTCCTGGCGGCCGCAGGGGTGGCCGCCGCGGCGGTGGGCGTGTGCGCACCGGCGGCGTGCGCCGTGGGAGAGGACAACGTGAGCACGAAGAACGGCAACTTCTCCGTGCAGTCCTACGGCAACACGGGCACCGGGGAGGCCGGCGCCCCGCTCCGCACGGCGGAGTGGGACCCGGCCCTCCTGCGGGCGCTGCGGTGAGGAGGGCCGCGCGGGCGGCCGACGGGTGATCGTCCCGTCACCGTCCCGCGCGGACACCGCGAGCGCCGGAGTCCGGCCCCGGTCCCCCTTGGGGGGCCGGGGCCGTTTCGTGCGCCCCGACCTCACGGCCCCTCCGGCCGGACCGGCCCCCGCCTCCCCGCCCGGCCACCGGTCCGGCCGCCGGTCCGGCCGCCGGTGTGCTTCGCCCGTACGGGGACGAGCGCGGCCCGCGCGGGTGACCCGGGTGGCGGGGCGGCCGGCCGTGTGGGGGGCTGGTGGCTAGGGGAGGCAACCCCGGCGGCCCGGCCCGCATCTTCCGTGTGCGGCGGGTGCCGGAGGGGCGTCCCGCACCGGCGTGCGTGGAGTGGGTCAGCGAATGGTGGATGTATCGGTCGTCGTCCCGTGCTTCGACGAGGGCGAGGTGGTCGGCGACTTCCACGCGGCGGTGGTGGCCGCGCTGGAGCCGACCGGGGCGGTCTTCGAGATCGCCTACGTGGACGACGGCAGCCGCGACGCGACGGTGGAGCGGCTGCGGGAGCTCGCGGGCGCCGACGGGCGGGTGCGGTACACCTCGTTCAGCCGGAACTTCGGCAAGGAGGCGGCCATGCTCGCCGGGATGCGCATGGCGCGGGGTGACTGCGTCGTCCTGATGGACGCCGACCTCCAGCACCCGCCGGAGCTGCTGCCGCGCATGCTGGAGCTGCGCCGGCACGGCTACGACCAGGTGGTGGCGCGCCGGGACCGCACCGGCGAGGGCGCGGTCCGCAAGGCACTCAGCCGCGCCTACTACCGGCTGGTGCGGCGGTTCATGGAGGTGGAGGTCGTCGACGGGGCCGGGGACTTCCGGCTGCTGTCGCGGCGCGCCGTGGACGCGGTGCTGTCGCTGCCGGAGAGCAACCGCTTCTCCAAGGGCCTGTTCTCGTGGATCGGCTTCGACACGGTCACCTTCCGCTACGAGAACGCGGCGCGGGCGGCGGGCGTGTCCAAGTGGGGCGGCAGGCGGCTGCTGAACTACGGCATCGACGGGCTGCTGTCGTTCAACAGCCGCCCGCTGCGCCTGGCCGTCCACACGGGGCTGTGGCTGTTCCTGTCGGCCCTCGCGTACGCGGTGTGGATCGTGGCGAACGCGCTGCTCGACGGGGTGGACACGCCCGGCTACGCCACGCTGATCACGGCGATCGTGGGGCTGAGCGGGGTGCAGCTCGCGACCCTCGGGGTGATCGGCGAGTACGTCGGGCGGATCTACCACGAGGCGAAGCGGCGCCCGCACTACGTGGTGCGGGAGACCGAGCGGGACGCCCCGGGCCGCCCCGCCGGCCCCTCCCCCGGCACCGCCGCGCGCGCCGCCCGGCACTGAGCCCCGGGGACCCGCCCTACGGGGCGGCGCGCCCGTCGGTGACCCGGTCCAGTCGGTAGTAGTCGGCGACGCAGTCGGCCGGCCACCGGTTCCTGCCGCCGGCGCCGAACGGCTCGAGCATCCGGCTCACGCTGTTCGGCGTGTACGGGGCGGTACGGGCCCCGCTCGCCGCGCGCTCCCTCAGGAACCGGTCCTGGGCGTCCCACCGCTCGGCGCGGGCCCGCATGTCGCCGCCGAGGCCGTACAGCGGCACGGCGAGGCCCGCCACGGTCGCGGCGCACACGGCGGCGCAGACGGCGGCCACGCCGCAGCGGGCGCGCGCCGGGCGCCCGGCGCGGCGCACGGCCCGCCCGGCGAGGGCGCCGGCCGCGGTGAGCAGCAGGACGTACAGCAGCAGGTAGTCGTTCCAGGTGCGCTCCGTGGTCAGGACGCGGGTGCCGAAGACCGGGTACGTGATGACGGTGCACAGGTAGCCGGAGACGAGGAAGGCCAGCGCGCCGAGCGCCAGCAGCCGCAGCGGGCGGCAGGGCGGCGGGGCGGCGGGCCCGGCGTCCGGGCCGCGGCGGGCCAGCAGGCCCAGCAGCGCACCGGCGGCGACGGCTCCCGCGTAGGTCCACGTGGTGAGGACGGTCGCGAGGACGCGGGCGAACAGTTCGAGCGAGGTGACCAGGGAGTCCGGGGCGAGCATGGAGACGGACTCGGCGTCGTAGCGCTCCCGGCGGTTGCGCGAGCCGGGGGAGGTGACCAGCAGCAGCGTGCCGGCGGCGACGCCCGCCGCGCCGGTGAGCGCCCACACGCGGACGAAGCGCCGGACGCGCTCGGCGAGCACCCACGGCGCGAGGACGACGACGGCGCCGAGCACGACCAGGGCGACGACGGACGCCTCCTCGGACAGCGTGCCCAGGAAGACCCCGGCCACCAGGGCGGTGACGAGGGCGGCGGCCCGGCCGCGCCGTGAGCGCGCCGCGAGCAGCGGCAGGGCCGCGCCGGCGGCGAGCACCGGGGCGAGGGTGTGGGAGACCGAGGCGGCGGGCCAGTAGAAGGTCTTGTACGTGTTGGGGGTGGCGAGCAGGAAGAGGGCGGTCGCCACGGCGGCGGTCAGCAGCGCCGTCCCCCGCGGCGCCCGAAGACCGGCGCGGCGCAGCAGCAGGGCGGTGAGGGCCCACAGCAGCCCCAGCATGACGGCGGCGCTGACGGCGGCGTACGCCTGGTGGCCGGCGACGGGGAACTTCGCGTAGAGGCCGACGAGGAGGCCGTTGGCGAGGCGGCCGTTGTCGGTGGCGTAGAACCGCTCGACGATGCCGGCCACGCCGTGGTCGCGCACCAGCGGCAGGAAGCACCACTCGTCGGCCGAGGGGCGGACGTACCAGCCGAGCGCGCCCGCCGCCGCCAGCAGTGCGAGGGGCAGGGCCGCGAGGGCGGCGACCGCCGCCCTGACGGCGGGCCGGGCGGGGAGCGGTCCCCGGCCGTCGCGCCTCTCCTCGTCGTCGGGGTCGGTGACGCGGGGCGCGCCGACGGCCATTCTCACCACTGCCTTTCCGGGGGAAGCACTGATCCGACACCGTAGAGGGGTTTTCCGGCCCCGCCGTTCCCCGGCGCCACGGCACGCCGGGCGACCCGTACCCCATGAAAAGCTGCGAAAAGGGCACTCAGGGGGTGACAGGTGACAGGATGGACACCCGCGCGCCCCGGAGGCGGGACGAGCCACAGGACAGGACCGGCGAGGCGACACCGGGATGGTTGGCACATGACCAGAGAACCGACAGCGGCCGCGACCTCGGAGGCGGCGGTGACGAGCGGCGCGGTGTACGGCGCGCCGTGCTGGGTGAGCCTGATGACCCGCGACCTGCGGGCGGCTCACGACTTCTACGGGGCCGTGATGGGGTGGAGGTTCCGGCCCGCGCGGCTGGGTGAGGACTTCAGCGTGGCACTGTCGGGCGGCAAGGCGATCGCCGGGATCGGGGCGCTGGCGTCGGCGTTCCACGTGGCGGTGGCCTGGACGCCGTACTTCGCGGTCCGCGACGCGGACGCGACGGCGGCGCGGATCCGGGAGCGCAGCGGCACGGTGGCCGTCGGGCCGGTCGCGTTCGTGATGGGGCGGGGGGCGCTCGCGGCGGACCGGGACGGCGCGGTCTTCGGCATCTGGGAGGGCGAGCTGCCCACCGGGTGGGAGGGGTGGCGGTCGGCCGCCCCGGCGTGGGCGCGGCTGCACACACGGGACGCCTTCGAGGCGGCGATCTTCTACGGCGAGGTCCTGGAGTGGGCCTGCGGGCGGCCGGACTGCTGCGACGTGGAGTACGCGGGCGACGAGGTCGTGCTGCGCAGCGCCGGACGGGCGGTGGCACGGCTGTCCTCGGGCGCCCTGGAGGAGGCCCCGGACCCGGCGATCCGGCCGCGGTGGCAGGTGCACTTCCCGGTATCGGACGTCGAGGAGCGGGTGACGGCCGCGCTGCGCCACGGCGGCACGGTGATCACCCACGAGCCGGGGGTGCAGGCGACGCTGCGTGACCCGGACGGCGGTCTGTTCACCCTGACGGACGCCGGTACCGCGGACACCACGGGCCCCGGCACCGACCTCGCGGACGCGGACGCGGCCACCATGGAGCCGCCGGACTGAGGGGCCCCCGCCCGCGCCCCGGGCGGCCCGCGCGCCGGTCCGGCACGTCACACCGCCCCGGCCGCCCGGCGGCGGGGACACGGCGCGGGCGGCCGCGGACGATCCCGCACCGCGCGGGCCGGCCGCACCGCGCGGGCCCGCCGCAGACGGGTCGCCCCGTCCCGGGGCCCCGGCCGGCCCGGGGGCATCCGCCCGCGGGGGTCACCCTGCCCCGCGCGGGTGCAGCGGCGCGGTGTCCATGCCGGCACCCTCGCGCAGTCCGCGCAGCAGCGCCCGGACCGCCTCGGTCGCGGTGTGCCGGGGCCGCCATCCCAGCTCGTCGCGGGCGCGCGAGCAGTCCATCAGGGGCACCCGCAGGAACGCGTCGAACAGGTGCGGCGACGCCGGCACCAGCCGCAGCGCCCAGGCGGCGGCGAGCGCGGTCCGCACGGCCGCGCGCGGCAGCCGCACCACCCTCGCGTCGAGGAGCCCCGCCAGGTCGGCGGCGCTCAGCGGCGGGTCCGCCGCCAGGTTGTACGCGCCGCGCGCCCCGTCGTCGAGGACGGCGCGGCGACAGGCGTCGGCGGCGTCGTCGGTGTGCAGGGCCTGGAAGACCAGTCCCTCCAGGTCGGGCACGACGGGCACGAAGCCGGGGCTGGCGAGCCGGCCGGGCACCAGCCTTCCGGCGAAGATCCGCAGCTGCTCGGCCGCGGCCTCCTCCTTGAACAGGAACGCCGGCCGCATCCGCACGGCGCGGATGTCCGGATGGCGCAGCTCGAAGGCGTCGAGGGCGCGTTCCAGGTACGCCTTCTCCCTGCTGTACGCGGCCTGCGGCCAGCCGTGCGTCGGCCAGGACTCGTCCACGGGCCGGTCCTTCGGGCCCGGCGAGTACGCGCCGACCGACGAGGCGTGGACCAGGACCGGCACACCGGCGTCGGCGACGGCGCGGAAGACCCGCATCCCGCCCAGCACGTTGGTGCGCCAGGTGGCGGTCGGGTCGTGGGTGGGCTGGAAGGCCCAGGCCAGGTGCACCACCGCGTCGGCGCCCTCGAAGAGGGCGGCCAGGTCGCGGTCGGCGTCCTTCCCGATGTCCGCCCGCGCCCACTCGGTGCCGGGCGGCGACCAGCCGGGGCGGCGGCGCGCCACGCCCAGGACGGAGCCGACCCGCAGGTCGTCGGCGAGGGCGGAGACGACACTGGTGCCGACGTTGCCGGTGGCCCCGGTGACGACGACTCTCCTGCCGGGCTGTGCGGTCACGGGTGCTCCCCCTCGTCCTGCGGGCCTGCCGGTCGCGCCGGCGGCGTACGGATGCGCGTCCCGGGTGTGCCGGGTACCCGCTTCGCGCCGGTTCACCTCCGTGGCGCGGCCGGGCGCGTCCCCGCCCGCGCCCTAGGCCGCGGCCCCGACCTGCGGGGCGGTGCCAGGGGCACGGGCGCCGGGCCTCCCGGGGCGGTGGCGCCCGGGCGCGCCTCCCCGGCGTTTCCGCCACTCTGGCCGGTTCCCCTCCCGCCTTCGGTATATGCCCTGGACATGGCCGGTCCGAGTGTTGCCAAATGAGTGACGACCGCTTCCGGCCTGTGTCACAGTCTTGGATGGTCCTTGCTTTTCAAGCCATGGCCGTGCGCCTGTAACGGAGTCCCCCATGCCGTCCCCCCTCTTCGCGGAACGTCCCAGCCAGCAGCCGCCGGAGCGCGGCCGGGTGGACGCCCTCATCTCGCAGGCCCGCCGGCTGCGCGGAGAGGTGGACGCCGTGCGCCGGGACGCCCCCGCCGACGCCGACGACCCGCGCGCCCGCTGGCAGCGCGCCCTGTGCGACCTGGCCGTGCACCAGCTCGACGACCTCGGCGCCCACCTGGGGCAACTCAGGGAGGGTGTGCCTGCGCCGGGCGCGCGGGAAGGGACTGGCGGCCCGGCCGCGCGGGACGGCCGGCCGCGCGGCGAGGGCGCGACCGGCTCGCTGCTCACACGGGTCGGCAGCGCCGAGTGGAACCTGCTGACCGACGAGGTCGGCTGGTCGGACGAGCTGTACCGGATCGTCGGCCGCGCTCCCTCCGCCGGGCCGATGTCGCTGGACGAACTGCCGTCGCTGGTCTTCGCGGAGGACCAGCCGCTGCTCAGCCGGCTCGTGACGGACTGCCTGGTGGACGGCAAGCCGATCGACGGGGAGTTCCGGTTGGTCCGGGCCGACGGCCGGGTGCGCACCCTGCACATGACGGGCGAACCGGTCCTCGACGGCGAGGGCCGCACGGCGTCCATGTGGGCGGTGTTCCGGGACGTCAGCGAACTGCGCCGCAGCGAGCGCGCCGTACGCGACACCCGCGAGTCGCTGCGGCGCGACGGGGAGCGGACCGGGCACCGGCTCGCCGCGGAGCTGCGGGAGGCGGTCCTGCCGGCCTGGCGCGGCCCGCTGCGGCCCACCGGGGAGGGCGGGGACGGCGGGCCCGCGCTGGAGGCGGCCGGGCACCACCTGGTGTCCGCCGGCGACCCGCTCGGCGGGGACTGGTACGACGTGCTCGCCCTCCCCGGCGGCGGGACCCTGCTCGCGGTCGGCGACCTGGCGGGGCACGGCGTGTCCGCCACCGCCTCGACGGCGGCGCTGCTGGGGGCCCTGCGGGGCCTCGCCGTGGCGGGCATCGCGCCGGGCGCGCTGCTCGGGCATCTCAACGCGCTGCTGGAGGCCGCCGCGCAGCCGGCCCTCGGCACCGCGCTGTGCTGCCGCTACGACCCGGCGTCGCGGACGCTCGCCTGGGCGCAGGCCGGGCACCCCGCCCCGCTGCTGTTCCGGGACGGGACCGGGCGGGTCCTGGACCGGCCGGAGGGCGTACCGCTGGGGGCGACGGCGTCGGGCGCCGCCTACGAGCAGGCGGAGGCCCGGCTCCTGCCCGGTGACCTGCTGGTGCTCCGCACGGGCGGACCGGCGGGGGACGCGGGCGGACCGGGCGCGGGCACGCCCGGCACGGAGCGGCTGCTCGCCCTGGCGCCCGAACTGTCCCGCGCGCGGGACGTGCGGGAGTGCGTGCGGCTGGCGGCCCGGGCGGCGGGCGCCGAGGGCGGCTGCGTGGTGGCGGCCAGGGTGGGCGGCCCCTCGTAGCGGGACCGCCCGCGCACGGGGCGTACCGGTGCCGGATGCGGACGGGGCGCGTCCGCGGTCCCGGCCGGACGGGACCGCGCGCCCCGCGCGGTGGGCAGGACGCCGTGCCGGGCCGGCCCGGCACGGCGTGAGGGCGGACCGGACCGTGCCGGGCCGGCCCGGTGCCGTGCGGGGCGCACCCGGCGCTGTGCGGGGCGCGCCCGGTGCGTCACGGCCGTGCGCGGGTGCGCGGGGAGCCGTGCCGATGGGTCCGGCACCGCGTGCGAGCGTCCGGCACGGTGCGGATGCGGGGCGGGCCCACGGCGGGGACGCGCGGGGCGGAGGCACCGCGGGTCTGGGGGGCGGGGGACGCGCGGGGCGGGGACCTCGCCGCCTCCGGTCAAGCCTCCTTCAGCCCCAGCTTCCTGGCCTGCTCGCTCGGCAGCGCGTACTCGATCCGCTCGCGCAGGTCCTTGATCCGGGAGTAGCTGGCGTACCGGCCGGTGAGCCGGTACATCTCCCGCAGCCGGTCCCAGGTGCGCTGCGAGGAGTTGCTGCCCATGGCGGCCAGCGCCAGCCGGGCGTAACGGTCCGCCTGCTCCGGGTCGTCGGCGATGAAGCAGGCCGACGCCATGGAGAGATGGTCGAAGATCTTGGAGCGCTCCCGGCCGTCGATGCGCAGCTCCAGCGCCTTCTGCGCGAAGTACTGCGCCTGCCTGGCCGCGGACGGCTCGTGCTCGGCGAGCGTGCGGTAGGCGAGCGCCTGCATGCCGTACAGGTCCTCCGACTTGAAGGTCTGCATCCACACCGGCAGCGGGGCGTCGTCCTTGTCGGAGACGAAGAGGTCCTCCGCCTCGCCGAGGGTGCGGCGCATCGCCTGCCCGCGCCCCATGGAGGCGTGCGCCCACGCCTCGATGGTGTGGAGCATGGCACGGGTGCGCGGCAGGACCTCGTCGCCGGCGCCGAACTGGGCGAGCTGGAGCAGGTCCAGGGCCTCGTCGGGGCGGCCCAGGTGGACCATCTGGCGGGCGCAGCGCGACAGGGCCTCCCCGGCACGGGGCCGGTCCCCGCCCTCCCGGGCCGCGTGCGCGGCGATGATGAAGTACTTCTGCGCCGTGGGCTCCAGACCCACGTCGTGGGACATCCACCCGGCCAGGACGGCCAGGTTGGCCGCGACGCCCCACAGGCGCTGCTGGATCCGCTCGGGGTGGCGGTAGGCGAGTATCCCGCCGACCTCGTTGAGCTGGCCGACGACGGCCTTGCGCTGGAGGCCGCCGCCCTTGGCGGCGTCCCAGGCGCGGAACACCTCGACGGATGCCTCCAGTTCCTCGATCTCCTGCAGGCCGATGGGGGCGGCCTCGTAGCGGTCCAGGCCAGCGGGGTCCGCGGTGCGGACACCCGAGGGGGCGGTGGCACCGGAGGGCCCGGGGCCGGTTCGGAACCAGTCGTGCATGGCGCTGGTGATGGTGGAGCCCGCGGTGAGCGCGGCGCCCGCGCCCACCAGGCCGCGTCGGTTGAGCATGAGGTCCATTCCCGTGAATTCGGTGAGGACCGTGGCCGTGCGCTCGGGCGCCCAGGGCAGCCCGTCAGGGTTGTCGTCGTGCCTGACGTCCCGCCGTCTCCCGGCGCGCCCGTGTCGTACGAACCCGAGGTCCTCGATGGTCACGACACGGCCGAGTCGCTCGGTGAACAGGGCCGCCAGCACCTTCGGCACCGGATCGCGCGGGATCTCCCCCATGTCGATCCAACGCCGCACCCGCGAGGTGTCGGTCGCCAGCTGGGGGTGGCCCATGGCCGCCGCCTGCCGGTTGACCAGCCGCGCGAGTTCGCCCTTCGACCAGCCGGCGAGGCCGAACAGGTCGGAGAGGCGGGTGTTGGGTTGTCCTGTCACGTCAAGCCCCCAGGTTCTCGGCTGACTTGACAGTAGCCCTCCGCCATGGGGGTGGCGACTATTCGCCAGGGTTCGCCAGGGTCCGCGAGATGGTTCGCCACCCGCCCGTAGGTGTCGGGTAGGAACGCGCCACCCCGTCCCGGCGTCGGCCCGCATTCCCCAGGGTGCCGGACCGGCGGCGGACGGGGCGGCGTACGCAGTCGTCGGCACACGAAGGGATCTGTCCGCCCATGTACACAGCATCGTCCTCCGTGTCCGCCCCGCCCCGGCCCCGCCCGGTCGTGGCCGGGAGCGGCCCGTACCCGGGCCAGGCGCCGGTGGGCCGGAGCAGGCGCTGGGCGGGGGCGGTGAGCGGTCAGCTCAGCGGGAGGATCGACCTGTCGGGGCCGCATGGCGGCCAGTTGCGGAAGGCGATCGGGTCGGTGCAGCGCATCTGCCCCGAGTTCAACCCCGTGCAGGTGATGCGGCGCAGCGGGCGGTCGGTGCTGCTGGTCGGGACGACGGGCCGGGCGACCGTCGTCGCCAAGTGTTTACTGGACCACTCCCCCGTGTGGGTCGAGCGGTTCCGCCACGAGATCGCCGCGTACCGCGCGTTCGTCCGGCACCGGCCCCCCGTGCGGGTCCCCCGGCTGATCGCGGCGGACCCGGAGAACGGCACGCTCGTCGTGGAGCGGATGCCGGGCCGGCCGGCCGGCTTCAGCCGGCATGTGGCCGACGCCCCGCCGCGGGCGGACTTCAAGGCCGTCCTGACCGCGGTGGCGCGACTCAACGAGTGGCGGCCGCCGGCCGGGACCTTCGACGCGCCACTCGACTACGCGGCGCGGATCTCCCGGTACCACGAGCTGGGCCTGTTCACCGACCGGGACCGGGACGACCTGCAGAAGCTGCTGCACGGGCTGGCGCTCGCGGGCGGGCGGTACGGCATGGGGCAGTTCTGCCACGGTGACGCGCTGCTGTCCAACATGCTGCTGTCGCCGGCGGGTCCGGTGCTCGTCGACTGGGAGCACGCCGGCTGGTACCTGCCCGGCTACGACCTGGCGACGCTGTGGAGCGTGCTGGGCGACGCGCCGGTCGCGCGGCGGCGGATCAGCCAGCTCGCACAGGCGGGCGGGCCCGCGGCGCGCGACGCGTTCCTGGTGAACCTGATGCTCGTCCTGACGCGCGAGATCCGGACGTACGAGACCGCGGTGCAGCGGACGATACGGGAGGCTCCCCCCGCCGGCTCCGTTCCCGTGCAGCCCGGCACGCTCTCGCCCGGCGAGGAGCAGCGGCTGCTGCTGCGGCGGCTGCACGAGGACTGCGCGCTGGCACGGCGGGCCGTGCGCGCGGCGGTCGGCACGCGCTGACCGCACCACGGGGGTGGCGCGCCGTGTCCCGGCCCGACCGGGACACGGCGCGCCGTCGTGTGCGCGCGCCGCTGCGCCTCTCTCCCCCCGCCGCGCCCCCTGCGCCTCTCCCCCGCGCTCCCGCGCGCCCCTCCACCGTGCACCCGCGCCCCGCGCGCCTCGCGCCACCGGCCGCCGGTCCCGTCACCGTCCCGGGTCGTGACCCGCGGGCCCTATCGGACGTTCATACGATCGGCGGGCGCTCCGCGTGGGCCCGGGGGGCCGGGGGTAGGGCTCGCGCGGACCCCGACGTTCCACGAAAGGCATCGGACACGCATGGCACAGCCGTTCGTACTTCCCGACTTCTACGTGCCGTACCCCGCCCGGCTCAACCCGCATGTGGACGCGGCGCGCGCCCACACCACCGCGTGGGCCCGGCGGATGGGCATGCTGGAGGGCTCGGGCATCTGGGAGCAGCACGACCTCGACTCCCACGACTACGCGCTGCTGTGCGCGTACACCCACCCGGACTGCGACGCGGACGCGCTGTCCCTGGTCACCGACTGGTACGTGTGGGTCTTCTTCTTCGACGACCACTTCCTGGAGGTCTTCAAGCGCACCCAGGACCGGCGGGGCGGCAAGGCGTACCTCGACCGCCTGCCGGCGTTCATGCCGGTGGACCCGGCGGCCGCGGTGCCGGAGCCGGAGAACCCGGTCGAGGCCGGCCTCGCCGACCTGTGGGCCCGGACGGTCCCGGCGATGTCGGCGGCCTGGCGGGAGCGGTTCGCCGTGGCGACGGAGAACCTCCTCAACGAGTCGCTGTGGGAGCTGTCCAACATCGACGAGGGGCGGGTCGCCAACCCGCTCGAGTACATCGAGATGCGCCGCAAGGTGGGCGGCGCGCCCTGGTCGGCGGGCCTGGTGGAGTACGCGGCGGGCGCCGAGGTGCCCGCCGCGGTGGCGGACGCGCGGCCGCTGCGGGTGCTGCGGGACGCGTTCTCGGACGCGGTGCATCTGCGCAACGACCTGTTCTCGTACCAGCGCGAGGTGGAGGACGAGGGCGAGAACAGCAACGGCGTGCTGGTGCTGGAGCGGTTCCTGGGCTGCTCGACGCAGGAGGCGGCGGACGCCGTGAACGACCTGCTGACCTCGCGTCTGCAGCAGTTCGAGCACACGGCGCTGACCGAGGTGCCGCCGCTGTGCGCGGAGCACGGCCTGGACGCGCGGGAGACGGCGGCGCTGCTGGCGTACGCCAAGGGGCTCCAGGACTGGCAGTCGGGCGGCCACGAGTGGCACATGCGGTCCAGCCGGTACATGAACGAGGGCGCGGTGAAGGCCGAGCCGGGCGGCGGCGCGTTCGGGATGGCCGCCGCGTCGGTCCGGCTGACCCCGCGCGCGGAGGCGGCCCGCCGGCGGGGCTTCTCGCACGTCCCCTACCAGCGGGTGGGGCCGTCGGAGCTGCCGCACTTCGCGATGCCGTTCCGGGTCCGGCACAGTCCGCACCTGGCGGGGGCGCGGGAGCGGTGCGTGGCCTGGGCCGGTGAGATGGGCATGCTGCGCGCGCAGCCGGGGCGGCCGGACTCGCACGTGTGGACGGAGCGGATGGCCGCCGGGTACGACCTGCCGCTGTGCGCGGCGGGTCTGCACCCGGACGCGACCCCGGACGAGCTGGACACGGCCTCGCACTGGCTGGCCTGGGGCACGTACGCCGACGACCTGTACCCGGTCGTCTACGGCAGGCCGCGGGACCTGGCCGGGGCGCGGGCGCAGAACGACCGGCTGCGGCTGTTCATGCCGCTGGACGGAGCCGCCGGCTCCATGCCCGAGCCGGCGAACGCCCTGGAGCGGGGCCTGGCCGACCTGTGGCCGCGGACGGCCGGACCGATGAACGAGCGGGACCGGGCGGCGTTCCGGCGGTCCGTGGAGGTCATGGTCGACAGCTGGCTGTGGGAGCTGGCCAACCACGCCCTGAACCGGATCCCGGAGCCGGTGGACTACATCGAGATGCGGCGGGCCACCTTCGGCTCCGACATGACGATGGCCCTGTGCCGGATCGGGAGCGGCAACCGCGTCCCGCCGGAGATCTGGAGCAGCGGTCCGGTGCGGTCGCTGGAGAACGCGGCGGTCGACTACGCGACCCTGCTGAACGACGTCTTCTCGTACCAGAAGGAGATCGAGTTCGAGGGCGAGGTCCACAACTGCGTCCTGGTCACGCAGAACTTCTTCGACGTGGACCACCCGACGGCGCTGGCGATCACCGCGGATCTGATGAACTCCCGGATGCGGCAGTTCCAGCACGTCGCCGCGCACGAGTTCCCGGTGCTGTACGACGACTTCGGGCTGGACCGGGAGACCCGCGCCGTGCTCGACGGGTACGTGCGGCAGCTGGAGAACTGGATGGCCGGCATCCTCACCTGGCACCGCGAGTGCGAGCGGTACCAGGAGGAGGTGCTGCTGCGGCACCGGGCCGAGGGGCCGGGGACGGCCTGGGCCGCGCCGGGCCCCGCGTCCGGCGCGCCGTCCGGGGGGACCGTGCCGGGCGGGCCGACGGGTCCGTGGACCTCGGCGGCCCGGGCGGCCGCGCTGCTCGCCTCGTAGCGCGGGCCCGGTGACCGGGCCCTACGGGCGGCGGGCGCCGCGGAGCTGGTCCAGCTCGCGGCGCTCCCGCTTGGTGGGGCGGCCCGCGCCCCGGTCGCGGACACCGGCGACGGCGACCTGCTCGCGCGGCGGCGGGGGCGGGGTCCTGTCCGTGTACGCCTCGGCCGCGACGGGGGCGCCGACGCGCTTGGGGAGGACCTGCCGGACCTCGACGATCCGCTCGCGGCCGGCGTGGAAGACCCGCACCTCGTCGCCCGGCTTGACGGTCTGCGCGGGCTTGGCGCGGTCGCCGTTGACGCGGACGTGCCCGGCGCGGCAGGCCGTGGCGGCCTGGGAGCGGGTCTTGGTCAGGCGCACCGCCCAGATCCAGCTGTCGACCCGCGCCGTGGCGCCCTGCGGGTGCGGGGCGCGATGTGCCGTCTCCGTCGCTGCCATGGCCCTCCTCGGCTCCTGGGCTCCTCGGTTCCTCGTGGCGCCGGCCCCGTGTCGCCGGCTCAGCCCTGCTGGAACAGTTCCGCGGGCAGCGGCTTGAGCAGGGCGTACAGGTCGTCGGTGATGGGCCGGTCCCAGCTCGCGATGGTCACGAGGACGTTGTCGCTGCGGTCGAACTGGACGCAGGAGATCCGGCTCTCGGTGAGCTTGAGGCGGCGGACGATGAGCAGGTTGTCGCCCTGCATGACCGGGACGTCCTCGCTCTCCACGACCTCGACGTGGTCGTCCCGCTCCAGCGCCGCGAGGAGCTGGGCCGCCTCGAAGGGGATCTGGCCCTCGGCGAGGTCCCGCGCCGGGGAGCCCTCCGGCAGATTGCCGATGATCATCGCGGGGCCGCGGCCGCCGAAGAGGTCGTAGCGGAGGAACACGCCCTGGCAGGTGCCGTCGGGGGCGGGGAGCAGGCCGGCGCCGAGGTTCCCGGGCCAGTCGCCCGGGTCCATGGCCAGGACGTCGAAGTCCGGGCCCGCGGGTGTGGCGGGGCTGCGGCGGCGGAGGAAGGACATGCCGCCATGGTACGGGTCCCGGGCCGCCGCGCGGCGGGCGGGGCGCCGTCGCGGAGGGGCCCGCCGGACGTGGCCGAGGGGTCCGGGAGGCGTGTGGGAGCGGCGGGTTCACCGCTTCGGGGGATGTCCGTGGGGCGCGCGGGGCCGTGGACGCCCGCGCGGGCGGCAGCGGGGTCCGAGGGCGGGTCGGCGTGGGCGCGCTGGGTGGGCCGGGGTGGGCGGGGGTGGGCCGGGGTGCGCGGGCCGGTCGCCGCGGGGGATGCCGGGAGCGGGCCGGGCCGGGCCGGGGCGAGGCGAGGGCGCGCGGGCCGGTGGTGGCGGGCGAGGCGCGGCGGCGGACGCCGGGGGCTCGGCGGGTGCGTGTGGGCGCGTGCGGGTGCGGCCGGGCGCCGGATCGGGGCGGTGACGGGCATGGCGGGTGCGGGACGGGGCGTGGGCGCGGGACGGCGGCGGCCGGAGGGCGGGGTGGCGGGGGGCCTGGGAGCCGGGTGGCGGAGGCCCGGGGAGGGGGTGGCGGAGGCCCGGGGGGCGGGGCGCGGGGGGCGGGCGGGGGTGTCGGGGGGCTTGCCGGGGGCGGGGTGCGCGGGGTAAGTGATCGGGATGCGGATCGACCGAATGGTCGGTAGCCGCGTGAACGGTCGATGCGGGACGGGCGGAGGACGGACATGGCGGAGGATCTGCGGGACGCCGGGGAGCGGCTGGACCGGGAGGAGCTGGAGGCCCTGCAGCTGGAGCGGCTGCGGGCGACGCTGCGGCACGCGTACGAGAACGTGCCCTTCCACCGGCGGGCGTTCGACGCGGCGGGGGTGCGGCCGGAGGACTGCCGGTCGCTGGCCGACCTGGGCCGCTTCCCGTTCACGACCAAGGAGGACCTGCGCGGCGCGTACCCCTTCGGGATGTTCGCCGTGGACCGCTCGCGGGTGCGGCGCCTGCACGCGTCGAGCGGCACCACGGGGCTGCCCACCGTCGTCGGGTACACCGACCGGGACCTGGACGTGTGGGCGGACGTGGTGGCGCGGTCGATCCGCGCGGCCGGGGGCAGGCCGGGGCAGGTGGTGCACGTGGCGTACGGGTACGGGCTGTTCACCGGCGGGCTCGGGGCGCACGGCGGGGCGGAGCGGCTCGGCTGCACGGTGGTGCCCGCCTCCGGCGGGATGACGGCGCGCCAAGTGCGGCTGATCCAGGACTTCCGGCCCGAAGTGATCATGGTGACGCCCTCGTACATGCTCACGCTGCTGGACGAGTTCGAGCGGCAGGGCGTCGATCCCCGGTCGACCTCCCTGCGGGTGGGCATATTCGGCGCGGAGCCGTGGACGGAGGAGATGCGGCGGGAGATCGAGGAGCGGTGCGCGATCGACGCCGTCGACATCTACGGCCTGTCGGAGGTGATCGGCCCCGGCGTGGCGCAGGAGTGCGTGGAGACCAAGGACGGGCTGCACGTGTGGGAGGACCATTTCTACCCGGAGGTGGTCGACCCGGTGACGGGCGAGGTGCTGCCGGACGGGGAGCGGGGCGAGCTGGTGTTCACCTCGCTGACCAAGGAGGCCATGCCGGTGGTGCGCTACCGGACGCGGGACCTCACGCGGCTGCTGCCGGGCACGGCGCGGGTGTTCCGGCGGATGGAGAAGGTCACGGGACGCAGCGACGACATGCTGATCGTGCGGGGCGTGAACCTCTTCCCGACGCAGGTCGAGGAGGTGCTGCTGCGCACGCCGGGGCTGGCGCCGCACTTCCAGCTCCGGCTGACCCGCGAGGGGCGCATGGACGCGCTGACCGTCCGGGTGGAGGCGCGCGCGGACACGCCGCCGACGCGGCGGGCGGACGCGGCGCGGGAGGTGCGGGCCGCCGTGAAGGACGGGATCGGCGTGACGGCAGCCGTGGAGGTGGTCGATCCGGGGACGCTGGAGCGGTCGGTGGGGAAGATCAAGCGGATCGTGGACCTCCGCCGCGACCCCGAGTGAGATCGGGGTCGGCGCCCCTCCCCAGGGGTGATCCCCGATCGGCCGCAGGGAGGATGACAGCGCCCCTCGCCGGATGAGTGCATGGGTCAACCACCTTTGCTCACAACCGAGTTGGGAGAGACGTTGCTCCTCCGTACGAGTCTGAGGCGCCTGCTGCCGGTGGCGGCGGCCCTGCTGGCCACGGCCGCCTCCACCCTGCCGGCGGGCGCCGCCCCGCCGCCCCGCGCGGACGGCGGACGCCCGTCGGCCGACGGGCTGTCGGCGACGATCCGCTACACCGAGTACGGCATCCCGCACATCCTGGCGAAGGACTACGCCTCCCTGGGCTTCGGCACGGGCTGGGCGCAGGCCGCCGACCAGGTGTGCGTGCTCGCCGACGGGTTCGTGACCGTCCGGGGCGAGCGCTCCCGCCACTTCGGTCCGGACGGCCGGGCCGACGGATCGATGTCGTCGGCCCGTACGAACCTCTCCAGCGACCTGTACTTCACGGGCGTGCGGGACGCGCGCACCGTGGAGCGCCTCCTCGACCGGCCGGCGCCCGCCGGGCCGGGCCGGGAGCAGAAGGAGCTGATGCGCGGCTGGGCCGCCGGGTACAACGCCTGGCTGGAGCGGAACCGGGTGACCGACCCGGCCTGCGCGGGCAAGGCGTGGGTCCGCCCGGTGACCGCCCTGGACGTGGCCCGGCGGTCGTACGCGCTGGCGGTGCTCGGCGGCGAGGGCGCCCTCGTGGAGGGCATCACCGCCGCGGCGCCGCCCGCCGCGGACGCGTCCACCGGGCGCGCCGCGGCCGGGGCCGCCGCCTCCGGACGGGCCTCCTCGAAGGGCGCGGACCCGGACGGGATGGCCGGGGCGGTGCGGGAGCTGTTCGACGCGCGCAACGCGACCATGGGGTCGAACGCCGTCGCCTTCCACGGCAGCACCACGGCCGGAGGCCGGGGCCTGCTGCTGGGCAACCCGCACTACCCGTGGCACGGCGGCCGGCGGTTCTGGCAGTCCCACCAGACGATCCCCGGCGAGCTGAACGTGCAGGGCGCCTCCCTGCTCGGCACCCCGCTGGTGCAGATCGGCTTCACCGAGAAGGTGGCGTGGAGCCACACGGTGGCCACCGGCCGCAGCATGAACCTGCACGAGCTGGTCCTCGACCCGGCCGACCCCACCGCGTACCTCGTGGACGGCAGGAGCGAGCCGATGGTGCGCCGGACGGTGACCGTGCCCGTCGCGGACGGCGAGCCGGTGACCCGCACGCAGTGGTGGACCCGGTACGGGCCGGTCACCACCGCCTTCGGCGGCACGGCCCTGCCGTGGACGCGGACGACCGCGTACGCGCTGCACGACCCGAACGCCCGCAACCTGCGCATGGCCGACAGCTCCCTCGCCCTCGCCAAGGCCGGCTCCGTCGGGGAGATGGCGGCCGGGCTGCGCCGCACCCAGGGCCTGCCGTGGGTGAACACGATCGCCTCCGACCGGAACGGCGGCACGCTCTTCACGCAGGCGCAGGTGGTGCCCAGGATCACCGACGAGCTGGCGGAGCGGTGCTCGACGCCGCTGGGCCGGACGCTGTACCCGGCCTCGGGTCTCGCCGTGCTCGACGGGTCGCGCGCCGGCTGCGCGCTCGGCGCGGACCGGGACGCGGTGGAGCCCGGCATCATGGGCCCGGCCCGCTGGCCGCTGCTGCGGGACGCCGCGTACGCCGGGAACTCCAACGACAGCGCGTGGCTGGCCAACGCCGACCGTCCGCTCACCGGGTACGAGCGGGTCTTCGGCGACCTGGACACGGAGCGGTCGCTGCGCACCCGCGGGGGCGTCGAGGACGTGGCGGCGATGGCCCGGCGGGGCTCCCTCACCGTGGCCGACCTCCAGGAGCAGCAGTTCGCCAACCGGGTGCCCGCCGCGGACCTGACCGCCGACGACGTGGTGCGGGCCTGCCCGGCGGTCCTGCCGGACGACGCGGAGGCGTGCGGGGCGCTCGCCCGCTGGGACCGCCGCATGGACACGACCAGCCGGGGCGCCCTGCTGTTCGACCGCTTCTGGGGACGGCTGGAGCGCGAGACGACGACCGCCGAGCGGTGGAAGGTGCCCTTCTCCGCGGCCGACCCGGTGCGCACCCCGCGCGACCTGGACACGGGCACGCCCGGCTTCGCGAAGGCGCTGCGCGAGGCCGTCGCCGAGCTGCGCGGCGCGCGCATCCCGCTCGACGCGCCGCTCGGCGAGCACCAGTACGTGGTGCGGGGCGGCGAGCGCATCCCCGTGCACGGCGGCACGGGTACGGGCGTGTGGAACATGACCGTGCCCGTGTGGGACGCGGAGAACGGCGGCTACACGGAGGTGCGGCACGGCACGAGCCACGTCCAGGCGGTCGGCTGGGACGCGAGCCGGTGCCCGGTCGCGCGGACGCTGCTGACGTACTCCCAGTCGTCCGACCCGGCCTCGCCGCACCACGCGGACCAGACCCGGCTGTACGCGCGGGAGCAGTGGGTGACCGCCCGGTTCTGCGAGCGGGACATCCTGCGCGACCCGGCGCTGCGGGTGGTCCGGGTGGCGCAGTGAGCGCCCGGCGGCCGGCCCCGCGCGGGCCGGCCGCCGTCGGCGGAGGTCCTTGACGGCCGGGCGCGGTCGGCGGGGGTCCCCCACGGCCGGGCGCGGTCGGCGGGGGTCCTTGACGGCCGGGCCCGGCGGTACGAAGGTCTCACCTGATGCGCGCGACGGCGGGGTTTCCCCTCGGACGGCGGTGCCACCGGAGGCGGGGAGGGCGGTCATGGTGCGGAGTCCGGGTGTACCGGGTGTACCGGGTGCGGACGGGGTCGGCCGGCGGGCGTTCGGCGGCGGGGTGCTGGCACTGGGAGGTGCGCTGGTGATCGGTCCGCTTCCGGGGGCCGCCGCGGCGGGACGGGAGCGCGGCCCGGCGGGGACACCCGGCGGGGCCGCGCCGGCGGGTGCGGCGGCCGGGGCGGGGGCGGCGCTGCGTCGCGGCACCGCCGAGCAGGCCGGGCTGCTGCCGCGCCACCTCGACCTGCTGGTCGCGGACGCCGAGCGGTTCCTCGGCCCCTCCCCCACGCACCCCTGGTACGCGGGAGCGGTGGTCCTCGCGGGCCGCGGCCCCGTCGTGGCGCTGCACCGGGCCGTCGGGCACGCGGTGCGCTACGCGGCCTACGACGAGACGACCGGGCGGGGCGTGGAGCTGCCGCCGGAGCGGCGCGTCCCGATGCGCGAGGACACCGTCTTCGACCTGGCGTCCCTGACCAAGCTGTTCACCTCGCTGCTCGCCGTGCAGCTGCTGGAGCGCGGCGAGCTGGAGCTGGGCACCCCCGTCGCCGAGCGGCTCCCCGACTTCGGCGGCGGCGGGAAGGGCGGCGTCACCGTGCGCCATCTGCTGACGCACACCTCGGGGCTGCGCGCCTGGCTGCCGCTGTACGAGGAGCCGACGCGGGAGGGCATGCTGCGGCGGCTGTGGGACGAGCGGCCCCTGGACCCGCCCGGCACCGCGTACCGCTACTCCGACCTGAACCTGATCGCCCTTCAGCTGCTGCTGGAGAAGGTCTCCGGCCGGCCGCTGGACGTGCTGCTGCGGGAGCGGATCACGGGGCCGCTCGGCATGCGGGGCACCCGGTTCAACCCGCCGGCCTCCTGGCGGCCGCGGATCGCGGCGACCGAGGACGCCCGCAGGCCGTGGTCGGGGATCGACCGGGGCATGGTGTGGGGCGAGGTGCACGACGAGAACGCCTACGCCCTCGGCGGGGTCGCCGGGCACGCGGGCCTCTTCTCCCGCGCCTGGGACCTCGCGGTCCTCGCCCGGACGCTGCTCGACGGCGGCGCCCACGGCGGTGCGCGCATCCTGCGGCCCGACTCGGTGGAGCTGCTGTTCACCGACTTCAACACGGCGTTCCCCGGCGACGGGCACGGGCTGGGCTTCGAGCTGTACCAGCACTGGTACATGGGCGCGATGGCCACGCCCCGCACCGCCGGGCACACCGGGTTCACCGGGACCAGTCTGGTGCTGGACCCGACGACCGACTCGTTCCTCGTCCTGCTGGGCAACTCGGTGCACCCGGTGCGCGGCTGGCGCTCCGGTTCGGCACCCCGCGTGGCCGTCGCCGACCGCATGGCGCGGGCGGTGCCCGTACGGCCCGCGCACGGCCGCGCCGCCTGGTTCGCCGGGACCGCTTCGGCCGCCGCGGCGACGCTGACGCTGCCCGCGGTGCGGCCGGTGACGGCGCGGGCGCGGCTGCGGTGCGCCCTGTGGTGGGACACCGAGCCGGGCGCGGACGCGCTGGCCCTGGAGGCGGCGGCCGAGCCCGCCGGGGGCGGGGCGGCCCAGTGGCGGCCGGTGCCGTTCGTCACGGTACGGCCGGGCGGGGAGCCGGTGCGGCACCCCGGCGGCACGGTGAGCGGCTTCTCGGGGCGGGTCTGGCACCGGCTGGAGGCCGACCTGTCGGCGTGGTGCGGGGGCGGCCCCGTGCGGCTGCGCTGGCGGTACCGGACGGACGCACGCTACGTGGGGCGGGGCGTGTACGTGGACGGGCTGCGGGTCCTGGACGGCGGGCGGGTGCTGTTCGACGAGGCGCGGCCGCCGGACGCGGCGCGGGTCGAGGCGGAGGGCTGGTCGGCCTCCGCCGACTGAACTCCGGCCGCCGCCCGGGGCCTCTCCGGCCCGCCGCGGGGCCCGTCCCCCGGGTGCGCGTGCCCGGACGCACGGGGAGACTGGGGGGCGGGGGTCACCCGGCGAGAGGACGGCACCCATGTCCGTGACGGACAAGCTCAAGAACCTGCTGAAGGGGCACGAGGGCCAGGTCGGCAAGGGTGTCGACAAGGCCGGCGACTACGTCGACAAGCGCACGCACGGGCGGTTCGGCAAGCACGTCGACACCGCGCAGGAGCGGCTCAAGGACCGGCTGGGCCGCGAACCGGGGCAGCGCCGGGAGCCGCCCGCCCAGCCCTGAACGCCTTCTTCCTCCGCCCCGCCGCACGGGGTCGTCCGGGCCGGCCGCGCCACGCGGCCGGCCCGGCGCTTGAGCGTGCTCGCGGCGGGGGGCGCGGGGCGGGCGGGGCGCGGCGGGCGGGCGCGAGAGGGCGGGCGCGAGAGGGCGGGCGGGCGGTGTCGGGGCCTCGGGGCGGGGCGTCGGGGCGGGGGGCCTCGGGTGGCGCCCGCCACCCGGTCGTACGTCTCGGAGTGCGGTGTGGTCGCGGCTGGTGGAGAGTCGTGCCGAGTCCCCCACTCGAAGGAGAGAAACATGCTTCGGCGCATTTCGATCGCTCTGGCCGGTCTGCTCGCTGTCGGCTTCTTCGCCGCCGCTCCCGCCGCCGCCCACGGCGGCGACTCCAGCAAGGGCTGCTGGCTGAGCGGTGGTCACGTCCAGGCGGGCGACGTCCACGTCGCCGGGTTCGAAGGGCTCTGCTGGAAGGTCGGCTGACCCTCGCCGCGGCGACGGCGCTTTCGGGCGGGCACCCGGTGCGGGTGCCCGCCCGCTGTGCTGCCGGGTGGCGGCGGGCGCGGGACGGGTGCCTTGCGACGCCCGCGCGGGTGCCGGTGCGTCAGCCGGGCCGCGGGACGGCCGCCCGCGGTGCCGTCCCGCGCCGGGCACGGCGCGTGGCGGGGCGTCAGTCCGTGGCGGGGTTCAGTCTGGGGCGGGGTTCAGTCCGTGGCGGGGCGGTGGGCGCCCGCCACGCGCCGGTACAGCTCGACGGCCTCCGTGTGCCGGCCGAGCTGCTCCAGGCACTGGGCCTCGTCGTGGCGGCTGGCGAGGGTGTCCGGGTGGTCGGGTCCGAACACCCGCTCGCGGGCGGCGGCTATGCCCCGGTACGCGGCGAGCGCCTCCTCCCAGCGGCCGAGCCAGCCCAGGCAGACGGCCACCTCCCGGCCGCTGACCAGTGTGTCCGGATGCTCCGGACCCAGGACGCGGGCGCGGGCCCCGGCGACCTCGCGGGCCTCCGCGAGGGCCTCCTCCCAGCGGCCGAGCCGCCCCAGGTTGACGCCGAGGCCGTGGCGGGCGCGCAGGGTCTCCGGGTCGTCGGCGCCCTGCCCGCGGGTGCGGGCCGCGACGAGGTCCCGGTACAGCTCCAGCGCCTCCCCCGCCCGTCCGAGGCGCCCCAGGCAGATCCCGGCCTCGTAGCGGGCGGCCAGCGTGTCGGGGTGGTCCGGGCCGAGCGTGCGGGCGCGGGCGGCGGCCACCTCGCGGTACGTGCCGAGCGCGTCGGCCCAGCGGCCCAGGCGGCCCAAGGTGTGGGCCACCTCGTAGCGCGTGACCAGGGTGTCGGGGTGGCCGGGGCCGAGCAGCCGGGCGCGGGCCGCCGCCACCTCGTGCGCCATCCGGTACGACTCCTCCAGCCGGCCGAGGCGGCCCAGGGTGAAGGCCAGGTTGTGCCGGCAGCGCAGGGTGTCCGGGTGGTCGGCGCCCATGGCCCGTTCGCGGGCGGCGAGGACCTGCGCGTACACGTCGTGGGCCTCGGCGTGGCGGCCGAGGCGGCCGAGCGCGTACGCGGTCTCCTGACGGGCCGCGAGCGTGTCGGGGTGCTCCTCGCCCAGGACGCCGGCCCGGCGCTGCGCGACGCGGCCGAACTCGCGCAGGGCGTCGGCGGGGCGGCCGGCGCGGCTGAGGGCGAAGGCGTGCTCGTAACGGCTGGCCAGGGTGTCGGGGTGGTCGGGCCCGAGGGCCCGCTCCCGTTCGTCGGCGACGGAGCGGTGCACCTCGCCCGCCTCCGCCCAGCGGCCCAGGCGGCCGAGGCCGAGGCCCGCGCTGTGGCGCCCCGCCAGGACGGCGAGGAGGCCGGTTCCACCGCCGCCGGGCGGTGCTGAGGCGCCCGCCGGTACGGGCCCCGCCTGGGCGGCCGGGGCACCGGGCGCCGGGGAGACGGGGGCGCCGGACGGCGGGGAGACGGGGAAGCCCCAGGCCGGGGACGCGGAAGCCGGGGTCGCGTCAGGCGGGCCCGCGGGGGCCGGCGACGCCTGGGCGGCCGGGCCGGGGGCGCCCGGCGGCGGGGCCGCCGCGGCGGGCGGCGCGGCGGCGGGGAACGGCGCGGCGGCGGGAAGCGGCTGCCCCGCGGCGCCCGGCGGCGGCACCGGGAGACCCGCGCCCGCCACGGCGGGCGACGCAGGGGACGGCGCCCCCGCGACCGCGGCGGGCCGGTGCGGACGGCGGAGCGTGAGCGCCGGCGCGGGCCCGGCGGTCGTCCAGTGGCCGGTGAGCGCGGTCACCGGGTCCTCCGCCGGCGGTACGGCGTGCGGCGCGGTGGCCCCGACCGACAGGCGGCCGAGGGTCATGGCGCGGCTCCACGCGGGGAGCCGCGGCGGGGGCACCGCGGCCTGGCCCGGCCGCGCGGGCCCGGCGGGGTGGCCGGCCGGAGGGTGGCCCGCCGGAGGGTGGCCGGGGCCGGGCGGGGGTGTGTACGGCGGGCCGGCGTGCGGCGCGGTGGGGCGGCTGCCCGTGATGCGGCGGCGCAGGACGCCGGCGTCGGCGGGCCGCTCCTCGGGGGTCTTGGCCAGCAGGTCGAGGACGATCCGCTCGAACAGCGGGGGCAGGTCGGCGCGGTGCCTGCGCGGCGGCTCCGGGGGCGTGTCGCGGTGGCCCACGAGGATCGACCAGGGGTCGTCCAGGTCGAAGGGCGGGACGCCGGTGGCGATCTCGTACAGGACGCAGCCCAGCGAGTACAGGTCGCTGCGGTGGTCGACCTCGCCCCCGCCGATCTGCTCCGGCGACATGTAGTGGGGCGTGCCCATGGCGATGCCGGTGCCGGTCAGGCGGGAGGAGGCGCTCATCTCGGCGCCGAGCCGGGCGATGCCGAAGTCGCAGATCTTCACCGTGCCGTCCGCCAGGCGCATGATGTTCGCGGGCTTGAGGTCGCGGTGGACGATGCCCTGGCGGTGGGTGTAGGCGAGGGCGTCGGCGACCTGCTCGGCGATGTCGACGACCTCGTCGACGGGCAGCGGGCGGTGGGCGTTGTCGCCGAGGAGCTCGCTGAGGTTGCGGCCGTCGAGCAGCTCCATCACGAGGAAGAGGGTGCCGTCCGCCTCGCCGAAGTCGTGGACGACGGTGACGCCCCGGTGCTGGAGCGCCGCGGCGACGCGCGCCTCGCGCCTGAACCGCTCGCGCAGGATGCGTACGAAGCCGTCGTCGTGGCGCGGTCCGAGCGGTTTGAGGCACTTCACGGCGACCCGGCGGCCGAGCGACTCGTCGGTGGCGCGCCAGACCTCGCCCATGCCGCCGCGCCCGATCACCTCCAGCAGCCGGTAGCGGCCGTGGATGAGTCTGGTCTCCGCCATCGCGTGCTGTCGCCCCCGTCGTTCCCGTGCCTCCCCGGCCCTCCAGTATGGCGCCCTGTCTGCGGGGTTTGTACGGGGCGGGGCGGACGCGGGCGCCGGTCAGGTCGCGATGAGGACCGCCATGACGGCGAAGAGGGCGGCCACGAGGACCACCACGACCAGGATCAGCGCCAGGGGCGCCTTCGCCCAGCCCTTCGGGGGGTTGTGGGTCTCGCGGGGGCCGGCGCCCGACATGCCGCCCTCGGCGGGCGGTGTCTCGCCGGGCGGTGCCTGGCCGCCGCCCTCCGGTGCGGGGGTGCGGTCGGGGTCCGGGCCGGACGGGTCGGGCGGGTCGATGTGGTGGGTCATGGATCACGGGTGCGCGGCTCGCGGGGTTTCATGCGCCTTCTTCGGGCACCCGTTCCGGCGCGGGCTGCGGTGGCGGCCCGGCGCCCGCGCGGGTCGGCCCGCGCGGAGGAGTCGTGCGCAGGCACCGTGCCGAGGAGGAGTGCGCCCATGGTCGTGGACCCGCTGTCCGGTTCGCTGTGGATGGAGTACGACCCGGGGCCGGCCCGGCCCGCGCTGGAGGGGGCGGCCGAGGCGGAGGTCGCCGTCGTGGGCGGCGGCGTGGCCGGACTGTGCACCGCGTGGGAGCTGGCGCGGGCGGGGCACCGGGTGGTGCTGCTGGAGGCCGACCGGATCGCGACCGGCGTGACCGGGCACACCACGGCGAAGCTGTCCGCGCTGCACGGCCGGGTGTACGCGGAGGTCAGGTCGGTGCACGGCGCGCGGGCGGCGCGGCTGTACGCCCACTCGCAGCAGCTCGCCGTCGAACGGGTCGCGGAGGTCAGCGAGGAGCTGGGCATCGACTGCGACCTGGAGCGGCTGCCCGCGTTCACGTACACCGAGGACCCCGGGCAGGTGGACGCCCTGCGGGCGGAGGCGGACGCGGCGCTGGAGGCGGGGCTGCCCGCCTCGTTCACGACGCGGACGCCGCTGCCGTTCCCGGTGGCGGGCGCGGTGCGGCTGGAGGGGCAGGCGCAGTTCCACCCGCGCAAGTACCTGCTGGGCCTCGCGGCCGACCTGGAGCGGCTCGGCGGGCGGATCCACGAGCGGACGCGGGTGACGCGGCTGCGGGAGGGCTCGCCGTGCCGGCTGACCACCGACCGGGGCGCCACGGTGGACGCCCGGCACGTGGTGGTGGCCACGCACTATCCGGTGTTCGACCGGTCGCTGCTGTTCACCCGGCTGGAGCCGAAGCGGGAGCTGGTCGTGGCGGGCCCGGTGCCGGCGGACCTCGATCCGGGCGGGGTGTTCCTGACGGAGGAGGGCGGCACGCGGTCCGTGCGGACGGCGCCGACCGGCGACCCGGGACGGCGGCTGCTGGTGGTGACCGGCGAGAAGTTCACGCCGGGCACGGCCGAGGAGGGCGAGGTCGGCGAGCGGTACGCGCGGCTGGAGCGCTGGGCGCGCGAGCGGTTCGGCCCGCTGGAGGTCACCCACCGGTGGGCGACGCAGGACAACTGGACGACCGACCGCGTCCCGTACGTGGGGCGGCTGCACCCCGGGGCGCGGCACGTGTACGTGGCGACCGGGTTCGCCGGGTGGGGCATGAGCGGCGGGGTGATGGCGGGAGCGCTCCTGGCCGCGCGCGTCCGGGGCCGGGAGCCGGCCTGGACCTCGCTGTACGACCCGGTGCGGCTGCGCCCGCTGCGCGAGGTCCCGGCGATGCTGCGGCTCCAGGCGCAGGTGGCCAAGCACTTCGTGGGCGACCGGGCCCCCGGCGCGTACGCCGACTCGGTGGCGGAGGTGCGGCCCGGTCAGGGCGCCGTGGTGCGGGTCGGCGGGCGGCTGCTGGCGGTGCACCGGGACGAGGCGGGCGGGCTGCACGCGGTGGCGGCGCGCTGCACCCACCTGGGGTGCGTGGTCCACTTCAACGACGGGGAGCGGGCCTGGGAGTGCCCCTGCCACGGTTCGCGCTTCGACGTGTCGGGGCGGGTCCTGGAGGGTCCGGCGACCCGCCCGCTGGAGCGTGAGCGGGTGGAGGACGCGGCGGACGGCGTGGACGACGTGAACGGCCCGCAGGGCGGCGGGGCGGGGGACGCGGGCGCCGCCTGAGCGGCGCGCCCGTACGGGCGCCGCGCGGCCCCCGTACGGGCGCGCGGACGGAGAAGAAGGGCGGACGGGGGCGCGGGAGCGGAAGGTGGCGGCGGGGGCCGGGGAAGCGGGCGTGGCCGGGCCCCGCCGCCCGTGGCCGGGTCCGTCCCGTCGCGCGTGGCCGGGCCCCGCCGCGGGGGTGCGGCGGGGCCCGGCCGGGGTGGGGTCGCGGTCAGGGCAGGAGTTCGTCGAGGGCCGCCCTGCCGCCCTTCTCGGCCATCCTGCGCTCGGCCCAGGCGAGGTTCTCGGGGTTGACGTCGCGCCCGGAGGCGAGGACCAGGTCCTCGGCGGTGAACTCGCCCTCGGAGCCGCTGTGCAGGATGGAGTCGGGGCTGACGCCACCCCGCCGGCGGGAGCTCGTTTCGGGTTCTTCGGTCATGCCGCCTCCTTGTTCGTCCGGCACTGGCCATTGTCGCCGCCGGGTGGCGCGCACGCGACCTCAGGAGGGGCCGGTGGCCGCGGGGCCCGCGGGGAACCCTCCGGTGACGGTGGCGGACCGCCCGTCCGCGGCGCCCGCGATGACCGTGAACCGGTCGCCGCGGGCGTCCCGGTCGCCTTCGGCGTGGTTGTACTGGCCGGCGAAGACGTGCCGCCCGGCCGGGACGGTGCGCCCCGCGCCGAGGGTCCAGGTGTAGACGAGCGCGCCGGGCTCCTCCCGTACGGAGACGGCGAAGTGCTCGGCGGGCGGGGTGCGCCAGTGGCCGGTGGAGGCGACGCCACCGGTGCGGGCGACGCGCAGCTCGACGGTGAGCGCCGTCAGGGCGGTGGCGGTGTCGAAGGTGATGTTCGACTGGGCCCAGTAGCGGTTGCTGTGCGGATCGACGGCGCCGCCCCCGCGCAGGAAGCCGTCGGCGGCGCTGGTCGGGGCGGGGGTGACGGTCGGCCGCGCGGGGGGCGGCGGGTCCGCGGGACGGGCGGGGACCGGGGTGTCGCCGGGCAGCAGGGCGCGTACGCCGAGGCCGCCGACCGCGAGGACGCCCGCGACGGCGGCGGTGGCCAGGGCGACGCGCGGCCAGCGCCGGGCGGGCCGGTACCGCCGGCCGGGCGCGGGCCCGGCCATGCCGCGCTCCACCCGGGCCAGCATCCGCTCCCGGTCCGGCTGGTGCGCCTGGGCGGCGTCGCGGAGCGCTCGCTGCAGCTCGTCCACTAGTTCCTTCCTCCGACCAGCTCCGACGCGGCGTCGCGGGTCCCGAGCAGCTGCTGGAGCTGCGCCATGGCCTTCGATGTCTGGCTCTTCACCGTACCCACGGAGACGCCGAGGGTGAGAGCCGTCTCCCGCTCGGACAGGTCGAAGGCGTGCCGGAGCACGACGCAGGCGCGCTTGCGGAACGGCAGGCGGCGCAGGGCGTCCCGCACGTCGACGACGGCCGCCACGTCGGGGCCCTCGGTGTGCTCGGAGCGCTGCGACCAGAACAGCGCGACGCGGCGGCGTTCCCGTACGGCGCTGCGGACGCGGCTGCGGGCGAGGTTCGCGACGACGCCGCGGGCGTAGGCGGCGGGGTGCTGGGCGGCGCGGACGCGGTCCCAGCGGTGCCAGAGGGCGAGGAGCGCGTCGGCGGCGAGGTCGTCGGCCGCGTCCGCCTCGCCGGTCAGGAGGTGCGCGAGGCGGGCGAGTTCGGCGTGGTGGCGCTCGAAGAACGCGTGGAACTCCGCGGTGGCGTCGTCGGCGGACGTGCCCACGGGCGGCCTCCCCCCTCGCGCGGCGTCGCGCTGCTCGCTTCGGTGGTCGTGCCGGCGGTGCCCCGCTCGGCGAGCGAACCGCCGTCCGTCGTCGTGGCTTCGAGACGGCGGGCGATCGTAGCAAGCCCGTTCACCCGATGCGAAACGCGTCCTCGGACGCCCCAACGCGTCCTCGGACGCCCCGCCGGGCGGCCCGCGGCCCGGCGGGCGGGCGCCGCCGCGGCCCTCACCCGCCGGGCCGCCCACCGACCCGGCCCCCGGCGTGCGCCTCGGCGGGCTCAACCGCCGGCCGCCGTGAACCGGACGCGGGCGAGGCGGATTCGCCCGGTCAGGGTGATCCGCAGGTCCCGGACCCCGGCCGCCGTGAAGGGGATCTCCAGCGCGGTGTACGCGTACGGGCCGCCGGGCACCGCCGCCTCGGCGCGGACCGGGCCGGGTCCGGTGCCCTCCGCCGCGCCGGCGAGGACGACGGTGCCCGTGCCGGACACCTCCACGGTGGCCGTCCGCACCCCGGCTCCGAAGTCGCAGGCCCGGTAGAGCAGTTCTCCCGGGCCGGTGCCCACCGGGGTGACGCAGTCGCCGGAGGCGCGGTCCCGGTCGGCGATCTCCGTGCCGCCCTGCTCGTCGTAGTCGGCGGCTTCGAGGCCACGCTCCAGGACGGGGCGCGGCGCGAGCGCCGGCCCATCGACGCGCAGCCGCGCCTCCAGCCGCGGATCGGCGCTGGACGCCGCCGCCTCGACCGCGTACACACCCGGCTCCACCGTCCAGCGGCCGGCCGCGACGTCCCAGAACCCCAGCGCGTCGAGGGGCACCGCGAACTCCAGCCGCCGCCCCTCGCCCGGCGCGAGGTGGACGCGGCGGTGCGCGGCCAGTGCGCGGTGCGGGCGCGGCACCGAGGGGGCGAGCGCGCGGACGTACACCTGGGCGACCTCGTCGGAGGCGGCCGGGCCGGTGTTGGTGACGGTGAACGCGACGTGGACCGTGTCGCCGCGCCGCCGCGCGTCGAGGCCCGCGTAGGCGAAGTGGGTGTACGTCAGGCCGTGGCCGAACGGGAACAGCGGCCGGCCGTCGAAGTACAGGTAGGTCTGGCGGGCGCCGATCACGTCGTAGTCGAAGAGGTCCGGCAGGTCGGCGTCGGCGGCGTACCAGGTCTGCGGCAGCCGTCCGGCCGGGGAGACGTCCCCGGCGAGGACGCGGGCGAGCGCGGCGCCGGCGGCCTGCCCGCCGTGGGCGGTCCACAGCACGGCGGGGAGCGCGGCCGCCGCGTCGGGGATCGCGTAGGGGTAGGAGGAGGCGAGGACGAGGACGGTGCGGGGGTTCGCGGCGCGGGCGGCGCGCCAGAGCCGGTCCTGGGACTCGGGCAGGGCCAGGGTGGTGCGGTCCTCGGTCTCGCGGCCGTTGATGTGCGGGTCGTTGCCCGCGACGACGACCACGGTGTCGGCGGACGCGGCGGCCGCCGCGACCTCGTCGGTGCCGCGGCGGACCGTCTCGACGGTGAGGACGGCCGGGGCGGGCCCGCCGTCGGCGGCAACCTTCGCGCCGTCGGCGGCGACGCAGAGGTGACCCCCCGTCCCGAGGTGCCGGAGGAGGTGGCCGTCGCCGTGCGGTTCGAGCCGGAACGTCTCCCGTACGACCCAGCCGCCCGGCCGGTCGGCCGAGGCCCGTACGCGCCCGTCGTCCGCGACGGAGAGGTACCGCCCGTCGGGGGCCCGCAGGGTGAGGACCCCGCCGCCCCAGTCGGTGAGGGCGAACACGGTGCCCTCGCCGTCGGCGGTGAGCGGCGGCAGGTCGGTGCGCCCGGCGAGGAGCGCCGGGTCGAGGGCGCCCTCGGAGCCGGGCGCGGGCGCCGTCTCGGCGGCGCCGCCGGAGTCGGGGACGCGCAGCAGCCCGGCGGCGCAGCGCAGCCGTACCAGGTCGGCGCCCTCGGCGTGGACGACCAGGTCGGCGCCGAAGCGCTCCCGGATGCCGTCGAGGGGGGTGGAGCGGTGGAGGAGGGCTCCGCTGTACCAGTCGAGCTTGCACGTGTCGGCGAGCGGGCCGACGACGGCGACGCGCCGCCCGGCGGCCGGGTCGAGGGGCAGGACGCCGTCGTTGACGAGGAGGACGGCGGCCTGTTCGGCGGCCTCGCGGGCGAGGGCGCGGTGCTCGGGGGTGTCGAAGGCGCCCGTGCCGGCGTGCGGGTCGAGCTCCGGGTCGAACTCGCCGAGCGCGAAGCGGACGTGGAGGTGGCGGCGTACGGCGGTGTCGACGTCGGACGGGTCGAGCAGGCCGCGGTCGAGGGCGCCGCGCAGGCGTGCGGTGGTCCGCGAGCCGTCGGTGCCGTGGTCGGTGAAGCTGTCGACCCCGGCGCGCAGGGCGGCGGCGGTGGCCTCCTCGTGGGTGGCGAAGTAGTGCTGGGAGTCGACGAGGTTGCTGGGCGCGCCGGCGTCGGAGCAGACCAGCAGCTCCTGGCCGGTCCAGGTGCGCAGCTGCTCGCGCAGGTGGGGCGAGAGGTGGTTGGGGCGGCCGTTGACCAGGTTGTAGGCCGGCATGACGCCGGCGACGGCGCCCGCCTCGACGGCGGTGCGGAAGGCCCGCAGGTCGTACTCGTGCAGGACGCGGGGGCGGACGGAGGCGGAGCGGGTGTCGCGGCCGGTCTCGTTGTTGTGGGCGAGCCAGTGCTTGAGGACCGGGGCGGTGCGCCAGTACACGGGGTGGTCGCCGCGCAGGCCGCGGGTGTACGCGGTGGCGAGGGCGGAGGTGAGGGCGGGGTCCTCGGAGTAGCCCTCCTCGTTGCGGCCCCACAGGGGGTTGCGCAGGAGGTTGACGGTGGGCGCCCAGACGTTGAGCCCGACGCGGTCGTCACGGGCGCGCATGGCCCGGGCCTCGCGGGAGACGGCTTCGCCGACGCGGCGGACGAGCTCCTCGTTCCAGGTGGCGCCGAGGCCCACGGCCTGCGGGAAGACCGTGGCCGGGCCCATCCAGGCGACGCCGTGCAGGGCCTCCTGTCCGGTGCGGAACGCGGCCAGGCCCAGCCGGTCGACGGCGGGGGCGAACTGGTGGAGCAGGGCGAGGCGCTCGTCGGGCGCGAGCCGCCCGAGCAGGTCGTCGACGCGCTGGTCGAACGGGAGCCGCGGGTCGCGGTAGGGCGGCCGGTCTGCGGTCACGTGGGGTTCCCCTCGCGGATGGTCTGGAGGCCTTCTTTCGAAGCGCTTCGATGCTCGAACCCGCCCCCCTCGGGTGTCAAGGGAGCGCACGTCGCCATGTCGTCCACTCCCGCCCCGGCGGGTCTGGTGGCCGGAACGGGGGTCGCGGCGAATCTGCTCGGCGACCCTTGTGCGGCCGGTGGCGTTCACTTAGCCTCGCTGCAACATCGAAGCGCTTCGACAGGGAGTGCGGTCGTGAACGCGGCCGTGCCGGTGCACCGCTTCGGTCCCCGCACGTCCCGTCCCGGACACCGCGGCCGACGGCGGACACCGCCGCGTGTCCCGGCGCGCCACGAAGGGTTGACGCAATGACGCCGAACTCCCCCGCACTCCCCGCGCCCGGCCCCGGCACGGGCCCCGTCCCCGGCCCGGGGCGCGGCGCCGGTCCCGGCCGGCGGAGCTTCCTGGCCTCGACGGCGGTGGCCGCCGCGGCGGCTGCGGGCGGCCTGCCCCTGCTCGCCGCCTGCGGCGGGGGCGCACGGGAGCAGCGCAAGGAGGGCGCCACCTCGGGCAAGGACGCGGCGGGCATCCTTCCCGCCTACGTGCCGCGGGAGATCGTGAAGCCGGACATCCCGGCGAGGAACGGCTCCTCGGCGGGGTTCACCACCGCCGTCGCGCCGGAACGGCTCAGGACCTCCGTGCCCCGCAGGCTCGGCAAGGGCGGCACGGTGCGGATCATGGCGCCGCTGTGGGGTTCGCCGCCGCCGGGCGGCAACGCCTGGTACCGGGCGATGGACGAGGCCATCGGCGTGACGACCCGCTGGCAGAACCAGGACGGCAACACCTACGACGAGAAGCTCGGCGCCGTCCTGGCCTCCAGCGAGATACCGGACGTGGTGGTGGTGCCCGGCTGGAACCTCACCGGCAGGATCCCCGGCGCGGTGAACGCCAAGTTCGCCGACCTCGGCCCCTACCTGTCCGGCGACCGGGTCAAGGAGTACCCGAACCTGGCCGCCGTACCGACCGACGCCTGGCAGCGGGCGATCTTCGGCGGCGCCCTGCGCGGCATCCCGATGCCCGCCTCGTACGTCGTCAACATCGTGCCGTACTACCGGCAGGACCTCTTCGAGGAGCGCGGTTACCAGGTGCCCGGCAGCGCCGGCGAGTTCCTGGCCTGGGCGAAGGAGGCCACCAGCGCCAAGGCGAAGGTGTGGGCCTGCGACGACATGAAGTGGACCGCGTTCCACGCCTTCGGCGTCCTGCCCGGCAGCGACCGGGCCCTGTGGTGGAACACGGTCGACGGCAGGCTCGTCAACCGGGTCGAGACCGAGGAGTACCTGGAGGCCCTGGAATGGGTCCGCAAGCTGTACGCGGCGAACGTCGTGCACCCGGACGCCAGGGCGCAGAACCAGGGGGACGCCGGCAACCGCTTCACCTCCGGGCAGGTCCTCGTCTACAACAACGACCTGTCCCACTGGTACGTCAAGAGCGTCGAGCAGGCCGGGCAGAACCCGGACTTCCGCATGGGCGGGATGGACATCTTCGGTCATGACGGCTCCGCGCCCCGGCTGTTCGCCCAGCAGCCGGCGAACATGTTCACCTTCGTCAGCGAGAAGGCGCCCGAGCCGGTCGTCCGGGACTTCCTCGCCGTCGCCGACTTCTGCGCGGCGCCCTACGGCACGAGGGAGCGCCTGCTCACCGACTACGGCGTGGCGGGCGTCCACCACACGCTGAGCGGGGGCATGCCGGTGAAGAACGACACCGGGCACCTCCAGGTGACCGGCGCGTTCGACCTGGTCGGCGACCCCGCCCCGTACCTCGCGCACCCCGACCGCCCGGACCTGGTCAAGGCGCAGGTGGAGTGGCAGCAGCGGATGGGCGCCCACACGGTGAAGACCCCCTTCTACGGACTGACGGTCACCGAGCCGAGCCGCTGGGCCAACCTCGCCGACGACTTCGAGCAGCTGGAGGACGACGTGGTGCGGGGCCGCAAGAAGATCGGCGACGTCCAGCAGGCGGTGTCCGAGTGGCGGAGCAGGGGCGGCGACCGGCTCCGGGACTGGTACCGCGGGCTGCTGGACGACGCCGGCTCCGCGGCGAACTGACACACCGAGCGCGAGGAGGGACCCGTGTCGCAGCACAGCACGGTGCCGGAGGGCCGGCCCGCGCCGGGGGACGGCGCCGCACAGGAGGGGGCGCCGTCCCCCGGCGCGGGCCCCGGACCGGACGGCGGCGGCGGACCGGACAGCGGTCCCGGACCGGACAGCGGCCCCGGACCGGACGGCGGCGGCCCAGGTCCCGGACCGGGCTCGGAGCCGGGCCCGGCCGGCGGCGCCGTCGTGCCGGCCGACCGGGGCCGGGACGGGTACCGGAGCCGCGCCCGCGACCGGGGCCGGGCCCGCGACCGCGAGGGAGGCCGTCAGGGCCGGGCCGGCCCGCGCGCCCGGCTGCGGCGCGACCGGGCGCTGGTCCTCATGACGCTCCCGGCGCTCCTGCTCGTGCTGGTCTTCAGCTACGTGCCCGTGCTGGGCAACGTGGTCGCCTTCCAGGACTACGACCCGTACCTCAGCGAGAACGGCTTCACCGCCATGCTGGAGAGCCCGTGGATCGGGCTGGAGCACTTCGAACGGCTCCTGTCCGACCCGGCGTTCTGGCGGGCGGTGGAGAACACGCTGGTGCTGTTCCTGCTCCAGCTCGTGCTGTTCTTCCCGGTGCCCATCGGCCTCGCGCTGCTGGTCAACAGCGTCGTCCGGCCCCGGGTGCGGGCGGTCGCCCAGGCCGTCCTGTACCTGCCGCACTTCTTCTCGTGGGTACTGGTCGTCACCGTCTTCCAGCAGATCCTCGGCGGCGCGGGCATCATCGCCCAGACGCTGCGGCGGTACGGCGTCGAGGGCTTCGACCTGATGACGGACCCCGGCTTCTTCAAGATCCTCGTGACCTCCGAGGGCGTCTGGAAGGACGCCGGCTGGGGCGTCGTCGTCTTCCTCGCCGCGCTGTCGGCGGTCAGCCAGGACCTGTACGAGGCGGCGGCCATGGACGGCGCCGGGCGCTGGCGGCGCATGTGGCACGTGACGCTTCCGGCGCTGCGCCCCGTGATCGCCCTGCTGCTGGTGCTGCGCGTCGGCGACGCGCTGACCGTGGGCTTCGAGCAGCTCCTCCTCCAGCGGGACGCCGTCGGCCCCGACGCGGCGGAGGTACTGGACACGTACGTCTGGTGGAACGGCATCCGCAACCAGGACTTCGGGTACGCGGCCGCCGCCGGGCTCGTCAAGGGCGTGGTCGGCCTCGGCCTGGTCCTCGCGGCGAACAAGGCCGCCCACCTCATGGGCGAGCAGGGGGTGTACCGGAAGTGAGGCGGAAACGACGCGGGGGCCGGGCGGCCCCGTCCCGCCCCGTCTGGGAGGAGGAGCCCCGCAGGGCGGGGCTGGCCGCCAAGGGGATCGTGCTCGCCGGGGCGTGCCTGGCGATCCTCTTCCCGCTGTGGATCGTGGTCGTCACGAGCCTGTCGTCCCGCCGGACGATCGACGAGGCCGGCGGTCTCGTCGTCGTGCCGCGGGACATCACCTTCGTCGCGTACCAGGAGCTGCTGGGCGGCGGGCAGGTGCAGCGGGCGGCGCTGGTCAGCGTGGGCGTCACCGTCGTCGGCACGCTGTTCAGCATGGCCGTGTCGGTGCTGTGCGCCCACGGCCTGTCGCGGCCCGGTTCGGCGGGCCACCGCTGGATCCTGATGACGCTGCTGGCCACCATGTTCTTCGGCGCCGGGCTGATCCCCACGTACCTGCTGGTACAGGCGCTGGGGCTGACCGACACCTATCTGGCGCTGATCCTGCCGAGCGCGGTGAGCGTCTTCAACATCCTGGTGCTGCGGGCGTTCTTCATGAACATCTCGCCGGAGCTGATCGACAGCGCCCGCATCGACGGCGCCGGGGAGCTGCGCATCCTCTGGCGGATCGTCATTCCGCTGTCCCGGGCGGTGCTCGCCGTGATCGCGCTGTTCTACGCGGTCGGCTACTGGAGCGCCTGGTTCAACGCCTCCCTGTACCTCTCCGACCAGGACATGATGCCGCTGCAGAACGTCATGATCCAGATCGTGCAGAAGCAGGAGCCGCCGACCGGGCTGGCCCAGATGGTCAGGACCGGACAGCTCTCCCCGCTGGCGGTGCAGATGGCCGTGATGGTGCTGGCGCTCGTCCCGGTCGCGGTCGCCTCCCCCTTCGTGCAGAAGCACTTCAGGAAGGGGATGCTCACCGGCGCCGTGAAGGGCTGACCGGCCGCGGTCCGGCCCCCGGGGACCGGCCGCCCCTTCCTTCCCCTCCCCCCCCGTACCGGTGCCTGCCGGGGTGTGATCACCCCCCGCCCCGGCAGGCGCCGCCTCTCCCGCCCCCTCACAGAGACCGAGGCATGCCATGCGCCCCTCCCCGCCGAGCCGGCGGTCCGTCCTCGGCGGCGCCGCCACCGCCGCGCTCGCCGCCGCGTCCGCCGCCGCCCACGCCGCCCCGCGCGAGGCGCCCGGCCCGCCGCCCCACGCCCCCGAGCCGGGCGCGGCGGACCGGCCGGCGGGCGGCTCGGCCCCCTACCGCTGGCGCACCGCCGTGATCGGCGGCACCGGCTTCGTCACGGGCGTGCTGTTCCACCCGGCCGTACGGGACCTCGCCTACGCCCGCACCGACATCGGCGGTGCCTACCGCTGGGACGGCCGGGGCGCCCGCTGGATCCCGCTCACCGACCACCTGGGCTGGGACGACTGGAACCTGCTGGGCGTCGAGGCGATGGCCGTCGACCCCGCCCACCCCGACCGGATCTACCTGGCGCTCGGCACCTACACCCAGCCGTGGGCCGGCCCCGGCGCGGTGCTGCGCTCCGACGACCGGGGCCGGACGTGGGCCCGCACCGACCTGGACGTGCGGCTCGGCGCCAACGAGGACGGCCGGGGCACCGGCGAGCGGCTGCTGGTCGACCCGCGCGACCCGGCGACCCTGTGGCTGGGCACCCGTCACGACGGGCTGCTCGTCTCCCGCGACCGGGGCGCCACGTGGGCCCCGGCGCCCTTCCCCGCCACCCCCTCCGCGACGGGCCAGGGCGTGACCCTGCTGGCCGCCGCGGGCCGGACGGTGTACGCGGGCTGGGGCGACGGCGGGGGCGCCCTCTACCGCACCGCGCCCGGCGGCGGCTGGGAGGCGGTGCCGGGCCGGCCGGGCGGCCCGTCGGCGCGGGTGCCGGTCCGCGCCGCGTACGACGCGGGGACCCGTGCCCTGTACGTCACGTACGCCGACGCGCCCGGCCCCAACGGCCAGACGGACGGCTCGGTCCACCGCCTGGACACGGCGACCGGGACGTGGACCGACGTGACCCCGGTCCGGCCGGGCCCCGGCGACACGTTCGGGTACGGCGGGGCGGCCACCGACCCGCGCCGTCCCGGCACCGTCGTCGTCTCCACCAACAACCGCTGGGGCCCGGTGGACACCCTCTTCCGGTCGACGGACGGCGGCGCCACCTGGACGTCCCTGAAGGACACCGCCGTGTTCGACGTGTCCGAGACGCCGTATCTGGCGTGGGGCGCCGAGCGGCCCAAGTTCGGCTGGTGGATCCAGGCGCTCGCGCTCGACCCGTTCGACTCCCGGCACCTGGTGTACGGCACCGGCGCGACCCTGTACGGCACGCGCGACCTGCGCCACTGGGCGCCGGAGGTCCGGGGCCTGGAGGAGAGCTCGGTGCGCCAGCTCCTCTCCCCGCCCTCGGGCGGTGCCCACCTGCTCAGCGGGCTCGGCGACGTCGGCGTGATGTACCACGACCGCCTCACCGCCTCCCCCTCGCGGGGCATGGCCGCGAACCCGGTGTTCGGCACCGCCACCGGCCTGGCCCTGGCGCCGCTGCGGCCCTCGTACGTGGTGCGGTCCGGATGGGGCGACCACGGCAACGGCGCGTACTCCACCGACGGCGGGCGCACCTGGACGCCGTTCGCCGCCCAGCCCGCCCCCGCCCGGCAGGCCCCCGGCCCGATCGCCACCGGCGCGGACGGCCGCGTCCTGCTGTGGTCCTTCGTCCACGGGGACGGCACCCGCTCCGCCACCCACCGCTCCACCGACGGCGGCGCCCACTGGACCGAGGTCCCCACCTTCCCCGCGGGCGCCGCCCCGGTCGCCGACCCGGTCGACCCCCGGCGCTTCCACGCCTACGACACCGCCGCCGGCACCCTGTACACCAGCACCGACGGCGGCGCGACCTTCAGCGCCACGGCGACCGGCCTGCCGTCCGGCGACGTCCAGTACCGGATCGCGGCGGCGCCCGGCCGCAGCGGCGACCTGTGGCTCTCCGCCAAGGACCACGGCCTGTTCCGGTCCGTGGACGGCGGGCGCGCCTTCGCCCGGACGGCCGGCTGCCGGGCCTCGTACGCCCTGGGCTTCGGCCGGGCGGCGCCCGGCGGGGACGGCTACCCGGCGGTGTACCAGACCGGCACGGTGGGGGACGTGACGGGCGTGTACCGCTCCGACGACGCCGGGCGGAGCTGGGTCCGGATCAACGACGACGCCCACCAGTGGGGCTGGACCGGCGAGGTGGTCACCGGCGACCCGCGCCGCTACGGCCGGGTCTACCTCGGCACCAACGGCCGCGGCGTCCAGTACGGCGACCCGGTCTGATGCCCGCGCTCGGCGACGCCACCCGGGGCCGGATCCTCTTCGGCGGCGACTACAACCCGGAGCAGTGGCCCGAGGAGACCTGGGCCGACGACATGCGGCTGATGAGGGACGCCGGGGTGAACTCGGTGACCGTCGGGGTGTTCTCCTGGGCCCGCATCGAACCGCGCCCCGGCGTGCGGGACTTCGGCTGGCTCGACCGGCTGATGGACCTGCTGCACGCGCACGGCGTCGGCGCGGTGCTGGCCACGCCCACCGCGTCGCCGCCGCCGTGGCTGGGCGCCCGGCACCCCGGCACGCTGCCCCGCGACGAGGACGGGCGGACCGTCTGGTGGGGCTCCCGCCAGCACTTCTGCCCCAGCTCGCCCGTCTACCGCTCGCACGCGGCGGCGATCACCGGGGACCTGGCGGCCCGGTACGCCGGCCACCCGGCCCTGACGATGTGGCACATCGGCAACGAGTACGGCACGCACTGCTGGTGCGACGAGACCGCCCGGCACTTCCGCCGCTGGCTCGCCGCCCGCCACGGCACCCTCGACGCGCTCAACGAGGCGTGGGGCACGGCCTTCTGGTCGCAGCGGTACGACACCTGGGACGAGGTGATCCCGCCGCGCCGCGCCCAGTACCTGCGCAACCCGGCGCACCTGCTGGACTTCCGCCGCTTCACCTCCGACGCGCTCCTGGAGTGCCACCGGGCCGAGCGGGACGTCGTCGCCCGGCACACCCCGCACATCCCGGTCACGACGAACCTCATGGCCTTCTGGCAGGGGCTGGACGGCTGGGCGTGGGCCGCCGAGGAGGACGCCGTGTCCGTGGACGTCTACCCGGACCCGAGGGACCCGCTCGGCGGCCAGTACAACGCCCTCGTCGCGGACCTGACCCGGTCGCAGGCGGGCGGCGGGCCGTGGATGGTGATGGAGCAGGCCGCCGGCGCGGTCAACTGGCGGGACGTCAACGCACCCAGGCCGGCCGGCCAGAACCGGCTGCTGTCCCTCCAGGCCGTGGCGCGCGGCGCGGACGCCGTCTGCTACTTCCAGTGGCGCCAGTCCCGGCAGGGCGCCGAGAAGTTCCACTCCGCGATGGTGCCGCACGCCGGGGAGCACGGCCGCGCCTTCCGGGAGGTGAAGCGGATCGGCGCCGAACTCGCCGCGCTGGGCCCGGAGGTCGCCGGCACCCGGGTCGCGGCGGACGTGGCGGTGCTGCACGACTGGCACGCCTGGTGGGGCACCCTGCAGGAGGGGCGGCCCTCGCGGGAGGCGGAGTACCCGGAGGTGGTCCGGGCGTGGCACCGGGCCCTGTGGGAGGCCGGCCTCACCACGGCGTTCGCCCACCCCGGGCACGACCTGCGCGGCTACCGCATGGTGGTGGCGCCGCAGCTGTACCTGCTGCCGGACGCGGCGGTGGAGAACCTGGCCGCCTACGTGCGCGGCGGCGGCACGCTCGTGTGCGGCTTCCTCACCGGGACCGCCGACGCGCACGACCGCATCCGGCCCGGCGGCATGGACGAGCGGCTGCGGGCGCTGCTCGGCCTGCGCACCCTGCACGCGTGGTGGCCGCTGGAGCGGGGCGAGAGCGTCGAGTGCGACGGCTTCACCGGCACCGTGTGGTCGGAGGAGCTGGAGGCCGCCGACGCGGAGGTGGTGGCCGCCTACCGGAGCGGGGAGACGGCGGGGCTCCCGGCCGTGCTGCGCCGGGGCGGCGCCTGGTACGTCTCGACGCTGCCGGACCCGGACGGGCTGCGCGGCCTGCTGGTGCGGGCCGCCGCCGGGGCGGGCGTGCGCCCGGTGCTGGAGGGGCTGCCGGCCGGGGTGGAGGCGGTGCGGCGGGGGCGGCTGCTGTTCGTGCTGAACCACGGGCGGGAGCCGGTCGAGGTCCCGGTGCCGGGTGCCTTCCGCGACCTGCTGTCCGGTGCGGACGTGGCGGGCGCGCTGCGGCTGGAGCGGTACGGGGTGGCGGCGCTGCGGGAGGCGGGGGCGTGACGCCGGCGTGGGGAGGCCCGCGGCCGGCGGACGGGGCGGGGGCGGACGGGACGGGCGCGGGGGCGGGCGAGGCGGGCGCGGGCCGGGCGGGCGCGGGCCGGGTCGCCGCGCCGCCGGGCGGGGGCGCGGCGGGGACGGGCGGGGGCGCGGCGGGGACGGGCGGGGGTGCGGCGGGCCGGTGGCCGGGCGGCGCGGACGCCGGCTCGGTACGCACCGGCTCGGGCGGTGGCTCCGCCGACGGGAGCGGCACGGGAACGGACCCGGCGGGCGGAGGGCCGGAGGGCGCGGACCCGTTGGACCCGTTGGGCGGAAGCCCGGACGGCGCGGACCCGGCGGGCGCGGACCCGTTGGGCGCGGACCCGGCGGGCGGGGGGCCGGTGCACGGGACGTGGGAGGCGGAGCCCGCGGCGCGCTGGGAGGACGCGTTCCTGAGCGGCAACGGCCGCCACGGCGCCCTCGTCCACGGCGATCCCCACGACGAGCGGGTGATCGTCACCCATCACGCGCTGGTGCGGCCCGTACCGGCCGCGGACACCCGTCCTCCCCGGCTGGCCGGACGGCTCGCGGAGCTGCGGGACCGGCTGCTGGCCGGGGACACGGCGGCGGGCGACGAATTCACGGACGGGCGTCCGCTGCGCTGGGTGGGCTCCTTCCACCCGGCGTTCGCGGTGCGGGTGCGCCGGGGCGGGGCGCCACCGGGGCCGGGCGGTGTGCCGGGCTACCGGCGGGAGGTGGCCTTCGCGACGGGCGTGGTCCGGGCCTCCGGCGGAGGCCGGGAGAGCCGGGTGTTCGTCTCGCGCGCCGACGACGTGGTCGTCCAGTACGTCACGGGCGGGCCCGCCGTCACCGGGATCCGCCTGGACGCGGACCTGCCGGGCGCGCCGCCCGGCCTGGCCGTACGGCACGGCGCCGCGCCGCTGCCGGGCGGGGCGCTGCTGACGCTGCGGGCCCGCCACCCGGAGGGCGGCGGCGGGTACACGGGGGTGGCCCTCGTGGTCGTGGACGGCGGCGAGGCGGAGCCGGTGGGCGGCGGGGCGGCGCCGTCCGGCGCCACGGCCGCGCCGGACGGCGGGGGCGTACGGCTGCGGGGCGCCGTGCGCGGGGTGCTGGTGCTGACCCGTGTGCACCGGCACGCCGGGACATCGGACGCGCAGGACGTGCCGGCCGAGGCGGCGCGGCTGCGCGCCCTGCTGGAGGGCGCCGAGGGGACCGCCGCGGGGTACGCCCGGCTGCTGGCCCGGCACGAGGAGGCGCACCGGGCGGCGTACGAGCGGGTCGTCCTCGACCTGGGCGGCGAGAGGGCCGAGCGGGCCATGCCGGGGAGCGCGCTGCTGGCCCGCCGGCGCGGGGCGGCGCTGCTGGAGCGGCTGTTCGCGGCGGGCCGCTACCACCTGCTGTCGGCGAGCGGGATGCTGCCGCCCCGGCTGGTGGGGCTGTGGACCGGTGACTGGGACACCGCCTGGTCCGGGGCGTTCACCACCGACGCCAACCTGAACCTCCAGACCGCGTCGGCACCCGCCGCCGACCTGCCGGAGGTGGTGGAGGCGCACGCGGCGCTGGTGTACGGGCAGCTGGACGACTGGCGGGACAACGCGCGGGCCGTGTTCGGGGCGCGCGGCGTGGTCGCCCCGGCCCACACGGACGGCGTGTCGGGACACTCGTACCACTTCCAGCGCGCCTACCCGCTGCACGTGTGGACGGCGGGCGCGGACTGGCTGCTGCTGCCGCTCCTGGAGCACGCCGAGACGACCGGGGAGACCGACCGGCGGCTGGTGGGCGCGCTCGCCGAGGTGGCGCGGTTCTACGAGGACTTCCTGACCCGGACGGGCCCCGACGGGCGGATCGTGGTGGTCCCGTCGTACTCGCCGGAGAACCGCCCCGCCGGCGCGGGCCGGGTCACCGTCAACGCGACGATGGACATCGCCGCCGCCCGCCACGCCCTCACCGCGGCGGCGGCGCACCTCCCCGCCGACGCGGAGCGGCTGCGGGCACTGGCGGCCCGGCTGCCCGCCTACCGGGTCAACGGCGACGGGGCGCTCGCCGAATGGGCCTGGCCGGGCCTGAACGACACGTACGACCACCGCCACCTCAGCCACCTGTACCCGGTGTGGCCGCTGGGCGAGGTCAACCCGTACGACACCCCCGGCCTGGCGCGGGCCGCGCACCGGGCGCTGGAGCTGCGGGGCGCGGAGAACGACTCGGCCCACGGCCATCTGCACCAGGCGCTGGTCGCGGCGCGGCTGCGGGACGCCGGGCGGGCGGCGGGGTCGCTGCGCCGGGTGCTGGAGGGGGACTTCTTCCACGCCTCGCTGATGAGCTCCCACTATCCGCGGCGGCGGGTGTACAACGCGGACGCGGCGCACACCCTGCCGGGCCTGCTGATCGAGCTGCTGGTGCAGTCGGCGCCGGACCGGCTCGTGCTGCTGCCCGCGCTCCCGGCGGGGTGGGCGCGGGGCGCGCTGCGCGGGGTGCGGACCCGGTTCGGCGCGCGCGTGGACCTGCGGTGGCGCGACGGGAGCTGCACCGCCGTGGTCCGGCCGTCGAGGACCGCGCGGATCGACCTCAGGACCCCCGCCGGGGGCCGGCCGCTGGCACTGACCGCCGGTGAGGAGCTGGTGCTCACCCTGGGCACCGGATGACCGCCGCTCCCCCTCCCCCGCCCGCGAAAGGGGCGGGGTGGACGACGAGACGATCGTGGCCGACTACGCGCTGACGGAGCTGGCCACCGGGCGGCTGGTGGCGGACTGGTCGGCGAGCGATCCGGGGCGGGAGCCGACCTGGCCGCACTTCGGGCGGGCGCTGGGCGAGGTGATGCGGCGTTTCCTCGACGGGCTCGCGAGCCGGTACGGGTCGCTGCCCGGCTACGCGGCCGGCCGGCTCGGCGCGGACGAGGCGCTGGTGGGCGCCCTGCGGCGGCACCTGCTGGAGCCCGCCCCCGCCTCGGGGGGCGCCGTGGGCTGACGGGCGCGGGGCGGGCGCGGTCGCCGGGGCGGGCTGACGCGCGGCGGGCCGCAGGGCGGGCGGCGGGTCACGGGCGGCTGATGGGTCGTGTCGCGGGTGGCGGGCCGTCGGGGCCGGCCGGCGTGTCCGGCCCCGAGGTCAGTCGGGGGCCGGGGCCGGGCGGGGGCCGGTGCTCTCGCGGACGGTGAGCTCCGGCTCCAGCAGCACCACGCCGTCGCCGGCCTGCCCCCGCAGCTTGGCGACGACCCGCTCGACGGCGTGCCGCCCCATCCGCTGCGCGGGCACCGCGACGGACGTGAGGGGTACGGAGGCGTGCGCGGCGACCTGTTCGGGGCAGATGGCCATCACCGACACGTCCTCCGGGACCGCGCGGCCCTGCTGGCGCAGCAGGGCGAGCAGCGGATCGGTGGCGGCCTCGTTCTGGACGACGAACGCGGTGGTGCCGGGCCGTTCGTCGTGGACGCGCGCCAGGGTGGCGGCGACGGACGCGTAGCTGCCCTCGCAGGGGCGGTGCAGCAGCCGTACGCCCAGCTCGCGGCAGCGCTCCCGCAGGCCGCTCAGGGTGCGTTCGGCGAAGCCCGTGTGCCGCTCGTAGACGGCGGCGGCCTCGCCGATGACGGCGATCTCGCGGTGGCCGAGCCCGGCGAGGTGCTCCGCGCACAGGGCACCGGCCGCCTCGAAGTCGAGGTCGACGCAGCTCAGCCCGGAGGGGTCGGCGGGCAGGCCGACGAGGACGCCGGGCCTGGCGGCCTCGCGCAGCAGCGGCAGCCGGTCGTCGTCCAGCTCGACGTCCATGAGGATCATGGCGTCGGCGAGCGCGCTGCCCTCGATGCGGCGGACGGCGGCGGGGCCCTCCTCGCCGGTGAGGAGCAGGACGTCGTAGCCGTGGGAGCGGGCGGTGGTGGCGACCGCGATGGCGATCTCCATCATCACGGGGACGTACATGTCCGTGCGCAGGGGGATCATCAGCGCGATGATGTTGGACCGGCTGCTGGCGAGGGCGCGGGCGCCCGCGTTGGGGTGGTAGCCGAGGTGGGCGATGCTCCGCTCGACGCGCTCGCGGGTGGAGGCGGAGATGGACCTCTTGCCGCTCAGGACGTAGCTCACCGTGCTGGCGGAGACTCCGGCATGCTGAGCGACATCGGCGAGGGTGACCATCGGCTCTCCCGGACGGTGGACAGAAGCGAGGTGAAGCGCTTCGATGGGCTCCACCCGACATTAGAGCCGTCCATGACCGCTGTCCAGAGACGCCGTCGAAGCGCTTCGACAGTGCCGGCGCCGCCGCGCCGCCGGAGGCGCCGGGAGCGGGTCACACCTCCTTGCGGGGCCAGTCGAGCAGCCGGGCGCCGATCACCGCGGTCTGCAGGGTGTAGCGGTGCATGGGGTCGGAGGGGTCGGCGCCGGTGAGCCGGTGGACCCGCTCCAGGCGGTACGTCAGCGCCCGCACGCTCAGGGTCAGCCGCCGCGCGGCCTCGGCGGCGTTGCACCCGGAGTCGAAGTACGCGGTCAGCGTGTCGAGCAGGGGCCCGGCGCCGCCGCGGGCCTGCCGCAGCGGGCCCAGCGTGCTGCGCACCAGGTCGGCCATGGCCTGCCGGTCGCGGGTCAGCACGGGGAAGACCAGCAGGTCGGCGGCGCGCAGCAGCGGGTCGTCCAGGTTCATCCGGTCGGCGAGGTCGAGCGCGTTGAGGGCCTCCTCGTACGAGTGGACGACACCGCCCGGTCCGGGGTGGGGGCGGCCGATGGCGACGCGGCCCCCGTCGGTCGCGGCGTGCGCCTGCTTGGCGAAGTACAGCAGCACGTCGTCCTGGTCGCCGGGGGCCACGCACACGAGCCGCCCGTCCTTGGTGGTGAACAGGATGCGTCGGTCCCCGAAGCGGCCCAGCAGCGCCTGCTCGACCTGGCGGGAGACCGGCTCCGTCTCGTCGTACGCGGTGGGGGCGTCCGCCACGGCGACGGCGTGGGCGCGCGCCAGGCGCAGGCCGAACCGCTCGGCGCGCTCGGCCAGCCGGCCCAGGTCGCTGCGGCCGTAGAGCAGGTCGTCGATGAACTCGCGGCGCGCGGCCTCCTCCCGGCGCACGGCGAGCCGCTGGGCCCCCTCGTACCCGGCGGCGAACGCGTCCACGGCCTGCTGCACGGCGGCGAGCACGGAGTCGGCGGTCCGCCCGCCGGGCCAGGCGGCGCGGGTGGCCGCGAGGTGGGCGACCACCAGGGCGCGCAGCCCCTGGCCGTCCTTGGCGGCGCGCTCGCCGAGGGCGCGGCGGGCCGTCAGCTCGTCGCGGCTGAGCCGTCTGCCGGTGGCCGCGACCTCCGCCAGGAGTTCCGCGTACCCCTCCAGGTACGCGTCGGAGGTCTCCCGCTCCCGCCCCGCCGCCACCGCTGCCCCGCTTCCTGTCCCGGTCCGCCCTCATGGCCGCGCGGTGCCCGGCGGCGCGCCGGACGGCCGCGCCGCCCGATCAAGGGTGCCAGACGCGGTGGCGGGTGCACGCCACCCGGTCGGCCGGAGAACGACCCGGCACCTTGGCGTTCACCCGGCGGGGGCTCGACAATGAGGGGGATGACGGACAACCGGGCGCTCGGCGCGGAGCGTGGGCACGGCGGCGAGATCGGGCCGACCGAGCGGCTCGCCATGAACCGGACCGGCAGCTTCGACTGGGACCTGGACGCCGGCACCATCGACGTCGACCCGGCCGGGCTGCTGGTCTTCGGGCAGGACGCCGAGACCTTCGACGCCCGGCCCGCCACGCTGGTGCGGCGGCTCGACCAGCCGGAGCGGGAGCGCCTGGAGGGCGTGATCAGGGACGCGTTGACCAGCGGCCGCGCCTCGTACGCCGCGCACTTCAGGATGAACCGGGACGACGGCTCCGAGCAGTGGACGCACGTGCAGGCGCGCATCCTGCGGGACGCGGGGGGCCGGGCCCACCGGATCGTGGGCATCGTGCGCGACGCGACCTCCGAGGTGACCCACTCGGAGTTCCTGCTGGAGCTGGAGCGGCGGCGCAAGCGCCAGACCGACATGGTGGAGCGCTCGACGCGGGCCCTGTCGCGCGCGGTGACCGTCGACGACGTGACGGCGGCGCTGACCGGACCGGGCGGGCTGGCCCGGCTGGGCGCGGACGGGCTCGCGCTCGGTCTCGTGGAGAACGAGTCGCTGAACGTGATCGCGCTCAGCGGCGAGTCCCTGGAGGTGCTGGAGGACCTGCGGGTGCGGCGGCTGGAGGGCGGGCTGCCGCTGCACGAGACGGTGATGAGCGGCCGCCCGCTGTTCACCGGCGCGTTCCAGGAGCTGGCGCGGGACTATCCGCTGCTGGCGCCGCGCGCGGCGCGGCTGCCGTTCCGGGCGGCGGCCTACCTGCCGCTGGTGGCGCAGGCGAGGACCATCGGCGGAATGGCGCTGTTCTACCGGCGGCCGACCCTGTTCGGCGCGGACGAGCGCAACCTCGTGCTGGGCCTCGCGGCGGTCGTCGCGCAGTCCCTCCAGCGGGCCATCCTCTTCGACGAGGAGCGGGAGCTGGCCACGGGCCTCCAGGCGACGATGCTGCCCCGCCGCATCCCGCGCATCGAGGGCGGTGAGATCGCCGTGCGCTACCACTCGGCGTGGAGCGGGCGGCAGGTGGGCGGCGACTGGTACGACGTGGTCCCGCTGCCGAAGGGGCGCGTGGGGGTCGTCGTCGGCGACGTGCAGGGCCACGACACGCACGCCGCCGCGATCATGGGCCAGCTGCGGATCGCGCTGCGCGCCTACGCGGGTGAGGGTCACGCCCCGTCGACGGTGCTCGCCCGCGCCTCGCGGTTCCTGGCCGAGCTGGACACGGAGCGGTTCGCGACGTGCACGTACGCGCAGGTCGACCTCGGCACGGGGACGGCGCGGGCGGTGCGGGCGGGGCACCTGGGGCCGCTGATCCGGCACACGGACGGGCGGGTCGGGCTGCCGAAGCTCCAGGGCGGGCTGCCGCTCGGCATCGCGTCGGTGTTCGGGGACGAGGAGTACCCGGAGACGCGGCTGGACCTGGTGCCCGGGGAGACGCTGGTGCTGTGCACGGACGGCCTCGTGGAGGAGCCGGGCGGCGACATCGGGCAGGGCGTGGACGCGCTGGCGGAGGCCGTCGCGGCGGGCCCGCCGGGCGCGGAGGCGCTGGCCGACCACCTGTCGCAGCGGTTCTGGGAGCGGTGGGGGGCGGGTGACGACGTGGCGCTGCTGGTGCTGCGGCGCAGCCCGGACCCGGGGACCGTGCGGGCGCCGCGCATCCACCAGTACATCCACCAGGCGGACCCCGAGGGGCTCTCGGAGGCGCGGGCCGCGGTGCGGCGGGCGCTGCGCGACTGGGGCATGCGGGAGTACGCGGACGACGCGGAGCTGGTGACCGGGGAGCTGCTGGGCAATGTGCTGCTGCACACGGAGGGCGGCGCGGTGCTGACCCTGGAGGTGCTGCCGGAGCCCGTGCGGCGGGTGCGGCTCGCGGTGCAGGACCGGTCCAGCGCGTGGCCCCGGCGCCGTACGCCGGGCGAGGCGGCCACCTCCGGGCGGGGGCTGCTGCTCCTCGACGCGCTGTCGGCGCGGTGGGGGGTGGAGCCGCGCGGCGAGGGCAAGGCCGTGTGGTGCGAGATCGGCCCGGAGGGCCGGGGGTGAGCGGGGTGGGCGGCGGCTTCGGCGGGGCGGACGGCGGCGCGGGCGCCGGCGGCGGGCGGCGCGGCGGCCCGGCGGGCGGGCGCGGTGCCGGAGGCGGTACGGGCGCCGGGGGTGGGGGTGCGGGTGTTGGGGGCGGTGGGGCGGGCGCCGGGGGCCGGGCCGGGGCGGCGGGCGAGGAGGCCGGGGCGGGCGCCGGGGGCCCGGTTTGGGAGCCGGTGGCGGCGCTGGAGCGGATCGCCTTCCTGCTGGAGCGGGCGCTCGCCCCGTCGTACCGGGTCAAGGCGTTCCGGAACGCCGCCGCGGCGCTGGCCGCGCTCGGTCCGGACCAGGTCGCGGCGCGGGCGCGGGCCGGCACCCTGGAGGCCGTCCGGGGGGTGGGCCCGAAGACCGCGCAGGTGGCGCGGGAGGCGCTGGCCGGCGGCGTACCGGCGTACCTGGCGCGGCTGGAGGGGGAGGCGGGGCGCCCGGCGGGCGGGGCGGGCGCGGCGCTGCGGGCGCTGCTGCGGGGCGACTGCCATCTGCACTCCGACTGGTCGGACGGCGGCAGCCCGATCGAGGAGATGGGCCGCACCGCGGCGGAGCTGGGGCACGAGTGGGCGGTGCTGACCGACCACTCGCCGCGCCTGACGGTGGCGCGGGGCCTGACGGCGCGGCGGCTGCGGGAGCAGCTCGACGTGGTGGCGGAGCTGAACGAGCGGTGGGCGCCGTTCAGGCTGCTGACCGGCATCGAGTGCGACATCCTGCCGGACGGGTCGCTGGACCAGGAGCCGGAACTGCTGGAGCGGCTGGACGTGGTGGTGGCGTCGGTCCACTCCAAGCTGCGGATGGACGCCGCGGCGATGACCCGGCGCATGGTGCGGGCGGTGACGAACCCGCTGGTGGACGTGCTGGGCCACTGCACCGGCCGGCTGCTGCCGGACAAGCGGCCGGAGTCGGAGTTCGACGCGGAGGCGGTGTTCGCGGCGTGCGCCGGGGCCGGTACGGCGGTGGAGGTCAACAGCCGGCCGGAGCGCCTGGACCCGCCGCGGCGGCTGCTGCGGCGGGCCGTGGCGGCCGGGGTGTACGTCGCCGTGGACACGGACGCCCACGCGCCGGGCCAGCTCGACTGGCAGATCCTGGGCTGCGCGCGGGCGGAGGAGTGCGGCGTGCCGCCGGAGCGGGTCGTCACCACCTGGTCGGCGCGGGAGGTGCTGGAGTGGACGCGGACGCGGCGGGGGCCCGGCTGAGCCGGGCCGTCGGAGGGAGGCCGGGGGCGGGAGGCGCCGTATCACGGGGGCCGTACCGAGGGATCGGCTTTGCGTCCGTAAGGCCCTGGCAGTGACCTTGCGGTATCCGCGCGATGCCCGGCAGGGCACGCTGCCCGTGTCCTGCACTGCCCGGTTCTGGCATGAGGCGCGGATAACGGCCCCCGTAACAGCGGCTTCGCGGAGTAACGGCGCTCCTCGAAGAGCCGGTTGACCTCCCGACCTCCTTCAGGATGCAACAGTCGTGCGGCGTTTTTCCTCTGATGCTTTTTCAGTGGAAAACCACCGAGCGCCCCCTCACTCCCGGCCCGCGCCCTCCGGGCGCCCGGTCGCCGCCAGGCGTTCCGGGGAGAGCGCCCACTGGTAGGCGAGGGCGGCGAGGGTGGGGGCGCCCCAGCGGGCGCGCAGCAGCGCGAGCTCCTTGGTGAGGGTGCGCAGGCCGATGCCGAGGCGGCGGGCGGTGATGCGCTGGTCGACCCCGGCGGCCGTGTCGGTCAGTATCTCGCGCTGGCGCTCCGTCAGCTCACCCTCGCGGTCCGCCGGTACGGCGCGGCGCGGGTCGCCGTGCCAGATGTCCGCGCGGCGCCAGGCGTCCTCGAACCCCTCGGCGACGAACGCGACGAAGGCCCGGTCCATGACGTGCCACGCGGTCTCCTCCGGGTCGCCGCCCACCACGTGGTCGGAGACGAACGCCTGGCGGCGGTCGACGACGACGCACCGCTGGAACGGCGAGAGCAGCGTGCGGAACCGGGTGCCGCGGGCGGCCATGCGGGTCGCCCAGGCGCGGGCCCCGGCATCGTCGCGCACCCCGTCGCCGAAAAGGGTGCGCAGCCGCACGCCGCGGGCGAGGGCGCGGGTGTCCCGGTCGGTGCTCTCCGCGAGCGCCTCCTGGCAGGCGGGGCCCCACGGCAGCGCGGTGAGGACCTCGTCCTGGGCCCGCTCGACGGCCTCCGCGATACGGGCGGCGACCTGTTCGCGCCCGGCCAGGAACTCGCTGCCGGAGCCGGAACGCCACTTGGCGCGCTCGAAGTGGAGCCCCAGCTCGTCGCCGAGGGCGGGTATGGCCGCGATCCGGGCGGCGCGGGCCGCCAGGTCGCGCAGTTCGTCGTCGAGCCGGCGGCGGCCGGCCTCCTGCGGGTCGAGGGCGACGGGCGGCGCGGCGGGCCGGTCGGGGTCGACGTTGACCAGGCGCCACGCGACGAGTTCGCCGAGCGGGCCGGTGTCGCCAGGCCCGACCGGCTCGCCCCGCGTGACGCGCGCGTACAGCGCCCGCGCCGCCTCCGACAGCGGCGCCCCGGGCCGCGCCGAGCCGTCCCCTCCGGTCATCTCCGCCCCTGTTCACGACTGCGTGTGTGCGCCGTGCGCAGGTACGCACCGCGCGGGCACTTGATCGCCGGCGCACGGTGGGCCAGCGTACCGGTGCGGCATGTCCGGACCGGCGCCGCGTCGCCCGGCCGTCGCACCGCACGGCCCGCGCACCCCCGCCGCTCCGCACGTCACGCACCGACCCGCACGTCACCGACCGCTTCGCCCGCTCCGCCTCACCTTCCGTACTCCGCACTCCACATACCACGCTCCGCACTCCACGTTTCACGCTCTACGCTCCACGCTTCGCCTACGCCGCACGCTTCACGCTTCACGCTTCACCGCGACGGCCGCCGTCGGGCCGACCACCCGCGGCGGCCGTCCCCCTGGGGGAGGGACCGTCATGGACAAGGTCGCCCTGCGCTACCTGCTGAGGGAGCGCCGCGCCCTGATCTCGCCGGAGAGCCACGGGCTGTCCCGGCCGACCCGGCAGGGCAGACGCGCGCCGGGCCTGTCGCAGGCCCAGGTGGACCAGCTGCTGCACCGGGCGCCCGACACGTACGGGCGGCTGGAGTCGGGCCGCTACCCGAACCCGCCGGTCGACCTGCTGGAGGACGTGGCCCGGCTGCTGGGCATGAACGAGCACGAGTGGGTGGCCCTGTGGCGGTACGCGCTCGGCCAGGACCCGCCGCACCCGCTGCACGCCCATGCCGGGGAGGCCGTCCCCGGCACGTGGCGGCTGGCGCTCGACGGGATCTCCCACATGGCGTACGTCAGCGACCGCTCGTGGAACATGCTGGCGTACAACGAGCCCTTCACCGGGCTCTTCCCGGACCGCCGGGTGCCGTCCAACATCATGCGGTGGATGGCCGTCGAGCCGGAGGCCCGGTCGGTGCTGCGGCACTGGGAGACGGCGTGGGCGCCGCTGGTGCTGCCGCAGCTGCGGGCGGCCATCGCCGCCGACCCGGAGGACCCCACCCTGTGCGGCATCGAGAAGGAGGTGCTGGACGACCCGTCGGCGGCCCGCGTCTACGAGTCGGCGAGCGCGTACGTCCACCCGGACGGGGGTGAGCGGCCGGTGCGGCACGCGCTGCACGGGCCCGGATGGGTCACCCTGTGTGCGGCGCAGCCGATGACGGCGCCCCGCGCGCGGCTGCTGATCCTGCCGTTCCACCCCGGCGAGCGGCGGCCGTGCGGACGGCCGGCGCCCTTACGGGCGCACGGGTAGCCCGGCACGACGAGCCGGTCCGGGCGGGTCCGCGGAGGGACCGGACCGCGCGGGGACCGGACCGCGCGGGGCCGGGGGTTCGGGGCGCCCGCTCAGGCGGCCTGCCAGACCGTGGTGGCGTTGCAGAACTCCTTGATGCCGTGGCCCGACAGCTCCCGCCCGTACCCGGACCGCTTGACCCCGCCGAACGGCAGCGCCGGGTGCGAGGCCGTCATCCCGTTGACGAACACGCCCCCCGCCTCCAGGTCGCGCACGCAGCGCTCCACCTCCGACGCGTCGCGCGTCCACACGTTCGAGCTGAGGCCGAACGGCGAGTCGTTGGCGATGTCCAGCGCCTCGTCCAGGCCGCCCGCCCGGTAGACGACGGCGACCGGGCCGAACGCCTCCTCGCGGTGGATGCGGGCGCCCGGCGCGACACCGGTCAGGACGGTCGGCTCGTAGAACCAGCCCCGGTCCAGGCCCTCGGGGCGGCGGCCGCCGCAGCGGACGGACGCTCCGCGCCCCACGGCGTCGGCGACGAGTTCCTCCAGGTCCGCCCGGCCGCTCTCGGAGGCGAGCGGTCCGACGTCGGTGGCCTCGTCCATCGGGTCGCCCACCGTCAGCGCGGCCATCCCGGCGGTGAACCGCTCCAGGAAGGCGTCGTACACGTCCGTGTGGACGATGAACCGCTTCGCGGCGATGCACGACTGGCCGTTGTTCTGGGTGCGCGCGGTCACCGCCGTCGCGGCGGCCCGCTCCACGTCGGCCGACGGCAGGACCAGGTACGGGTCGCTGCCGCCCAGTTCGAGGACGGTCTTCTTCACCTCGTCGCCCGCCACCGCGGCGACGGACCGCCCCGCGGCCTCGCTGCCCGTGAGCGTGGCGGCGGCGACCCGCGGGTCGCGCAGGACGCCCTCCACGGCGCCGGAGCCGGTCAGGAGCGTCTGGAACACGCCGTCCGGGTACCCGGCGCGGCGGAAGAGGTCCTCCAGGTAGAGCGCGGTCTGCGGGACGTTCGAGGCGTGCTTGAGCAGGCCGGTGTTCCCCGCCATCAGGGCGGGCGCCGCGAAGCGCACGACCTGCCACAGCGGGAAGTTCCACGGCATGACGGCCAGGACGGGCCCGAGGGGCCGGTAGTGGACGCGGGCGGTGGACGCGCCGGAGTCGCGCACGTCGGCGCCGGCGGGCCGCTCGTCCGCGAGCAGCGCCTCGGCGTTGTGCGCGTACCAGCGCATGGCCTTCACGCACTTGGCCGCCTCCGCGCGGGCGGCGGTGACCGGTTTGCCCATCTCCGTGGTGACCGTCCGGGCGATGTCGGGCACGTCCTCCTCCAGCAGGTCGGCGGCGCGCCCCAGCAGGGCGGCCCGCTCGCCGAACGCGGTCGTGCGGTGGTGGCGGAACGCCCGGTCGGCCGCGGCCACCCGCTGCTCGACCTCGTCGGGCCCGTACGGGCGGAACGTCCTGAGCGTCTCACCGGTCGCGGGGTTCACCGTGGCGATGGGCATGGGCGGGTCCTCCTGGGGGGGCGGGCGCACGCGGCGCCGGCCGCGTGCCTGGTTGGGATGCCCGTACCGGGTAACCCGAGGGCGCATGGCGAATCACGAGGACGGACCGGCGGACCTTCCCGCGCGGTCCTGGCGAACGGTGGTACGGCGCACGGCCAAGGAGGCACTGGACGACGAGCTTCCCGACCGGGCCGCCGCGCTCACCTACTACGGGGTCCTGTCCGTGTTCCCGGCCCTCCTGGTCATGGTGGCGCTGCTGGGCGTGGTCGGCGAGTCGGCGACCCGGACGGTGCTGGACGGCCTCGGGCAGCTCGCGCCCGGACCGGCGCGCGACCTGCTGAGCGACGCGGTGCGCCGGCTCCAGGGGTCGGGAACGGCGAGCGGGCTGATGGCGGTGGTCGGTCTGCTCGCGGCCGTGTGGTCGGCGTCCGGCTACGTGGCGGCGTTCATCCGGACGGCGAACGCCGTGTACGACCTGCCGGAGGGGCGCCCGGTGTGGAAGCTGACGCCGCTGCGGGTGGTGCTGACGGTGGTGCTGATGGTGCTGCTGGCGGCCAGTGCGGTGATCGTGGTCTTCACCGGGCCGCTGGCACGGCGGGCGGGTGAGGTGATCGGCGTCGGGGACGAGGCCGTGACGGTGTGGGGCATCGCGAAATGGCCGGTGCTGGTGGTCCTGGTGATGCTGATGCTGGCGCTGCTGTACTGGCGGGCGCCGAACGTGCGCGGTCTCGGCTTCCGCTGGCTGAGTCCGGGCAGCGTGGCCGCGGTGCTGCTGTGGCTGGTGGCGTCGGGCGGCTTCGCGCTGTACGTGGCGAACTTCGGCTCGTACAACAAGACGTACGGGACCCTCGCGGGTGTCGTGGTGTTCCTGGTGTGGCTGTGGCTGTCGAACCTGGCGGTCCTGGTGGGGCTGGAGCTGAACGCCGAGCTGGCCCGCCAGCGGGCGATCCGGGCGGGCCTCCCGCCGAAGGAGGAGCCGTACGTGGAGCCGCGCGACACCCGCACCTGGCCGGCGCCGCTCCGGGGCCGGGTGTCCCGCCGGATGCGCCGGCTCCGCCGCCGCACGGGGTGAGCGGGGCCGGCTCCGCAGGCGCTCCGGGAGCGGGGCGAAGCCGGCCGGGGTCGGGGCGAAGCCGGCCGGGTCGGCGGCGGGGCGACAGCGCAGGACGGCGGCGGGCGGGCGGTGAGTCACCGCCCGCCCGCCGCCCCGCGGGAGGGACCGGGACCCGCCCGCCCGGCGCCCGGCGGGGACGCCGGCACGGGCCGGACCCGCCCGGTGGGGGGTCAGGGCAGCGGGGTGCCGCCCGTGGCGTTCATGATCTCGCCGGTGATGAAGCTCGCGGCGGACGAGGCGAGGAAGACGTACGCCGGGGCCATCTCCGCGGGCTGGGCGGGCCGTCCGAGCGGCGCCTGACCGCCGAACTCGGAGGTGTCCGGCATGGTCGCCGGGATCAGCGGCGTCCACACCGGTCCGGGGGCCACGGCGTTGACACGGATGCCGCGCGGCGCGAGCTGCTGGGCGAGGCCGTGGGTGAAGGTGACGATGGCGCCCTTGGTCATGGCGTAGTCGAGCAGCGGCGGGCTCGGCTTGTACGCCTGCACGGAGGCGCTGTTGACGATGGAGCCGCCCTCCGGGATGTGCGGCAGCGCGGCCTTGGTGAGCCAGAACATGCCGTACAGGTTGGTCCTCATCACCCGGTCGAACTGCTCGGTCGTGATCGCCTCGATGCCGTCGGTCTGCGCCATCTGGTACGCGGCGTTGTTGACCAGCACGTCGATCCGGCCGAACTCGGCGACGGTCCGCGCGACCAGCTCCCGGCAGGTCTCCTCCTCGCGGATGTCGCACGGCACGGCGAGGGCCTTGCGGCCGGCGCCCTCCACCAGGCGCACGGTCTCGCGGGCGTCCTCGGCCTCCTCGGGAAGGTGGGCGAAGACCACGTCGGCGCCCTCGCGGGCGTACGCGAGGCACACCGCGCGGCCGATCCCGGAGTCGCCGCCGGTGACGAGCGCGACGCGGTCGCGCAGCAGCCCGCTGCCCCGGTACGACTCCTCGCCGTGGTCGGGGCGGGGCTCCATCGCCCCGGTGCGGCCAGGGTATGTCTGCTCCTGGTCCGGGAAGCCGGGGCGGGGGTGGGCGGTCACGGGGTTCTCGCTCACGGGGTTCCCGGGCGCGTGGTCGGGCGTCATCGGCTGCCTCCTGCCGGACGGGGATCGGATCCGTTTCCGCGTTCCCCGGCGGCGTGGGGGCACACTCGGCGCATCGGGCGCGTTCCGGTACGAAAAGATAAAATCGCTTCCATGGGAGAGCGGCCCGTCGTGCCTACCGCACCCGAACTGGTCGCCGATGTCGGCGGGCACACCACGGTGTTGCGTCCGGGCCGGGTCTACCGGGTCGGACGCGATCCGGCGAGCGACATCCCGGTCGCGGACGGCAGGGTGTCCTGGCACCACGCGGTGCTCCGAGCCGAGGACGGCCGGTGGACGGTGAGGGACGAGGACAGCACGAACGGCACGTACGCGGACGGCCGGCGGGTCGCCGTGCGGAGGGTGGGCGCCGGGACGGTGCTCCGCTTCGGGCACCCCGCCGACGGGCCCGCGGCGGTGCTGTCGGCGGCCCCGTCCGGCTCCGGCGCCCCCGCCGGGGCGGACTCGGGTGCCCCCGCCGGCTCCGCACCGGCGCCCGCTCCCCCGCCCGCCGAGGCACCCGAACCGGCCTCCGCTCCCCCGCCCGTCCAGGCACCCGAACCGGCCTCCGCTCCCACGCCCGCCGAGGCACCCGAACCGGCCTCCGCTCCCCCGCCCGTCCAGGCACCCGAACCGGCCTCCGCTCCCACGCCCGCCGAGGCGCCCGAAGCCGAGGCCGGTGCGCCCGGAGCCGGGGGCGCCCCCGCCGAAGCCGAGGCCGGTGCGCCCGGAGCCGCGGGCCCCGCGCCCGGCGGGCCGCAGGGCCCGCAGGCGGCGGCGCCGCGTCCCTCCGCCGTGTCCCACCCCGACGCCACGGGCGCGTTCCGGCGCCCCACCTCCGTACGGCCCCTCCCGGCCAGGACCGTCCGCATCGGGCGCGCGTCCGACAACGACGTGGTCGTGGACGACCTGGTGGTCTCCCGGCACCACGCCGAGCTGGTCGCCCGGCCCGACGGCACCTACCTCGTCCGCGACCTCGGCAGCCACAACGGCACCTTCCTCAACGGCCGCCCGGTGCGCGAGGCCCGCGTGGGCCCCGAGGACGTCATCGGCGTCGGCCACCGCGCGTACTGCGTCGCCGCGGGCCGGCTGGTCGAGTACACCGACACCGGCGAGGTCTCCCTCGACGTGCGGGACCTCGCCGTCACGGTCGGCGGCGGCGGCGGCCGGACCAGGACCCTGCTCGACGCGGTGACGTTCCCCGTCGGCGAGCGGACCCTCCTCGGCGTGGTCGGCCCGAGCGGCGCCGGCAAGTCCACGCTGCTCAACGCGCTCACCGGGCTGCGGCCCGCCGACCGCGGCACCGTCCTGTACGACGGGCGCGACCTGTACCGGCAGTACGCCGAGCTGCGCCAGCGCATCGGGCTCGTGCCTCAGGACGACATCCTGCACCAGCAGCTCACCGTGCGCCGCGCCCTCGGGTACGCCGCCGAGCTGCGCTTCCCCGAGGACACGCGGAAGGCTGAGCGGCAGGCCCGCGTCGACGAGGTGATGCGGGAACTGGGCCTGGAGCAGCGCGCCGACCAGTCCGTGCACAGCCTGTCGGGCGGTCAGCGCAAACGCGTCAGCGTCGCCCTGGAACTGCTGACGAAACCGTCGCTGCTCTTCCTGGACGAGCCCACCTCCGGCCTCGACCCCGGCATGGACCGGTCGGTGATGCACATGCTGCGCGGGCTCGCGGACGACGGGCGCACGGTCGTCGTCGTCACCCACAGCGTGCTCAGCCTCGACGTGTGCGACCGGCTCCTGGTCCTGGCGCCCGGTGGCCGGATCGCCTACTACGGGCCGCCGGGCGAGGCGCTCGCCTTCTTCGGCTGCGCCCAGTGGCCCGAGGCCTTCGAGGCGTTCGAGAACGACCGGGAGCGGGACTGGGCGGGCCGCTACCGCGCCTCCGCGTACCACGAGCGGTACATCGAGGCGGCGATGCGGCGCCCCGTCGAGCCCGCGCCCGGCGCGTCGCCCGCCCCGCCGCCGCCCCCGCCGCCGAAGGCGCAGAGCTGGGGCTCCCAGCTGCGCACCCTCGTACGGCGGTACGCGGCGGCGCTGAGCGCGGACCGCACCTTCCTGGCGATCATGGTGGCGCTGCCCTTCGTGATGGGCGCGATGGCCCGGGCCCTGTCGGAGGGGTCGCTGGAAGGTGAGTCGACGCTCAACGTGCTGCTGATCCTGTGCGTGGGCGGGGTCCTCACCGGCGCGGCGAACGCGGTGCGCGAGATCGTGAAGGAGCGGACCATCTACCGGAGGGAACGGGCCGTCGGCCTGTCCCGGTCGGCGTACCTGATGTCGAAGGTGGTCGTGCTCGGCCTGGTCACCGTGGTGCAGGCCGTGGTCCTGACGCTGGTCGCGCTGGCCGGGGTGCCGATGAACGTGCCGGACGGGCGGGGCGTGCTGCTGCCGCCGCTCGCCGAGGTGGCGGTGGCGGTCGCGGCGCTGTCGTTCACGGCGATGATGCTGGGCCTGTTCGTGTCGGCGCTGGTGCGCCGCGAGGAGGTCACCATGCCGCTGCTGGTGCTCCTCGCCATCGTGCAGGTGGTCTTCTGCGGGGCGCTGCTCTCGGTGCGGGGCACGCCCGTGCTGGAGCAGATCGCGTGGCTGGTGCCGTCCCGGTGGGCGTTCGCCGCGATGGCGTCGACCGTGGACCTGGGCGCCACCGTGCGGGGCGAGCGGTCGGACGACCCGCTGTTCGCGCACGACATGTCGACGTGGCTGCTGGACATGGGCGCGCTGCTGGCGCTCGCCGTCGTCCTGGGGTTCGCGGTGGCGCGGCTGCTGCGCCGCCACGAGCCGGTGATCATGCGAAAGTAGGCGCCTCCATGGGTTCTGCCGTGCCGGCCGGCGACGTGCCCGCCGACGACTTCCTGCCCACGCACGTCGTACCGGGGCACGGCATGCCCGCGTGGGAGTCGCCCGGCACGGCCAGGCCGACGGTGCCGCTCGACCCGCTCCTGCCGGTGCGGCTGCTGGAGCGGCTGGGCGACTGGGCGCGGGTGCTGTGCTCCAACGGCTGGTCCGCGTGGGTGGACGGGCGGCTCCTGGTCTCCGTGCCGCAGGACCCGCCGGGCGCGGGCCGGGACATGGCGCGGGCGGCCGATCCGGTACCGCTGCTGGCCCGCGCGGAGGCGGCGCTGGGCCGGTACCGGCGGGCGGCGGAGGACCTGGCGGCGGGCCGCACCGACGGGGAGGGCTTCCGGCGGGCCGCGGGCGGGCTGCGGATCGGCGTCGTGGTCGAGGGCGAGGCGATGTGGCTGTACGAGGCGGAGCACGAGCGCTGGCTGTACTGCGACGGCACGCGGCTGGCCGAGTACGCCGCACCGTCGGCGCCGTCCGCGAACCCGGCGCCCCGCGCCGCCCGCCCGCCCGGGGGCGGCGGCCCGGCCCCGGACGGCGGCGCGGCTTCCGGGGGCGGCGCGGCGTCCGGCGGGACGGCTCAGGGGCGGGCGTCCGGCGGCCCGGCCTCCCCGCCGGTGGCCCCCGCTCCCGCGGGCCCGGCGCCGGCGGCGGCCCCACCCGGGGCAGCGGCGGGGCACGCGGCTCCGCCCGAGGAGGCGGGGCACGCCCCGACCCGTGTGGCCGACGTCCCGGAGGGCCGGCCGCCGTCCCCCGGAAACCCGCCGCCCGGCCCCCGTGAGGCCACCCGCCTCGCCGGTGCCTCCGCCGGTCCCCCGCCCGGAGTCCCGGACGGCGGCGCCGAGCCGACCCGCGTGGCCGGCGAACCGTCCGACGCGCCGGACAGCGCGCCCGACGGCGCTGCACCCGGCGCGCACGCCCCCACCCGGGTGGTGGACCCGGCCCGCGCCGCGCCGCCGCCGGAGCGGTACGGCGGCGACGGGTCCGGGGCCGCCCCCCGCGCGCAGCAGCCCCCGGACGGCGTGCGGGAGCCGACCCGCGCGGTCGACGTGCCGGTGGACGGCCCCGACGACGCGCCGGCCGGGCACGGCACGGGGGTCGGCGGCGGCGCGAGCGGCGGCGAGGGGGCCGGGCACGGCGGCGAACCGGCCACCGGCGGCCCCGGCGGCCGGCGCGGCGCGGAGCGCGACCCCGACGCGGCGGACGGCGGCGCGGCGGACGGCGGCGCGGCGGACGGACGGGCGGGGGACGGATGACCGCGGGGGGCGCCGACCTGCCCGCCGGGCGGCCGTCCGGCCTGGTGGGCCGGCAGGTCGCGCACTACCGGATCGACGCCGAGGTCGGCCGGGGCGGCATGGCCGTCGTGTACCGCGCCACCGACCTGCGGCTCGGCCGCACCGTGGCGCTGAAGCTGCTCGCGCCGGAGCTGGCCCGCAACGACACCTTCCGCAAGCGGTTCGCGCACGAGTCGCGGGTCGCCGCCGCGATCGACCACCCGAACATCGTGCCCGTCTTCGAGGCCGGGGAGACCGAGGGCCTGCTGTACATCGCCATGCGGTTCGTACCGGGTCAGGACCTGCGGGCGCTGCTGGACCGCGCCGGCCCCCTGCCGGTCGCCACGGCGCTGCGGATCGCCGTGCAGGTGGCGTCGGCGCTGGACGCGGCCCACGCGCACGAGCTGGTGCACCGGGACGTGAAGCCGGGCAACGTCCTCGTGGCCGAGGGCACGGACAGCGACCGGCCGGAGCACGTGTACCTGACGGACTTCGGGCTGACGAAGAAGTCGCTGTCGCTGACCGGCTTCACGAGCGTCGGCCAGTTCGTGGGCACGCTCGACTACGTGGCGCCCGAGCAGATCTCCGGCCGGCCGGTGGACGGCCGGTGCGACGTGTACAGCCTGGGGTGCGTCGTGTACGAGACGCTGGCGGGCTCGCCGCCGTTCCGGCGGGACGACGACATGGCGCTGCTGTGGGCGCACCAGTACGACCCCCCGCCCCCGCTGAGCGACGTGCGGCCGGGCCTGCCCGCCGGGATGGACGAGGTGCTGGCCAGGGCGCTGGCGAAGGCGCCCGAGCACCGCTACGACTCGTGCATGGCGTTCGTGACCGAGCTGCGGCGGGCGGCGTCCTCCGGTGCCGGGGGCCCGGGCGGGGCGGAGGGCGGCGCGGAGGACCGGGCGGAGGGCGGCGGGTCCCCGGCCGGGCGGCCGGGCGCCCCGCAGGTTCCCCCGGCCGGCCCGCCGCCCCCGCCGCCCGCTCCCCCGATGTGGGCGCTGCCCGTCTTCCGGGGCACGGAGCGGGCCCCCTAGCACCGCCGCGCGGCCCGCGTTATCCGCTCCGGCCGGGTGGCGGCGGGGGCGCGGCCACGCCGGGGCGGCGGACGCGGCGGGCCAGGAGGCCGCCGAGGGCTCCGGCGGCTGCGCCCCACAGCAGGGCCAGGCCGACCGCCGACCACAGGTGCGGGTGGAGGCTCACCCTGCCGCCGAGCGCCTCGACCTCGAAGATGCCGAGCAGCGACAGTCCGAGGCGCGCGTCCAGCCGGGTCAGGGGGATGACGACGAGCAGCGTGGCGGCGAAGGCGACGGCCAGGTGCAGGGCGTGCTGCCACAGGCGGGTGCGGGCGGGTGAGCGGGCGGCCATGGTGAAGGCGGCGGCCAGCAGGAGCAGCGCCGCCACCGGGATCAGCCACCACGCGCGGCCGTCCTGGGCGGCGAGGGACCGTACGTCGAGCGTGGTGTCCTCGGGGCCGCGCAGCACCTGGTCGAGGACCTGCGGCATGGGCAGCCCGAAGGGGCCTTCGACCCGGCCCTCCCAGGACGCGCCGATGCCCAGGCCCAGCGCCATCCACGCCAGGTTGGGCAGGCCGAGGAGGAGCACCGCGAACGTGTCCGCCGGGTGGCCGCGCGTGGCGGCGACGACCAGGCCGACGGCCAGCCCGAGGACGACGTACGCCAGGAGCAGCGACAGCATGGCGGACGCGGCGGGCCGTACGGGCTCCTGGTAGCGCAGCAGCCGCGCCGGGAGCGGGGCCCGGCGGGAGACCAGCAGGGCGAGGAGGAGGACGCCCGCCACCCACAGCAGCCCGTACAGGAGGGTGCTGCCCACGTCGGCGCGGAAGCCGATGCTCGGCGAGGCGTCGAGGAGGTCGCCGAGCAGGTCGGCGGGCGAGTCGGCGGGCAGCAGGTCGGTGAAGGTGTGGCGGGCCAGCGAGGCGGCGACGGCGAGCCCGGCGAGCCAGAGGGCGGCCGTCGCGGCGGCGCGGGCGAGGAGTTCGCCCGCGGAGGCGACGGCCCGGTGCCGCAGCGGGCGCAGGAACCCCGCGGCGAGGACGAGCGCTCCGGCGAGGGAGACGGACAGCGGCATGGCGGTCAGCTCGGCGTCCGTACGGGCGAGCGCGCCCGCGCCGCCCGCCAGGCCGACGTCGCCGCCCGCCGCCATGACGACGACGGCGGGCACGACCCGCCAGAAGGCCCCGCCGGGCAGGTCGGCCGCGCCCGCCGCCCACAGTCCGAGGGCGGCGGTGGCGGCCATCGCGGCGAGGGCGGCGAGGACCGCGAGGAGGGCGCCGAGGCCGACCCGCACGGCGTCGTCGAGGCCGTGCGGCGCGGTGCCGTGCGGCGCGGTGCCGCGGGGCGCGGCGCTCTGACTGCTCACGCTGGCCACGCTAGGCGCGGGCAGCGGCTCCCGGCTTGCGGACGGCACCCGGACGGGGCACAGAATGAACACGTATGGGATGAAAGGTACGCATGTGACTTCCGAGCCCGCGCCCGACCGCCCCACGGGTCCCCCGTCGGGCCCCCTCTCGCACCCGCCGGCCGGCGGCTCGGGCTCGGGCGGCCGGCCCCCGGACGAGCCCCCCTCGGGCGGGGGCGATGGCGGCGGGGGCGGCTCGCCGCGGGCCGGGGACGGGGGCGGGCGCCCCTGGTGGCGGTCGGTTCCGGTGATCGCCTCCCTCGCCGGCCTCCTGGTCGCCGCGGTGGCGCTGGCGCTGGTGCTGTCGCGCTCCGAGGAGGCGCAGGCCGCCGTGATGGCCGAGAGCGTCTCGTACCGCCCGCCGAACAGCTTCACCCCGAGCACGGCCACCCCCGCCGAACAGGCGGTGGAGCCGCTGCCGACGCAGCAGCGCCACCGGTACGCCGGGTCGGCGCCCGAGCTGTACGGCGGGAGCGGCGACCGCGCCGTCTGCGACGTGGAGCGCCAGATCGCCTACCTGGAGGGCGACCGCGCCAAGGCGAAGGCGTTCGCGTCGGCGCTGAAGACCTCGCCCGAGGACCTGCCGGCGTACCTGCGCGGTCTGACGTCCGTGCAGCTGCGCCTCGACACGCTGGTGACGAACCACGGCTACGAGGACGGGCGGGCCGTCCCCTACCAGGCGATCCTCCAGGCCGGGACGGCCGTGATGATCGACGAGTACGGCGTGCCGCGCGTGCGGTGCGTCTGCGGCAACCCGCTGGACCGGCCCCAGGTGGAGCGCCCGGAGAAGGTGGTCGGCAAGACGTGGCCGGGGTTCCGGGCCGAGGAGGTCGTGATCGTCGAGCCCGCGCCGACGCCGGTGCCGACCTTCACCGTCGTCGACCCGGCGACCGGCGAGCGCGTCGAGCGCCCGCGCCCCACCGGGACCTCGCCCTCCCCCACCGGGACGGACACGGCGTCGCCGACCACGACCGGGCCGCCCACCACCCCGGACGGCGGGACGGACACCCCGGCCGGAACCCCGACCGGCGAGCCGCCGGCCGACCGGCCCACCGGGGAGCCGGCGGACAGCCCGACCGGCCGCACGGAGCCCCCGCCGGACGGCGGGACGCCTCCTCCGGTCACCAGCCCGGAGGGCCCGACCGATGCGCCCCCGCCGAACGGCTCCCCCACGGGCGAGGCCCCCGGCACCCCGCCGGGCGGGTCGGACACGGCGCCGGGCGACACGCCGGCGGGCGGCACGGAGCCGGGCGGGACCGGGCCGGGCAGCGGGTAGGGGCGCCGCCCCTACCCTGAGCCGTCCCGCCGGAGGCGTTCGCCGGAGCGACGGGCGGCAGGGGGGCGCCGCCCCGCCCGTCGTCGGCCCCCGCGCGGCGATGAGCCCGGCCCCGGCCGGGCTCATCGCGTGGGCGGCGCGGTCACAGCCGCACCATCACCTCGTCCAGGGGCTTGCGCCGGATGTCGGGCACGCGCGCGTCGCCGGCCGGGTAGCCGACCGGGATGACGTAGGCGGCGCGCTCCTCCGCCGGACGGTCGCAGACCTCGTTGAGGAAGCGCATCGGACTCGGGGTGTGGGTGAGCGTCGCCAGCCCCGCCTGGTGGAGCGCGGCGAGCAGCAGGCCGACGGCGATGCCGACCGACTCCTTGGTGTAGTAGGGGCGCGGCGTGTCAGGCCCCTTGCGGACCTCGAAGACCACGATCACCGCGGGCGCCGTCTCCAGGAAGGGCTTGCTCCAGTCGGTGCCCAGCGGCGCCAGGGCCTCCAGCCACTCGGCGGAGGCCCGGCGGTCGTAGAACTCCCGCTCCTCCGCCTCGGCCGCCTCGCGCAGCCGCCGCTTGCGCTCCGGGTCGGTGACGACGACGAAGCGCCACGGCTGGACGTTGGCCCCGCTGGGCGCGGTGGCGGCGGTGCGGATCGCCCACTCCACCACCCCCTCGGGCAGGGGGCGGTCGCAGAAGTCCCGCACGGTGCGGCGGCGCGCCATCACCTCGCAGAAGGCGCGGGCCCGCCCCGCGGCCTCCTCGGCCGGCACGGCCGTCGGCCGGTACGGAACGGTGGGATACGCGGCCCCGGCGACCGGCGCGCCGCTCAGCTCATTGGTCTGGTCCATACGGGCAGCACAGCACGCCGGGCGGCCCCCGGTAAAGATCGGAACCGGCTACCCGCCCTCGGCCGGGTACCCGGCCGGATCAGCCGCCGGCCGGGGTGAGCAGCAGGAAGTCGGCGCCCGCCGGGTCGAGGCAGAGGGCCATCCGGCCGACGCCCTCCGCGTCCTCGAGGCCCATCGGCACGCTGCCGCCGTGCCCGGTCACCGCGGCGGCGGCCGCGTCGCAGTCCGCCACGGCGAAGACGGGGTGCCAGTACGGCCGCCCGCCCGCCAGGGCCAGCTCCTGCGGGCCGACCTGCAGCAGACCGCCGTGCATCCGCTCGTCCGGCAGCCCGGCCGGGGTGATGAGGACGTACGTGCCCCCGCCGGGCATGGTCATGTCGCCGAACCGCCAGCCGAAGACCGTGCCGTAGAATTCCCTGGCCCCGGCGGCGTCGCTCGTGTACAGCTCCGTCCAGGCCAGCGAACCGGGCTGGTCCACCAGCTCGACGCCGCGGGTGGTACCGGGCTGCCAGACCGCGAACTGCCCGCCGAGCGGGTCGCTCAGCTGCGCCATCCGGCCCCATCCGTCCAGGTCCGTCGGGGCCACCCGCACCGTGCCGCCCGCCTGCTCCACCGCACGGGTCGCCGCGTCGGCGTCGGGGACGCTGTAGTAGATCATCCAGGCGGAGCGGGCGCCCTCCTCGGTGAGCCTGCCGAGCCCCGCGACGATCCTGCCGTCCTTCCGGAGCACACCGCCTTGCGCGTCCTCGCCCTCCCCCATGGGCTCGTACTCCCAGCCGAGGACCGCGCCGTAGAAGGCGGCGGCGGCCCGGACGTCGGGGGCTCCGAGGTCGAGCCAGCAGGGCGAGCCGGGAGCGAAGTCGGTGGTGATCATCGCCGTGGTCCTTTCGCAGTCGTCTCCGACCCAGCCTGGCACCGGCCGCGGGCACCCGCCCGTCGGCCCGCCCGGTGCGGGTGGGCCGGTGCGGGCCGCCGTTGCGGGCGGGCGGTGCGGGCGGTGCGGGCCGGCGGAAACTCGTCGGGGGCGGGCCGTGACCCCGGCGGGGTCCCGGCAGTTGGTGGGGGCATGAAGAAGCGCAGCATGCTCGCCGTGGCGTCCCTCGCCGCCGGAGTCGTCACCTCCCTGCTCACCCCGTCCTCGCACGCCGTCGTCGGCGGCGGGCTGCCCGACGCCGGTTCGCTGGTCGGCACGGACACCGTCACGTCGCTGGTCGACGGGGCCACCGAGGGCACCGTGCAGGGCGCCACCACCCACGCGGGCGGCGAGACCGTCCACCACTGATCCACCCCGCCCCGCCCCCACCGCCGCGCGGCACCACCCGGTGCCGCGCGGCGGTGCCGTGTCCGGGGCTTCGGCCGGCCGGGAGAGGGGCCCCCGGGGGCCTCGCGACCGGGAGGCGTGGAGGACGGCCGGGTCGGGCGGGCGCCAGGACGGCCGGGGGCCGGGCGGGAGGTGCGGGGCCGGGGCCGCACGGACCAGGGGGGCCGGGCGGCGGAGGGCGGGTGGTCAGCCGAGGTCGTCGGCGCCGGCGCGGCCGGGCGGGCCCTGGTTGATCACGGTCGCCAGCTGGGCGCGGGAGCGGACGTCGAGCTTCTGGTAGATGCGGGTCAGCCGCGCCTCGACGGTCTTGACGCTCAGGTACAGCCGGGCCGCCGCCTCCTGGTTGCTCGCCCCCTGGCTCACCATCCGCGCGAGGCGCACCTCCGCCTCCGTGAGCCGGGACAGCGCCCCGGCGGCGCCCACCGGAGCCGCGTCCGCCCGCGCGGGGCCTTCCGCCACCAGGTCCAGCCAGGGCGCCGCACCGGCCCGCTCGAAGACGGCGGCCGCCGCGCCCAGGGCCTGCTGGGCGGCCGAGCGCCTGCGTCTGCGGCGCTCCACCCGCGCCAGGGCGACCAGGCAGCGGCCCTGCTCGATGACGAGGCCGTGCGCGGCCAGCCGCTCGGCGGTCCGCTCCAGCAGCGCGGCCGCCTCGTCGGTCCCGCCGCCCGCCGCCAGGCACTGCGCGTACGCCCGGTCGAGGCCGAGCAGCACCGTCGTCCGGCCCAGGCTCTCGGCGACCGGGCGGACCTCGGCGATCAGCGCCTCGGCCTCCTCGCGCGCGTCGGCGGCGAGCAGGGCCTCCGCCAGTTCCTCGTGCCAGCGCAGCATGGACGGGTCGACGATCCTCCGGCGGCGCTCCCCCTCCTGGACGCGGCGCAGCGTCTCCAGCGCGGCGGCGACGTCGCCGGTGACGAGCTGCGCCCTGCCCAGGACGTACAGGGCGCGGGAGAGGAAGACGTTGTCGCCCTCCTCCTCGGACGCCTGGGCGCTGCGGCGGGCGTAGCGCATGGCACGGGCGAAGGAGCCGCCGGCCGCCTCCGCGAGGGCGAGCGTGTACCAGGCGGGCCCGGGTGAGAGGCCCGCGTCCAGGGTGAGGGCGAGGGCCCGGTGGGCGTGCTGGAGGCCCGCGGCGCAGTGGCCCCGGCGGGCCTCGACGGCGGCGAGGGTGTGGAGCAGTTCGATGGCGTCCTCGACCGAGCCGCGCCGCTCCACCAGGGGGAGCAGGGCGTTGATCTCGTCGCGGGCCTCGGTGAGCCGGTCGTCGAAGAGGGCGTGCCGGGCCGTGAGGATCTGCGCGGCGTTGCGCACGCCGAGCGGCCGGTCGGCGCGCTCCAGCTCGCGGGCCTCGGCGAGGGTCCGCTCCGCGTCGGGCGAGCCGAGGACGCGGTCGATGCGGGCCTGCTGGGTGAGGGCCTGGGCGGCGGTGTGCCGGTCGCCGACGGACGCGGCGAGGGCGGCGGACTCGACGGCGGCGGCGCGGGAGCGGACCGGGTCGCCGTCGGCGAGGACGTACTTGACGGCGAGGCGCAGCTGGACGGCGGCCCGCAGTGCCGGGTCGTCCTCGGAGTCCTCCAGGGCGTGCACGTACATCTCGTCGAGGTCGGTGAGGCCCTGGCCGGCCGTGTCGATGACGGCGAGCCGGGCCCGTACCCGGTCCTCGGGGCCCGCGTCGCGGGCGAGGAGGTCGGCGGCGGCGCGCAGGGCGAGGTCGGCGCGGGCGGCTCGGGCGGCCTCCTCGGCGGCGGCGGCGAGCCGGGCGATGCGGCGCCGGCCGAGGTGGACGGGGGTCGTCTCGGCGGCGAGCAGGGCCAGTTCGGCGGCGAGCGCGCTGTTGCCGCGGCGGCGTACGGTCTCGACGGCGGCGGCGAGCTCGGCGGCGAGGCGCTCGTCGGGCACGTCGGTGGCGAGCGCGAGGTGGCGGACGGCCTCGACGGGGTCGTCCACGACGCGGGCGAGGGCGGTGTGGGCCTCGCTGCGCTCGGTCCAGCAGGTGTCGTGGACGAGGGTGGTGGGGAGCAGTCCGGCGGTGAAGGCGACGGCGCCGTGCTCGGTGAGCGAGACCAGTCCGGCCCGTTCGGCGGCGGCCAGCTCGGCCTCGGCGGTGGGGCGGCCGGCACGCCGCACCAGGGCGGTCGTGGGGCGCAGGGCGAGGGCGGCGAGGAGCAGCGCGGCGCGTACGGGCGGGGGCGCGGGGGCGAGCATCCTGCGGGCCAGGTCGCGGGCGCGGCCGGACAGGGGCAGCGCCTCGGCGTGGTGGACGGGGGTGCGGGAGTCGGCCAGGGAGCGGCCGACGGCGAGGGCGAGGCGGGGGTTGCCGCCGCTCGCCTGGTGGATGCGGCCGGCCATGCGGGAGGCGAGCCGGTGCTGGACGAGCAGCTCGGCCAGCTCGTCGGCCTGGAGCGGCGGGACGAGGAGGACGTCCGCCTCGGAGGGCACCCACAGGGTGGCGGGCGCGGCGTCCGCGGCCGGCTCGGCCTCGGGGGCCGGGTGGGTGTCGGGTGCGTGCGGGGGGCCCGCGGGGTCGCCGCCGGGGGTGTCGGGGGCGTAGGGGGCGGGTGTCTCGACGGCGAGGACGCGCAGCTCGGGCGGGGCGAGGTGGAGGGCGAAGCGCAGCAGGTCGGCGCTCTGCGGGTCGATGTGGCGGGTGTCGTCGACGACGAGGAGGACGGGGCCCTTGTCGGTGAGGGTGCGCAGCATCCGGGCGAGGCCGAGGCGCAGCGCGATCGGGTCGCGGTCCGCGTCGGGCGCGGCGGCCTCGCGGCACAGGACGGCGACGGCGTCGCGCTGCGGGCCGGGCAGCCCGTCGAGGGCGGCGGGCGGTACGGAGGCGACGAGGGCGGCGGCGGCCGCGCCGGGCATGTCCCGGTCGGCGGGCTGGGGGGCGAGCCACAGGACCGTCTCGCCGCGGGCGGTGGCCTCGGCGGCGGCGGAGCGGGCGACCTCGGTCTTGCCGATGCCTGCGGGGCCGGTGAGGACGGCGCGGCCGCGGGTGCGCAGGGTGCGGTCGAGCCGGTCGACGAGGTGCGCCCGGCCGACGGGCATGGACGGGTACGGCGTCGTCCTCATCAGCCACCACCTCCGGCGCGCGGGTCCGTGCCCGCGCGTGGCGGGCCCCCTGCCCGCGCCCTGTGAGGATACGAACCGGGGGCGGGCAGTCCAGGGTGATTGTCCGGCATGTGGACGGCGCTGCGGGCGCCGCGGCGGGGCGCGCCCCCGGCACGATGCCGGGAGCACGCCCCTGACCTGCGGTGGAGCTGTCGCGCGGGTGGCGTCAGAAGGTGAGGCTCCACGCGTCGATGTAGCCGGTGTCACCCGAGGCGACGTCGCGGACCTGGAGCTTCCAGGTGCCGGCGGCGGTCTCGGAGGAGGCGTTCACCGTGTAGGTGGCGAGGACGTTGTCGGCCGAGTCGCCGCCGCTGGAGTTCTTCAGGCGGTAGGCGGTGCCGTCGGGGGCGACCAGGTCGATGACGAGGTCACCGCGCCAGGTGTGCTTGATGTCCACGTCCACCTTGAGGGTGGCCGGGGCGTTGCCGGTGAGACCGGTGACGGTGATCGCCGAGGTGACGGTCTGGTTGTCCCTGATGGTCACGTCGGTGGTGCTGCCGAAGGTGGTGCCGGGGGTGGTGCCGCCGCCGGTGACGGCGGCGACCGTCTTCGCGGCGTCGGCGATGCCCGCGCCGCAGCCGCCGGTGCAGGTGCCGGGCAGCGGGCGGGCGTTGCCCTTGATCGCGGTCTCGATCTCGGCGGGCGTCAGCGTGGACTTCGCGGACTTCAGGAGCGCGGCGAGGCCGGCGATGTGCGGGGCGGCCATCGAGGTGCCCTGGTAGGGCTTGTAGTTCTCGAGGGACTGGACCGTGGTGCCGGAGTTCAGCGTGGAGAGGATGCCGTTCTCGGGCGTGGTGACGGTGCCCGGCGTGTCCGTGGCGCGGCGGGTCTCGCCGCCGGGGGCGGAGACGTCGACGACGGTGCCGTAGTTGGAGTAGTAGGAGCGGTTGCCCTCACGGCTGGTGGAGGCCACGTTGATGATGTTGTTGCAGTTGGCCGGGGTGAAGCCGGAGGCGTTGGTGTTGCTGTTGCCCGCCGCGACGACCACGGTGGAGCCACGGGAGACGGCGCCGTTGATGGCGTTCTGGTAGACGGTCGGGCAGGTGCTGCTCGCGCCGCCGAGGCTCAGGTTGAGGACCTTGGCGGGGGTGGGGTTGGCCGGTATGCCGGGGACGCTGCCGCCGGAGGCCCAGGTGATCGCGTCGGCGATGTCCGAGGAGGAGCCGCCGCACTTGCCGAGCACGCGGACGTGCTGGACCTTGGCGCCGTGGGCGATGCCCGCGATGCCCTTGCCGTTGTTCGTCACGGCGCCGATGGTGCCGGCGACGTGGGTGCCGTGCCAGGAGGAGTTGCTGGCGCGGGAGCCGGTGCCGCACTCGCCGTCGGTGGCGTTCCAGTCGCCCTCGTCCTTGGGGTCGGCGTCGCGGCCGCCGCCGTCGCGGGCGTCGGTGGAGCTGGAGATGAAGTCGTAGCCCGAGACGGTGTTGGCGGCGAGGTCCGAGTGGGCCGCGTAGCCGGTGTCGATGACGGCGACGGTGACGCCGCTGCCGGTGGTCTTGTCCCAGGCGCCGGGGACGTTCATGCCGCCGGTGGGCTCGAAGAGGTCCCACTGCTTGGCGTAGTCGGTGTCGTTGGGGGTCACGGCCATCGCGTAGGCGCGGATGTCGGCCTCGACGGCGGCGACGTCCGGGTCGGCGCGGAAGGCGTCCATGACCTCCGCGACGTCCTGCCGGGTGGTGGCGGTGCCCAGGTCCACCAGGGCGGCGCCGCCGGCGAGGCGGCGCTCGAAGGCGAGCTTCTCGCCCGTCTCGGCGGCCTTCTCGGCGGTGTCGTCCTTGGCGGCGGTGTTGGAGGTGGCCTCCTCCGTGCGCGCCTTGTAGGTCACGATGACCTTCTCGACGGGCGCGGACGGGAGGGTGGCGGCCGGGTTCATGGCCTGCGACGCCGGCGCTGCCGGTGCCGGGGAGGGGGTGGCCTGCGCGGCGAGCGCCACCGAGGAGGTGGCCGCGACGCCGAGGATCGTGGCGCTCGCCGCCACGACGGATATCAGTCTCCGCCTGGAACCGTTCAAGTCGTTCCCTTTCGAAGGCGGCTCCGGCGACTCCCGGAGCTGCTGGAGATGCGGGCGCGGCGGCGGCGCGGGTCCGTGGCTGTGTGTGGGGTACCTCCACGGACCCTGGGGCCGGGTGCGCCCCCGCGCCGCCGCCGGCGCGACGGCCTCGTCATCGGGGCCGCCCCGGCGGTGCCCCCTGGGGTCGCATGCAGGGGGTTACATGCACCTGACATTGACAGGAGTGAGGGGGAACCGCCGGTGCCGGAACAGTAGGGAAACGCGCGGTGACGTCGATACGGGGAAAACCCTTGTCGCGCCCGAGGGGCCCGCGCCCGGGTACGGAGGGTTCCCCCGGCCGGACCCGCGTCGCGGGGCGCTCGGCCGCCGGGGCGCAACTCCCCCTGTGGGCGCGGGGCGTCCGGGCGGTGCGCACGCGGGGGTGCGGGCCGTTCGGGCGCGGGGGTGTGGGCCGTGCGCACGGAGAGGTACGGGACCATCGTAAGGTCCAGACCAACTTGGCGGTGCGCGGACCCCCCGCTGTGACGCGCGTCCGGCCGCGCTTGCGCGACCTGACGCCGCGTCGGCCGATCGGCCGCCCGTGCGGGCCCCGGTCTGCGCGGCGCCCCGGATGGGGCGGCCGGAGACCGGGCGGGAGCGGTGAGGTGGGCTCGGCAGGCTCACCGGGGACCGGGAACGGGGGCCGGAGAACGCCGGACCCCGAGCGGGGCCGAGCGGGCCGCGCGGCGGGCGAGCGCCGGGCCGCTGGACCAGGCCGAAGGGCGGAGGAGCCCCGAACGGCGGCGGAGGGGCGGAGTGCCGGGACACGCGGACCCGGGGGACGGCGAGCCGCGCGGGCGGCGGCGGAGGCCGGGGGCCGGGGGTCGGGTCGAGGGCGGGATCCGGGCTGGGGGCGGGGTTGAGGCTGGGGCCGGGCTCGGCGGGGGCGGGATTCGGGGGCTGGAGGCGGACCGGGCTCGGCGGGGGGTGGGATTCGGGGGCTGGAGGCGGACCGGGCTCGGCGGGGGGCGGGATTCAGGGGCTGGAGGCGGACCGGGCTCGGCGGGGGGCGGGATTCAGGGGCTGGAGGCGGACCGGGCTCGGCGGGGGGGGCGGGATTCGGGGGCTGGAGGCGGACCGGGCTCGGCGGGGGCGGGAGCGGGCAGGGGCCGGGGCCGCGGCGCGCGTCAGGGTTCGGGGGCGGTGGCCGGGTCCGGGGCCGCCGGGCCGTACTGGGGCGGGTGCGTCTGTGCCATACTCGGGCCCGCTCGGCAGGTACGGCTTTCGGGGGATCGGTGAACGGCATAGCCCTGGAGACCCCCTACCTGGACACGGACGCCGACCAGCTGTCCTTCTCGCTCGACCACCCGGTCCGCGAGGCCCTGGCCGTACGGGACCTGACGGTCGGCGGGCTGGACGTGCAGCTCCGGCTGCTCGGCGCCTCGCACCAGGTCTGCGCGGGCCCGGTGCTGGAGACCGTCGCCTGCCTGCCCGGAGCCGGCGGCGGCCTGCCCGGGACCGCCGCGCACGACGTCGAGGGCTGGCACTACTCCTTCGGCGCCCGCGTGGAGGAGTACCCCGCCGGCCGCTTCCGCGCCGAGGTGGCCCGGCTCCGCGAGCTGGCGGACGCCCATCCCCGCGCCCTCTACGGCGTCTTCCCCGGCTCGGCCGACGCCGTCACCGCACTGGTGGTCGAGCGGGGCGGCGCGGGACCGGTCTGGCGCACCTGGCACACGTACCCGGGAAGCCGCCGGATCGTGGCGACCCGCACCCGGCTGGAGGCACGATGAGAACCGCCCGACGCACCACCGCGCTGCTGCTTGCCGCGGCGGCCCTCGCCGGCTGCGCCGGAGGCAGTGACGACGACGGCAACCCCGTCCCGTCCTCCTGGATCAGCCGCCAGTACACGAGCAGCGGCACCCACTACGTGGACCTCCGGGACCTGCCGTCGAACGTCGCCGACGAGATCCACGGGCACGCCTCGGCGAGGGACCGGCTGGAGTCCGGCGGCACGGTGTTCCTGCGCTACCGGGACGACATCGTCGCCGTCAGCCCGCACCAGGCGGGCAGCCGCATCGAGATAGCGGACTACCGCTCGGGCTACCGGCGCTGGAAGTCCCACCTCCGGACGGTGTGGCCGGACCCGGAGAGCTCGGGCTTCCGCGGCGGAGGCCCCGGCTCCGGCAAGTGACCCGGCGCCCCGCCCCCGCGCCCATGACCACCCACGTCCCCCCGACGCCCTCCCGAAAGGCACCCCCGTGGCAGAGATCTTCGAGTCGGCCGGCATCGCCGTGCTCTACGGCCTGGTCGGCTTCGTCGTGATGGTGGTCGGCTTCGTCGCGCTCGACCTGGTGACACCCGGCAAGCTGTTCCACGTCGTGTGGACCGAGCGCAACCGGGGCGCGGCGGTGCTCCTCGCCGGGCAGACGGTCGCCGTCGGCCTGGTCATCGAGGCGTCGATCCGCGCCAGCGAGTCGGAGCTGGGCCTGGGGCACGGGCTGCTGAGCACCCTGCTGTACGGGCTCGCCGGCGTCGTCGTGATGACCCTCATCTCGCTGCTCGTCGGCATGCTGACGCCGGGCCGGCTCGGTGCCGCCGTCCTCGACGACGACGGCACGCGCCCCCACCCCGCCGCCTGGGTCCAGGCGGCCATGTACCTGGGCACGGCCTTCATGGTCGGCGCCGCGGTCTCCTGAGCGTCCCGGCATGAGCACCACCGTCCCGCAGCACTCCTCCCCGGACCACTCCCCTCCGGACCGCCCGGCGCCGGACCACTCCCCTCGGGACCACGCGGCGCCGGACCACGCGGCGCCGGTGGACGCCGCGCCGGACCACTCCGCGCCGTCCGCCGCCACCGCCCGGTCCGCCACCGCCGTCCCGTCCGACACCGCCGGGCAGGCCCCGCGGGGCCTCCGTAAGGACGCCCAGGCCCGCACGGGGGCCGCCGCACCCGCGGGCGCACCCGGGGGCGGCGGGCGGGATGCCGCCGCGCCGGCTCCCCCGCGCCCCGGCCATCCGCGCGGGACCCGGGCGCTGCTGCTGCTCGCGGTGTTCGTCTGCGCCGCTTGCGGCCTCGTCTACGAGCTGGCGCTGACCGCGCTCGGCAGCTACCTCATCGGCAACTCCGTGATGCAGACCTCCGTGGTCATCTCCGTCATGGTCTTCGCGATGGGCATCGGCTCCCTGGCCGCCAAGCCCCTCCAGCGCCGGGCCGTGGGCGCGTTCGCGCTGGTGGAGCTGGTTCTCGGGCTCGTGGGCGGGTTGTCGGTACTCCTGCTGTACGTGGCGTTCTCCTGGCTGCGGGTCTACATGCCCGCGATGGTGGTCGCCTGCTTCGTCGTGGGCCTGCTGATCGGCGCCGAGATCCCGCTGCTGATGACGCTGCTCCAGCGGATCAGGCGGCAGGAGGCGGGCAGCGCCGTCGCGGACATGTTCGCGGCGGACTACGTCGGCGCGCTCATCGGCGGGCTGTGCTTCCCGCTGCTGCTCCTGCCCGCTTTCGGGCAGCTGAGGGGCGCCCTGGTGGTGGGCGCCGTCAACGCCGTCGCCGGGGGCGGCGTCGTCCTGTGGATCTTCCGCCGGGAGACCAGGCGGATCGTCCGCGCCGGGCTGCTCGGCGGTGTCGCGGCGGTCCTCGCGGTGCTGGGCACGGTGTACGCGCTGGCCGACGACATCGAGGTGACGGCGCGCCAGAAGCTGTACCGGGACCCCATCGTCCACGCCGAGACCACCCCGTACCAGGACATCGTCGTCACCCGCGCCACCGCCTTCACCGGCACGCCCGACACACGGCTGTTCCTCAACGGGGACCTGCAGTTCTCCTCCGTGGACGAGTACCGCTACCACGAGTCGCTGGTCCACCCGGCGCTCGCCGGGAAGCGGTCGTCGGTGCTGATCCTGGGCGGCGGCGACGCGCTGGCGCTGCGGGAGGTGCTGCGCTACGAGGACGTGGAGGAGGTCACGCTGGTCGACCTGGACCCGGCGATGACCCGGCTCGCCCGCACCTTCCGCCCGCTGGTCGACCTCAACGAGCACGCCCTGGCCGACCCCCGGGTCACGGCCGTCAACGCCGACGCCTTCTCCTGGCTGCGGGACGCGGGCGACCGCTACGACGCGGTCGTCATCGACTTCCCCGACCCGGACACGGCCGCCCTGGCGAAGCTGTACAGCGTCGAGTTCTACCACCTGCTCGCGCAGGTCCTGAAGCCGGACAGCCGGGTCGTGGTGCAGGCCGGGTCGCCGTTCTTCGCACCGAAGTCGTACTGGTCGATCGCCGAGACGGTGCGGGAGGCGGGGTACGCCACGACCGCCTACCAGGTCGACGTCCCGAGCTTCGGGAACTGGGGCTTCGTCCTCGCCTCGCCCGGCCGGGAGGGGGGCGCCCCGGCGCTGCGCCTGGCCCCCGGCGCGCCGCGGCTGCGCTTCCTGGACGACGCGGTCCTGCGGGCCGCAGCGGTCTTCCCGGTGGACCGCCGCCCGCAGGACGTGCGCGCCAGCACCCTCATGGACCCGGTGATCCTGGAGTACGCCCGCCACGAGTGGCGCGACTACTGACCGCGGCGGAGGCGCCGGGCCCGCAGGACGCGCTCGCGGATCGCCGGCCCGCAGCCGCGCCCGGCTGCGGGCCGTTCGGCCCCGCGGCCGGGTCCGCCCGGCCCTGGGGGACGCTCCGCTGTGCGGGGAGTCTGGAGTCGTGATCGGATGGGAGGGCCATCCGCACGCAGGCCGACGACGTGTTCCGGCCGACCGCACCCCGGAGGTGGGCCCGATGACCGCCCCTACGCCGGACACGGCGTCGCTGACGTCCTGGGTGGGCGACGCCGTGCTGGCGCCGTCCGTCCACAACGCCCAGCCGTGGCTGTTCCGCTACGAGCGGGCGAGCGGGACGCTGACGCTGCGGGCGGACCCGGCCCGGACCATGCCGCACGCCGACCCGTCCGGGCGCGGACTCCACCTCGGGTGCGGGGCCGCCCTGTTCAACCTGCGGGTCGCGGCGGCCGACGAGGGGTGGGAGGCGCGCGTCGCGGCGCGGCCCGACCCGGCGGACCCGGCCCTGCTGGCCCGGGTCTCCTTCGTACCGGGGCCCGACCGGGACACCCTCGCCGACCTGCGGCCCGCGGTCCCCCGGCGGCACACCAGCCGGGAGCCGTTCGGCGACGAGCCCGTGGAGGAGGCGCTGCTCGACGGGTTGCGCGGCGCCGCCCTGGCCGAGGGGGCGCGTCTGGACTTCGCCGACGACTGGCGGGTGCGGGAGCTGCTGTCCGCGCTGTGGGACGCCGGGCACGCGGAGGAGCTGGCGCCCGAGGTGCGCGCGGAGATCGCCCGGTGGACGGCCGGCGTGGACGACACGGCGACGGAGGGCATCCCGTCGTACGCGCTCGGGCCCCGCCGCTACGACGGCCGCGCGCCCGTACGGGACTTCCCCGGCGCGCAGCGGGAGCGGGACACCGCGGCGGTGTACGAGTCGCGGCCCTGCCTCGCCGTCCTGGGCACGCACCGCGACCGGCCGGAGGACTGGCTGCTCGCGGGGCAGGCCATGCAGCGCGTGCTGCTCCAGGCGACGCTCGACGGGCTGTCCACCTCGCTCAGCTCGCAGGCGCTGGAGTGGCCGGAGCTGCGCTGGCTGGTGCGGGACCCCCGCTCGGAGACGGCCTACCCGCAGATCGTCATCCGCGTCGGCTACGGCCCCGAGATCCCGGCCACGCCCCGCAGGCCGGTCGACGCGGTGCTCACCGTCGAGTAGTCCCGCCGTCCGCCCGGAGCGGGGCGGGCCCCTCGGCCCCGCTCGGGCCGGGCCGCGCGACGGCCGCCCCGTCGGCGGAGGGCCCGTCGGCGGAGGGCCCGTCGGCGGAGGGCCGCGCGGCGGGGGGCCGGTCCCGGCCCGCCCGGACGGCAGCCTGCGGGTGCGCGGGCGTGTAGGCGCGCGTCACCCACTTCTGCAGGTGCGGGGCCTGCGCCAGCAGGGTCCGGTAGGTGCGGACGGCGTGGTGGTGCAGGGCCTCGGCCACCGGTGGCGCGACCCGGTCGCGGCGCCAGAGGAGCAGCAGACGCTGCCACAGGGGGTCTCCGGCCAGCGGCTTGACCAGCACCCCGTCGGCGGGGCGCACGGTGGGCTGGACGGCGGTCACCCCGAGCCCCCGGGCGATCATCGACTGCAGCTGGTCGAGTACGTGGAACTCGTGCGTGGCGGCCGGGGTGAAACCGGCGGCCCGGCAGGCGTCGTAGAAGGCGCCGGGCCAGCCCACCCCGTCGTCGGAGGCGACGAACCAGGTGTCCTGCGACAGCTCCTCCAGCGGGACCTCGACGCGGTGCGCCAGCGGGTGGCCGGCGTGGATGGCGACGAAGATCGGGACGGTGTTGACGGCGCGGTGGGCCAGCGCGGTGGAGTGCCGCACGGGAAGGCCGGGGTAGTCGATGCCCAGGGCGGCGTCGAGCTCGCCGGCCTCCAGGAGCGCGAGGAGCTCGCCGGTGGCGTACACGCTGCTGACGGAGACCGCGAGGTCCGGGCAGGCGTCGCGGAGGGCGTCCAGGAGCGTCGGCACCACCGGCGTGTTGGTGACGCCGAGCCGGAGCGCGCCGGACGCCGCGGGCGCACCGCCCGCGGGCCGCCGCCCGAGCGCGTCGGCCCGGCTCAGGATCTCGCGGGCCTGGCTCACGACCTCCGCTCCGTAGGCGGTCAGCTCCACGCCCGCGCTGCTGCGCACGAACAGTCCCTCGCCGAGCAGTCGCTCGATACGGCGCAACTGCGTGCTGAGGGCGGGCTGGGTGAACCCGAGCGCGACCGCCGCCCGGCCGACGCTCCCGGAGTCGGCGATCGCGCACAGCACCCGGAGGTGGCGCAGCTCCAGTTCCATCGGTACACCTCGCTGTGGCCGGGGACGGGCGTCCATTATGCGCGGGGGCGGTGAGCGCGGCGGGGCGGCGGGGGCGGTGCGCACGCGCGGGAAGCGGGGGCGGCGGTGCGCGGTGGACTGGGCGCCGGAGGGGCCGGCGCCCCACGCCCGGAGCCGGGGCGCGCAGCGCCGGTGCACCGGGGCGGGGCTCCCGGGCGGGCGGCTCCCGCCCGGGCGGGCGGCTCCCCCCGGGCTGGCCGCTCCTCCATGCGGACCGGCTCGACCCGGCGGGCACACCCCGGACAGTTCCGCTTCCCCGGAAGGCGACTCCCCGGGCAGGTCGGCTCCCGGCGGGCGGCGTCCCCGGACGGACCGGCCCCCCGGCGGGCGGCGTCCCCGGACGGACCGGCCCCCGGCGGGCAGCGTCCCCGGACAGGCCGGCTCCCAGCCGGAGGGCTCCCCGCCGTGGAGGCGCCCGCGGTCGAACCGGCCCCGCGCCGGGTTCCCCGACCGGACCGGCTCCCTCGGCCGGGGGCACCCCGGCCGGCCGCCCAGAGCGAGGCTGCTCTCCCACCGCCCGGCCCCGGTCGACGTCGGTGGACGTTATGGCGGGCCCGCTCGTTCTCTTATGCCCCGCTCCGTTGTCCCGGCGGAACCGGCGTGGAAACCTCGACACACCACCTCCCGTCCGGCCCGGACGGCGCGGCGCCGCTCCCCGCGGCTCCGCCGCTCCCGCCCCCGCGACCACCTGCCCCAGGCCCGGTGCGCGGCGCCCCGGCGGACGCCGTGCGCCACCGCCGAGAGGGGCTCCCGGCGGCCGGACGTACCGGCCGGCGCGTCCGGCGGCGCGGGCCACGGGGCGCGCGGGAGGCAGGTCCACGACCCATTCGAACCAGGAGACGACGGTGCCCGCGGAGACGGACGAGAACCAGCAGCGCAAGAACGGCCTGTACGGGCGGGTGAGCGCCGAACTCGCCGAGAACATGAAGCGGGGATGGGCCGACACCGAGCGCCACGACCTGCAACCGATCGCGCAGGCGGCGTACACCGCGCTCCGCCGGGCGGAGCTGTCCGCCCGCTTCCCCGGTGAGCTGCTGGTCGTCCCGGCCGGTGTCCCGAAGGTCCGCGCCAACGACACGGCCTACCCCTTCAGGCCCTCCTCCGACTACGTCTACCTGACCGGCGACCAGTCCCCCAACGCCGTACTGGTGCTGGAGCCCCGCGAGCCCGGTGAGGCCGGCGGACCCGGCGAGCCCGCGGGCCATCGGGCGACCGCCTTCGTGCTCCCGCGCTCCGACCGCGAGAGCGGCGAGTTCTGGCTGGACTACCACGGCGAGCTGTGGGACGGCCCCCGCAACAGCCTCGCGGAGAACGCGCGGCTGCTCGGCCTGGCCTGCGACGACGTCCGCGCGTTCGCCGGCCGGCTCGCCGCGGCCACCGGCCCGGTCCGGCTGCTGCGCGGCCACGACCCGGAGGTCGACGCGGCGCTCGCGGGCCGGACGGCGGCCGGACGGGACGACGAGTTCCGTACGGTCCTCTCCGAGATGCGCCTGGTCAAGGACGAGTTCGAGATCGCCGACCTCCGGTTCGCCTGCGCGGCCACCGCCCTCGGCTTCGAGGACGTCGTCCGCACCCTCGCGGGGGCCGGGCCGACCCCCGAGCGCCTCATCGAGGGCACCTTCTTCACGCGCGCGCGGGTCGAGGGCAACGACGTCGGCTACGCGTCCATCTGCGCGGCGGGGCCCCACGCCACGACCCTGCACTGGGTCCGCAACGACGGCGAGGCCCGCCCCGGCGACCTCCTGCTGCTGGACGCCGGGGTGGAGACCCGCAACCTCTACACGGCCGACATCACCCGCACCCTGCCCGTCGACGGCCGCTTCACCCCGGTCCAGCGCCGGGTCTACGAGGCGGTGTACGCGGCGCAGGAGGCCGGCATCGCCGCGGTCAAGCCGGGCGCGGCGTACCGGGACTTCCACGACGCCGCCCAGCGGGTGCTGGCCGAGCACCTGGCGGCCTGGGGGCTGCTGGGGGACCGGACGGCGGAGGAGGCGGTGGCCCTGGGGCTGCAGCGCCGCTGGACCCTGGCCGGCACCGGCCACATGCTCGGCCTGGACGTCCACGACTGCGCCAAGGCACGGACCGGGATGTACGTGGACGGCACGCTGGAGCCGGGGATGGTGCTCACCGTCGAGCCGGGCCTCTACTTCCAGTCCGACGACCTGACCGTCCCCGAGGAGTACCGCGGCATCGGGGTGCGGATCGAGGACGACATCCTCGTCACCGAGGAGGGCAACGAGAACCTGTCGGCCGCCCTGCCCCGCGAGGCCGGCGAGGTGGAGGCCTGGATGGCCCGCCTGCGCGGCTGACGCGCCCGCGCCCGCGCATCCGCCGGGCGCCACGAGACGGCGGCGGCCGCGACAGGAGGGCGCGGCCGCCGCACCGTGCCGCGCGGCGGCGAGCGCCGCCGCGCGGCACCGACCACGACAGGGGAGGTCCCTCGGATGACGGAGCAGAACGGCGCTCACCGCACGGCCGCGGCCACAGGAGCGGCCCGGGGCGGAGGCACGGCCACGGAAGCGGGCACGGCCACGGGCGCGGAGGCAGGCACGGCCACGGGCGCGGGCGCGGAGGCAGGCACGAGCACGGGCGCGGAGGCGGGCACGGCCACGGGCACGGCCACGGAGGCGGGCACGCACACGGCCGCGGGCATCGGCGCGCGGACGGTACCCGCGGCGGAGGGCGGCCCCTTCCGCGGCGGGTGGGCGGACACCCGCCGCGCGGTGCCGCCCCTGGCGGGGGCGCCGTACGCGGCGAAGCGGCGCTCGGCGCTGTCCGAGCGCTTCCCCGGTGAACGGGTGGTGATCCCGTCGGGCGGCCTGAAGGCCAGGAGCAACGACTTCGACTACCCGTTCCGGCCGCACTCCGCCTTCGTCCACCTCACCGCCGAGCTGGGGACCCGGGCAGTGCCCGACAGCGTCCTCGTCTTCGAGCCCACCGGGACCGGGCACGCGGTGACCCTGTTCACCCGGCCGCGGTCACCGCGCGACGGCGGCCCCCGCGGAACCGAGTTCCACAGCGACCGGCGGTACGGGGAGTTCTGGACCGGCAGGCGCCGGACGCTCGCCGAGACCTCGGACGAGCTCGGCGTCGAGGCCGCCGGGCGGGACGGCCTGGAGCGGGCCCTTCGCGGGGGCGTCCCGACCCGTGTGCTGCGCGGTGTGGACGCGCGCGTCGACGCGGCGGTGCCGCCCCGCCCGCGGGCCGACGCCGAGCTGGAGACCTTCCTGTCGGAGTCGCGGCTGGTCAAGGACGTCTGGGAGACGGAGCAGTTGCGCTCGGCCGTGGAGTGGACGGTCGCCGGCTTCCACGACGTCGCCGGGGAGCTGCGCCACGCCGCGCGCCTCGCACGCGGGGAGCGCTGGATCGAGGGGACCTTCAACCGGCGGGCCCGGCTCGGCGGGTACGGGCTGGGCTTCGAGACCATCGCGGCGGCCGGGGCGCACGCCTGCGTCCTGCACTGGACGCGCAACGACGGCCCGGTGCGGGACGGGGACCTGCTCCTGCTGGACGCGGGTGTCGAGGCCGACTCCTTCCACACCGCGGACGTCACCCGGACGCTGCCGGTCGGCGGCCGGTTCACCGACGTCCAGCGCCGGGTGTACGACCTGGTGCACGCCGCGCAGTCGGCGGGGATCGCCGCCCTGCGGCCCGGAGCGCGGTTCGGCGACTTCCACGACGCGGCGATGCGGGTCATCGCCGAGGGGCTCGACGCGTGGGGGCTGCGGCCGTACGGCGCGACGGCCGCGACCGCCGAGGCGGACCTGTACCGCCGTTACACCGTGTGCGGCTCGGGCCACATGCTGGGCCTGGACTGCCACGACTGCGCGGGTGCCCGCCGGGAGGCCTACGGGGACGGCGTGCTCGAACCGGGCCACGTCCTGACCGTGGAGCCCGGACTGTACTTCCAGCCGGACGACCTGACGGTGCCGGAGGAACTGCGCGGCATCGGCGTGCGGATCGAGGACGACTTCCTCGTCACGGCCGACGGGGCCGAGTGCCTGTCGGCGGGACTGCCGCGCGGGGCCGACGAGGTCGAGGCGTGGCTGGCGGCCCTGCGCTGACCGGCCGCGCCGCGCCTGCGACGCCCACACACACCCCACCCCACTCCGCCCGCGCCGCGCCGGGCGCCGGCGTCGGTCCCTCACCGTCGCCCGGACGTCCGCACGCCTCCGCCTCCGTGCCGCCGACGACCCGCCGCCAGAGCAACGTGACATTGTATAGTGACGGGTCATCGGCCGCCGGACGGAGGAGCAGCGGGCATGACCCATCTGAGACCGCAGGCGATCTCCGTCCAGGCCCATCTGCGCGACCAGGTCGCCGGCGCGCTCCGGGCCGCCCTCATCGCGGGCGACCTGCGTCCGGGCGCCGTCTACTCCGCCCCCGCCCTGGCGGCGGAGCTCGGCGTCTCCGCCACGCCGGTGCGCGAGGCCATGCTGGACCTGGCACGGGAGGGGCTGGTCGAAGCGGTGCGCAACAAGGGTTTCCGCGTCACCGAGATGACCGAGCGGGACCTCGACGAGTTCACCGAGATCCGCGCCCTGATCGAGGTCCCCACCGTGGGGCGCGTCACCGCGTCGGCGACCGCCGGGCAGCTGGAGTCGCTGCGCCCGCTGGCGCTGCGGATCGTCACGGCGGCCCGGGAGCACGACGTCCTCGCGTACCTCGAAGCCGACCACCGCTTCCACCTCGAACTGCTGGCCCTGGCGGGCAACCGCCATCTCGTGGACGTGGTGGCCGACCTGCGCACGCGCTCGCGCCTGTTCGGGCTGGGCAGCCTCAACGAGGCGGGGCGGCTGGTCGCCTCCGCCCGGGAGCACGTCGAGCTGCTCGACCTGATGGCGGCCGGCCGGGTCCTCGAGGCCGAGGAGTGCATGCGCCGCCATCTCGCGCACGTGCGCACCCTCTGGGCGGACGGCCGGGCGGGCGCACCGGCGGACGGCACCGCGGACGGCGCGGGGGCCGCTCCGGCGGGCGCCCGGGACGCGGCCCTGGGGCTCGGCGGCCGGTAGGCGGCGCCCGGCCGCCCCGGCGACCCATCAGACGGCGCACGACCGGACGCCCCGCGGGCCGCCCGGCGGACTGCCGCGCCCCGAATCTCCGGCGCCCCCGCCCGGCCGCACCGCGCCGGCTCCCACCCGCGCACGGCAGCGCGGTACGGGGTGGTGCGCGGTGACGCGGGCCGCCCGTACGCCCCACCACGCGCTCCCCCGCCGCCCCGCCCACGGGGCCGGACGGGGAGCCTTCCCGGCGGCGCGCTCCGGAGGGAGGGGCACAGGACGGCGGCGCGGCGACCGTGCGGCCGCCGCGCCATGCGCGCCGCGTCACGCGCTCGCGCCGCAACTGCCCCCGGCCGTTTGCCGATCGGCCACTTCGAATCTCGCCGGACGCCTTCCCTGAGCCATGTGACCTGTGCAATGGTACATGGCACAGGTCGTGGCCATGCCAAGCCTGGCATCGGCCGTGCTCCCGTCGGATCCGACGGCGCGGCCCTTCCCCGCCACGGCCTTCCCATCCCCCACCGGTCACGCGTCGCGTGTCCGAACCCTCATGGGAGGCGTAGTGAGAAAGCCACTTGTCCGACGGCGTCTGGGCGCGGCGCTGCCGCTGGCCCTGGCCGTCACGCTGGGCGCGGGCCTGCTGGCCGAGCCGGCCGGCGCCCGCACCGGGCCCGCGGCGCCCGTCGCCCGCGTCGCCGCCGCCGACGGCGGCGGCGAGCACACCGGTCCCCCGCCGGTGGCCCAGTCCCCCACCGCCGAGACCGGGCACGTCGGCAGGGGGCGCCTGAAGCCGTCCCAGATCCCGCCGCTCGCGGCGGACAAGGACGCGCTCAAGGAGTCCTACGGGGAGCACGGCAGGCCGCCGGTCCCCGCCGACTCACCCGACACCGCGAGCGGCAAGCGGACCGGCAAGGCCGCCACCGCGGACGCCGCCGCCGCGTGCGACGTCTCCGACTTCACCTCCCGCACCGGCAGCGCCCTGGTGCAGCAGATCAAGGCGTCCACGCCCGACTGCGTCAACACCCTGTTCAACGTGACCGGGGGCGACGCCTACCACGCCTTCCGCGAAGCGCAGATGGCCACCGTCGCCTACGCCCTGCGCGACACCGCGGCGTACTACCCCGGCGACGGCAGCACGGGCATGCCGCAGCTCGTGCTCTACCTGCGCGCCGGCTACTACGTGCAGTACTACAACCCCGGCACGGTGGGCTCCTACGGCAGCACCCTGCGGACCGCCATCCGGGCGGGGCTGGACACCTTCTTCGCGCACCCGCGCTCCCGCGACGTCACCGACGGGAACGGCGAGTCGCTCGCCGAGGCCGTCATCCTCATCGACAGCGCCGAGGAGAACGCCCGCTACATATCCGTCGTCAAGCGGCTGCTGGCGGAGTACGACTCCTCCTGGAACACCTCGCGCCACATGCTCGCCGCGGTCAACAACGTCTACACGGTGACCTTCCGCGGCCACCAGGTGCCCGCCTTCGTGACGGCGGTCCAGGCGGACCCCAGCCTGCTCGACTCCCTCCACTCCTTCGCCTCCCGTCACCTGGCGCTCCTGGGGACCGAGCACTCCTACCTCACGTCCAACGCCGGCCGTGAACTCGGCCGGTTCCTCCAGCACTCCGCGCTGCGCGCCAAGGTCCGCCCGCTGGCGGCCGGCCTTCTGAACGCCAGCTCGATCAAGGGAGCCACCGCCCCCCTCTGGGTCGGCGTGGCCGAGATGACCGACTTCTACGACAAGGCGAACTGCGCCTACTTCGGCACCTGCGACCTCCAGCGGCAGCTCGCGGACGCCGTGCTGCCGGTACGGCACTCCTGCAGCGCCGGCATCACCGTCCGGGCCCAGCAGATGACCTCGGGCGAGCTGTCCACGAGCTGCGCCAGCCTCCTCGGCCAGGACGCGTACTTCCACAACCTGGTGCGGGACAGCGGCCCCGTCGCGGGCGACCGCAACTCGACGATCGAGGTCGTGGTCTTCGACTCCAGCGCCGACTACCAGACCTACGCCGGCGCCATGTACGGGATCGACACCAACAACGGCGGCATGTACCTGGAGGGCGACCCGGCGGCGGCGGGCAACCAGCCCCGCTTCATCGCCTACGAGGCCGAGTGGCTGCGTCCGGCCTTCCAGATCTGGAACCTGAACCACGAGTACACGCACTACCTCGACGGCCGCTACAACATGCACGGCGACTTCGGCTCCAACATCACCACGCCGACCGTCTGGTGGATCGAGGGCTTCGCCGAGTACGTCTCCTACTCCTACCGCGGTGTCCCCTACACCCAGGCGATGACCGAGGCCGGCCGGCGCACGTACGCGCTGAGCACCCTCTTCGACACCACGTACAGCCATGACACGACCCGCGTCTACCGCTGGGGCTACCTCGCCGCGCGGTACATGCTGGAGAACCACCGCGCCGACGTGGACACGGTCCTGGGCCACTACCGCACCGGCGACTGGAACGCCGCGCGCGCCCATCTGACCCGCACCATCGGCACCCGCTACGACAGCGACTGGTACACCTGGCTGGCCGGCTGCGCGGCCGGCGACTGCGGCGGCGGCACCAACCCGCCCGGCAACCAGCCCCCCACGGCGGCGTTCACCACCTCCGTGCAGGACCTGTCCGTCCGCTTCACCGACCAGTCCACCGACCCCGACGGCACCGTCGCCGCCAGGTCCTGGAACTTCGGCGACGGCACCACCTCCACCGCCACCAGCCCCGCCAAGACGTACGCGGCGGCCGGCACCTACACGGTGAAGCTGACCGTCACCGACGACAAGGGCGCCACCGCCACCGCCACGAGGACGGTCACCGTCAGCGCCGGCGGAGGCACCGTCGCCGAGTGCACCGGGGCCGACCCCCGGGAGCTGGGCCGGAACTGCCAGCGCAGCGGCCAGACCGCCACCACCGGGAACTACGCCTACCTGTACCTCTACATCCCGGCGGGCACCACCCGGCTCACGATCGCCACCTCCGGCGGCACGGGTGACGCGGACCTGTACTACAGCTCCACCGGCTGGCCGGGCACCGGCAGCCACACCCACCGGGCCACGGGTGCCGGCAACAGCCACACCCTCACCGTCGACAACCCTCCGGCGGGCGCGCACTACATCAGCCTGCACGCCGTGAGCGGCTTCGGCGGGGTCACCGTCAGCACCCGCTACTGACCGGCGACCGGCCACAAGCCCGAGGCCCGGAACCCCGTACAGCGGGTTCCGGGCCTCGGGCCTGCCGCGCGGGCGGCGGTGTGCGCGTGCTTCAGAGGGTGAAGCCGGCCGGGTAGGGGTCCGACGGGTCGAGCAGGTACTGCGCGGTACCGGTGATCCAGGCGCGGCCGGTGACGGACGGCAGGACGGCCGGGCGGCCGCCGACCGCCGTCTCGCCCAGGACCCGCCCGACGAACCGCGAGCCGATGAACGACTCGTTGACGAAGTCCCGGCCGGCCGGCAGCAGTCCGCGGGCGTGGAGCTGCGCCATCCGGGCGCTGGTGCCCGTCCCGCAGGGCGACCGGTCGAACCAGCCGGGGTGGATCGCCATGGCGTGCCGCGAGTGCTCCGCGGTCGATCCCGGGGCCTCCAGGTAGACGTGGTGGCACACGTCGATCTCCGGGTTCTCCGGGTGGGCGACCGGGTTCTGCTCGTTGACGGCGTCCATGACGGCCAGTCCGGCGTCGAGGAGCCGCTGCTTGTGCGCCCGGTCGAAGGGGATGCCGAGGTCCTCGGTGCGGACGAAGGCGTAGAAGTTGCCGCCGTAGGCGATGTCGTAGCGCACCGGCCCGTAGCCCGGCACGTCGACGACCTGGTCCAGGGCGTGGCAGTACGACGCCACGTTCTCCAGCGTCACCGCCTCGGCGCGGCCGTCGCGCACCCGGACCCGCGCCGTGACCAGCCCCGCCGGGGTGTCGAGCCGTACCAGGGTCTCCGGCTCCACCACCTCGACCATGCCGGTCTCGACGAGGACCGTCGCGACGCCCATGGTGCCGTGGCCGCACATCGGCAGGCAGCCGGAGACCTCGATGAAGAGCACGCCGTAGTCGGCGTCGGGCCGGGTCGGGGGCTGCAGGATGGCCCCCGACATCGACGCGTGGCCGCGCGGCTCGCACATGAGCAGGGTGCGCAGGTCGTCGCGCTCGGCGACGAACCGCTGCCGGCGCTCGAACATCGTCGCGCCGGGGAGGACGCCCACCCCGCCCGTGATCACACGGGTGGGCATCCCCTCGGTGTGCGAGTCGACGGCGTGGTAGCAGACGGTCGAGCGCATCGTCAGCGCACCCCGGCGTCGACGAGCGCCTGGGTGGCGGCGCGCACGACGGCCTCCGTCTCGGGGGCGAGCGGCTGCCGCGGGGGGCGGCAGCGTCCGCCGCGGCGGCCGATCATGTCCTGGCCGAGCTTGATGGCCTGGACGAACTCGGTCTTGCTGTCCCAGCGCAGGACCGGGTGCAGCTCGCGGTAGAGCGGCAGCGCCGTCTGGAGGTCCCCGGAGACGGACGCCTCGTACAGGGCGAGGCAGGCCCGCGGGAAGACCTGCGGGTACCCGGCGACCCAGCCCTTGGCGCCGGCGATGCCGACCTCCAGCACGGTGTCGTCGGTGCCGATCATGAGGTCGAGGCCGGGGGCCAGCTCGGAGATCTCGTAGCAGCGGCGGACGTCGCCGGAGAACTCCTTGACACCGACGATGAACCCCTCGGCGTGGAGCTTGGCCAGCAGCTCGGGGCGCAGGTCCACCTTGGTGTCGATCGGGTTGTTGTACGCGGTGACGGGCAGGCCGACCGAGGCCACCTGCTCGAAGTGCTCGAGGACGGCGCGGTCGTCGGCGCGGTAGGCGTTGGGGGGCAGGCACATGACGGCCTGGCAGCCCGCGTCCTTGGCGAACCGGGCGTGCCGCACCGCCTCGCGGGCGCCGTAGGCGCCGACCCCGGGCATGACGGTGAAGCCGTCGGGGGCGTGGGCGACGGCCGTCTCGACGACGCGGTCGCGCTCCTCGTCCGTCAGGGTCTGGTACTCGCCCAGGGACCCGTTCGGCGCGACGCCGTGCAGCCCCTGCTCGGCGAGCCAGGCGACGCTCTCGCCGAAGGCGCCCAGGTCGACCGCGAGGTCGTCGTCGAACGGCAGGCTGGTCGCGACGATGACGCCGTGCCAGGGCTTGCGGGTCTCGCTCATGAACACTCCTTGTCGGTGGTGCGTGGGTGGGTGGTGCGTGGGTGGGTGGTGTGTGGGTGGGTGGTGTGTGGGTGGGCGGGTGGTGCGTCCGTACCGGGTCGGTTCCGGGTCGGTTCCGGGTCGGTGGTACGCCGGAAGGGGGTCGGTCTGTGGTCGGCACCGCGTCGGTACGCGTCGGTACCGCGTCGTGCCACGTCCGTGGCCGTCCGCGGGGACGGTCACGCGCCGGTGCGGCGCGGGCCGCCGGGGCGGCCGGGGCACCGGGCTGGGCCGCCGGGGTCACCGGGGCGGTGGGCGCCGTCGGGGTTGCCGGGGTCGGCGAACCTGTGGGGAGGGACCAGGGCGGGCGGCGCTGTCCGGTGCCCCGGCGCACCGGAGCCGCCCGCCCGTCGGATCAATCAGGCCCGGCAGGCCCGGCAGGCCCGCAGGGTCCAACCGGCTCGTCCGGCTCGTCCGGCCCGTCCGGCCCGTCCGTCCCGTCGAGGGCGGCGAGGGCGCCGAGGGTGACCGGCACCGCAACGAGTCGTTCCGCCGGTTCGTAGGCCCGCTCCCGTGCCGCCAGGCAGTGCACGGCCGGCCCGCACATCCGTCCCTGGCACCAGCCCATGCCGGCCCGGGTCAGCTGCTTGACCTGCCGGTGGTCGCGGGCCCCGCCCTCGGCGCAGGCGGCGCGGACCGCGTCCGCGGTCACCTCCTCGCAGCGGCACACGACGGTCTCGCCGGTCAGCCACGCGGGCCAGGCGGGCGGGAGCGGGTGCGCGCGGGCCATCGCCTCGGCGAAGGCCCGGTGCCGGGCCACCGCCGCGCGCACCGCCGCCAGGCTCCGCTCGCCCGGCCGGCGGGCACCGGAGTCGGCGAGGACCGAGGCGGCGGCGAGGCGGCCCTCGGCCGCCGCGAGGGCCGCCCCGCCCACCCCGCACGTCTCGCCCGCGGTGTAGAGGCCGGGGACGGTGGTGCGCTGCCCCTCGTCGACCGCGACGACCGCGTTGCCGTCGGCCGCGTCGGCCAGGGCGCAGCCGAGCGGCAGGAGCAGGTCGAGCTGGGGGGTGAAGCCCCAGCCGACTCCGACGGCGTCGACCTCGACGCGCCGCTCCGTGCCCGGCCGGGGGCGGCCGTCAGCCGTCAGGGAGGCGATCTCGACCGAGGTCACGCGGTCGTCGCCCTCCGCGCGGACGATGGCCGTGCGCGGCCGGACCGGGACGCGGTGGCGAGCGAGGACGGCGGCGTACGCGGCGCCCTCGGCCCACTTGGCGGGGTTGCGCAGCAGCGGCCCGGGGTGGCGCAGCCAGGCGCTCGGGTGGGCGGCCTCGCACACCGCGACCACCCGGGCGCCGCGCGCGGCGAGGGCGGCGGCCACCGGCAGCAGGAAGGGGCCCGTGCCGCCCAGCGCCACGCGGCTGCCCGCGGCGACCCCGCCGCCCTTGAGGAGCGCCTGGAGGCCGCCCGCGGTGAGGACGCCGGGCAGGTCCCAGCCGGGGAAGGGCAGTTGGCGGTCGTAGGCGCCGGTCGCCACGAGGAGCCGCGGCGCGCGCAGGACCACGGCGGTCTCCCGCGGCGCGGCGCCGCGGTCGGCCGCGTGGACGGCGAAGGCGCCGTCCTCGCGGACGGCGGTCCACACGTGGTGCGCAAGGCGCAGGTCGAGCCGCCCGGCCGCGCGGCCCGCCGACAGCGCCTCGCACAGGGCCCGGTACTCGCGCAGTCCGTGGTGCAGGTCCCCGGTGGGGATGGCCGCTCGCGCGTGCTCGGGCGGATGGCGCCAGTACTGGCCGCCGAGGGCGGTGCCGGAGTCCAGCAGGACGACGCGCAGTCCGCCGGCGAGCGCGGTGGCCGCGGCGGCCATGCCGGCCGGGCCCGCGCCCACGACGACGAGGTCCGCCGGCTCAGTCATCGCCGTCCTCCCCGGTGGTGACGGTCATGCCGGGACGCGCCGGTACGAGGCAGGCGCGCTGCCCGCCCGCTCCGTCGACCGTCACGAGGCAGTCGAAGCAGACGCCGATCCCGCAGAAGACGCCGCGCGGGCGCCGGTGGACGCGGGTGGTGCGCCAGGCGACGCGGCCCGCGGCCACGAGGGCCGCGGCCACGGTCTGTCCCTCGACGAACGGCAGGGGCGCGCCGTCGACGACGATCTCGTTCACTTCGGGCCGCCTTCGGGGTGGAGGAAGCGGTCGGGGAGGAGTCCGGTGTGCTCGGCCGGGTCGGCGCCGCGCCAGGGGCGGCCGAGGAGGTGGGCCGTGACGAGCGCGCCGGTGGCGGGGGCGAGGCCGATGCCCGCCCCCTCGTGCCCGCAGGCGTGGACGACCCCCGGCACGCGCGGGTCGGGACCGACGACCGGCAGGTGGTCGGGGCAGTAGGGCCGGAAGCCGCGGTAGGCGCGGATCAGGTGGACCTCGCGGAGGAAGGGGAACAGGCGGCACGCCTGCGCCGCGAGCCTGGCGACGACGGCGGTGCTCATCGCCGTGTCGAAGCCGACGCGCTCCCGGCTCGCCCCGATGAGGATCGTCCCGCCGGGTGTGCCCTCGACGACGCACGAGGTCTCCAGTCCGGCGTCGGACGAGGCGACGTTGGCGATGTAGTCGGCGGAGTACACCTTGTGCCGGACCATCGGCGGCAGCGGTTCGGTCACCAGGACGAAGCCGCGGCGGGGCAGCACCTCGACGGGCGCGCCGAGCCGGCGGCCGACCTCGCCGCCCCAGGTGCCGGCGGCGTTGACGACGGCGTCGGCGGGCAGGACCCGGCCGGCGGCCGTCCGTACGCCGGTGACCCGGCCGCCTCGGCCGGTCACCGCGCCGGCGACCTCCCCGGTGTGGTGGCGCGCGCCGTGCCGCACGGCGGCCCGCAGCAGCGCGGCCGCCGCCAGCACCGGCTGCACCTGCGCGTCCTGCGGGTAGTGGACGCCGCCGGGGATGCCGGGCGCGAGGTGGGGTTCGAGGTCCCGCACCCGGTCGACCGGCTCGGTGCGGACACCGGCCGCCTCCTGCCGCGCGGCGAACGCGCGGAGCGCGGTGAGGCCCTCGGCTCCGCTGGCGACGACCAGGCCGCCCTTGGCCTCCAGTTCGAACGACCGCGCCCCGAGCTCCTGGCCGGCCTCGTCCCACAGGGCGCGGCTCAGCCGTGCCAGGGCGAGCTCGGGGCCGGGCTCCTTGTCGGAGAGGAGGACGTTGCCCTCCCCGCGGCTCGTGGTCCCGGCGCCGACCGGACCGCGGTCGACGACCGTGACGTCCATGCCCGCCGAGGCGGCGTGGAAGGCGCAGGCGGCTCCGACGACGCCCGCGCCCACGACGACGACCTTCAGTGCCATCGCCCCCTCCTCTACGACCTCCGGTGGGCTGGTCCGGACCTGCGCGGCCCGACCAGCTCTGTGCAATGTCACATGACATTGCTTAGGCTATACATCCGACCGACCCGAAGACAACGCCGCCCGCGGCGTGACTTCGACCAGAACTGGCGAGGGTGGAGCCCTGTGGATCTGACCGGAAACTCGATCGTGGCCGGCCGGGACGTCCCCGGCGGGGGCGAGGCGTGGCGCGGCACCGTCGCGGCGACGGGCGGGCCCCGCGGCCCGCTGCTGCGGGACGCCTCACCGGAGACGGTGGCGGAGGCGGCGCGGCAGGCCGCCGGCGCCGCCCGCGCGTACCGCGCCCTGCCCGCGCACCGGCGGGCCGCCTTCCTCGACGCCTGCGCGGACGGCATCGAGGCGCTGGGCGACGCCCTGCTCGAAGTCGCCGCGAGCGAGACCGGGCTGCCGCCGGAGCGCCTGGCGGGCGAACGCGCACGCACATGCGGGCAGCTTCGCATGTTCGCCGCCCTCGTCCGCGGCGGGGACGCGCTCGGTGTCCGGATCGACCCCGCGCTCCCCGAGCGCCTGCCGCTCCCCCGCCCGGACCTGCGCCTGCGCCGGGTCCCCGTCGGTCCGGTGGCCGTCTTCGGCGCGGGCAACTTCCCGCTGGCCTTCTCCGTCGCCGGCGGCGACACGGCGTCCGCCCTCGCCGCGGGCTGCCCGGTCGTCGCCAAGGCGCACCCGGCCCATCCGGGCACCTGCGAGCTGGTCGCCCGCGCCCTGACGGCGGCGGCCGACCGCACCGGCATGCCCGCCGGCGTCTTCTCGCTGCTCGTCGGCCGCGGCACGGCGGTCGGCCGGGCGCTGGTGCGCGACCCGCGGATCGCGGCCGTCGGCTTCACCGGCTCGCGGGCCGGCGGGCTCGCCCTGGTCGGGGAGGCGAACGCCCGGCCCGTGCCCATCCCCGTCCACGCGGAGATGTCGGCGGTCAACCCCGTGATCGTCCTCGACGGGGCCCTCGCCGACCCGGAGCCGCTCGCCGCCGCGTACGCGGGGTCGCTCACCGCCGGCGCGGGGCAGTTCTGCACCAATCCGGGGCTCCTGCTGGTCCCCTCGGGCGCGGCGGGCGACGCGCTGCGCACGGCGGTGACCCGCGCGGTGTCCGGCATCGCGGGCCAGGTCATGCTGACCCCGGCCATCGCGGAGGCCCGCGTCGCGGGGGCGGCGCGGTGGGCGGCCGTCGACGGCGTCTCCGTGGTGGCCCAGGGGCCGCCCGGTGCGGGGCCGCACGCGCCGGGCCCGGTGGTCCTGGAGTGCGACGCGGCCACGTACGCGGCCCACGGGGAGCTGTCGGAGGAGGTCTTCGGCGCCGTCGGACTGGTCGTGCGGTGGTCCGGGGTCTCCGAGCTGCTCGACCTGCTCGGCAACCTGGAGGGGCAGTTGACCGCCACCCTGCACGGCACCGAGGCCGATCTGGCGACGGCGCGGCGGCTGCTGCCCGTACTGGAGGAGCGGGCGGGGCGCGTGGTGTGGGGCGGCTGGCCGACGGGGGTGGAGGTCTGCCACGCGATGGTGCACGGCGGCCCGTGGCCCGCCACCTCCTCGCCGGGTACGACCAGCGTCGGGACCCTGGCGGTCGAGCGCTGGCTCAGGCCGGTCTGCTACCAGTCGCTCCCCGACGCCCTGCTCCCCGAGGAGCTCCGGGCGGGCAACCCGCTGGGCGTCACCCGGCTCGTCGACGGCACCCTGGAGCCGCGCCCGCCGCACGCCGCCGGGCGCACGGCCTGACGGCGCGTCGGGGCGCGGCGCGGGACGGCACGGGAGGCACGGGACACAGGGCGCGCGGTGTGAGGCGTGGGTCGTGGGCCGTGGGGCGTGGGGCGTGGCCGGACGCGCGCGGAGTGCATAGGGTCGACGCCAGTACCGGCGCGGCCCGCGCTCCGTGCGCCGCGGCCCCGCGGGGGGCGGCGGGCGCACCCGCCGCCCCGCGCACCGGCAGCACAGCTCCGACGCCCCACCTGCCGACCGCACCCAGGAGGTACCGGTGAAGATGCTGATCAACGTGCCCGAGTCCGTGGTGGCCGACGCGCTGCGGGGGCTCGCCGCCGCGCATCCGGAACTGACCGTGGACGTCGCGAACCGGATCGTCGTGCGGCGGGACGCGCCCGTCGCCGGGAAGGTGGCGCTGGTCTCCGGGGGCGGGTCGGGCCACGAGCCGCTGCACGCCGGGTTCGTGGGGCCCGGCATGCTGTCGGCGGCGTGCCCCGGCGAGGTGTTCACCTCGCCCGTCCCCGACCAGATGGTGCGGGCCGCCGCCGCGGTGGACAGCGGGGCGGGCGTGCTCTTCGTGGTGAAGAACTACACCGGCGACGTGCTGAACTTCCAGCTGGCCGCCGAACTGGCCGAGGACGAGGGCGTCCAGGTCGCCAGGGTCCTCGTGGACGACGACGTCGCCGTGGCCGGCGGCCCCCACACGGCCGGGCGGCGCGGCACGGGGGCGACGCTCTTCGTGGAGAAGCTGGCGGGCGCCGCCGCCGACGAGGGCGCGCCGCTGGAGCGGGTCGAGGCGGTGGCCCGGCGGGTGAACGCCGCCTCCCGCAGCTTCGGGGTGGCGCTGAGCGCGTGCGCCACGCCCGCGAAGGGCGGCCCGACGTTCGACCTGCCGCCCGGCGAGCTGGAGCTGGGCGTCGGCATCCACGGCGAACCGGGCCGGGAGCGGCGCCCGATGATGACGGCGCGGGAGATCGCGGACACGGCGGTGGACGCCGTGCTGGACGACCTCGGCCCGTCCGGGCCGGTGCTGCTCCTGGTCAACGGGATGGGCGGGACTCCGCTGCTGGAGCTGTACGGGTTCGGCGCGGAGGTGCACCGCGCCCTCGCGGAGCGCGGGGTGCCCGTGGCCCGCACGCTCGTCGGGAACTACGTGACCTCCCTCGACATGGCGGGCGCCTCGGTGACGCTGTGCCGGGCCGACGAGGAGCTGCTGCGGCTGTGGGACGCGCCCGTGCAGACGCCCGCGCTGCGGTGGGGGCGGTGAGCGCCGTGCTGGACGCCGCGTTCTTCGCGCGCTGGATGGCCGCCGCGGACGCGGCCGTGGACCGGGAGGCGGACCGGCTGACCGAGCTGGACGCCGCCATCGGCGACGCCGACCACGGGGTCAACATGCGGCGCGGCTTCACGGCGGTGGTGTCGGCCCAGGAGGTGGAGCCGCAGGCCACGCCCGGCGCGGTGCTGGTGGCGGCGGGACGGCGGCTGATCTCGACCGTCGGCGGGGCCTCCGGGCCGCTGTACGGGACGCTGCTGCGCGGGGCGGGCAAGGCGCTGGGCGACGCCGCCGAGGTGACGCCCGAGGACCTCGGACGGGCGCTGCGCGCCGGGGTGGAGGCGGTCGCCCGGCTCGGCGGCGCGGCGGCCGGGGACAAGACGATGCTGGACGCGCTGGAGCCCGGCGCGCGGGCCCTCGAGCGGGGCGGCGGCTTCGGGGAGGCGGCGCGGGCCGCGCGGGAGGGGGCGGTGGCGACCGTGCCGATGCTCGCCCGCAAGGGCCGGGCCAGCTATCTGGGCGAGCGCTCCGTGGGCCACGAGGATCCGGGGGCCGCGTCGTCGGCGCTGCTGTTCGCCGCGCTGGCGGAGGCGGCCGCGTGAGCGCGGCGGGAGCGGCGCCGGGGGGCGCTCCGGGGGGTCGGGGTCCGGACGGGCCGGTGGCGGAGGGCCGAGTGGCGGAGGGTCCTGCGGCGGAGGGTCCTGCGGCGGGTGCCGGCGCTCCGGGGGGCCGGGGTGCGGCGGGGAAGGTCGGGGTGGTCCTCGTGTCGCACAGCGCCGAGGTCGCCCGCGCCGTCGCCGAGCTGGCCCGCGGGCTGGCCGGCGGGGCCGCCGGGGTGCCCGTGGCCGCCGCCGGGGGCGGGCCCGACGGCGGGCTCGGCACGGACGCCGAGCTGGTCGCGCGGGCCGCGCGCGCCGTGGACCTGGGCGCCGGGGTGGCCGTGCTGGCCGACCTGGGCAGCGCCGTACTGACGGTGAAGGCCCTCGCCGAGGACGGCGAACTCCCCGGCGGGACCCGTCTGCTGGACGCCCCGTTCGTGGAGGGCGCGGTCGCCGCGGTGGTCACCTCGGCGGCGGGCGGCGGCCTCGACGCGGTGGCGGCGGCGGCCTCGGAGGCGTACGGCTACCGCAAGGTGTGACATGAGCACGGTTGTGAGGGGGTCGTCCGACGCACTAGGGTCACAGGGCCTTGGTGCTCGGGAAGCCGGTTCGAAGCCGGCGCGGCCCTCGCCACTGTGATCGGGAATGTCCGGCTCCACCCCCCGCGCGAGCGGGGAAGCCACTGGACCGCCGCGGGAGACCGCGGCGTCCGGGAAGGCGGAGCCGAGGCGGTACGACCCGTCAGCCAGGAGACCGGCCAGGGCGCGTTGTCCATCCACGAGGTGCTGGAGAGGGTCTCCCCCACATGCATATCGCCGAGGGTTTCCTGCCCCGGGAGCACGCGGTCGCCTGGACGCTGGCGGCCGCTCCCTTCGTCGTCCACGGGGTCCGCGCCCTGACCCGCGAGGTCAGGGCCAATCCCGAGTCCACCCTGCTGCTCGGCGCGTCGGGGGCGTTCACCTTCGTCCTGTCGGCGCTCAAGATCCCGTCCGTGACGGGGAGCTGCTCGCATCCCACCGGTACGGGGCTGGGCGCGATCCTGTTCCGGCCGCCGGTCATGGCGGTGCTCGGCACGATCACGCTGCTGTTCCAGGCGCTGCTGCTGGCGCACGGCGGGCTCACCACGCTCGGCGCCAACGTCTTCTCGATGGCCGTCGTCGGCCCGTGGGCCGGGTACGCGGTGTACCGGCTGCTGCGCCGGACCGGGGCGCCGTTGATGGCGGCCGTCTTCTGCGGGGCGTTCACCGCCGACCTGTCCACGTACTGCGTGACGAGCGTCCAGCTGGCGCTGGCCTTCCCCGACCCGGGGACCGGCTTCGCCGGGGCGCTCGCCAAGTTCGGCGGGATCTTCGCGGTGACGCAGCTGCCGCTGGCGGTGAGCGAGGGCCTGCTGACGGTGCTGGTGATGCGGCTGCTGCGGCAGTCCAGCAAGGGCGAGCTGGCGCGGCTCGGGGTGCTCCCCGCGGCCGGTCCGGCGAAGGGGGCGGCGGTCCGGTGAAGCGTGACACGAGGATCAACGCCCTGCTGCTGCTCGTGGTCGCGGCGCTGGCGGTGCTGCCGCTGGCACTGGGCCTGGGCGAGGGCCGGGAGGAGCCCTTCGCGGGCGCCGACGCGCAGGCGGAGACGGCGATCACGGAGATCGCCCCGGACTACGAGCCGTGGTTCACGCCGCTGTACGAGCCGCCGTCCGGGGAGGTCGAGTCCGCGCTGTTCGCGCTGCAGGCGGCGCTGGGCGCGGGTGTGCTGGCGTACTACTTCGGGCTCCGGCGCGGCCGCCGGCAGGCCGCCCGGCAGGCCGCGGCCGGTGCGGCGGAGGCGCGTACCGGTACGGCGGAGGCGGAAGCCCGCCCCGTGACGGACGCCGGGCACGCGGCCGGGGCGGTTCCCGCGGCCGGGGCCGAGGCCGCCGACGGGGACGCACCGGGCGCCGGCGGGACCGGGGGCCGCGGCGAGCGGTCCGCGGCCGGGGAGTAGCGCGGGTGCTGCCCATCGACGTGGCGGCGCACGGCAGCCGCTGGCGCCGCCGCCACCCGGCCGAGAAGGCCGTCCTCGGCTTCGGGCTGACCGCGTGCGCGGTGTCCCTGCCGCCGTGGCCCGGCGCGCCGCTGGTCGCCGCGGCCGCGCTGGCCGTGCTGCTGGGCCCCGCCGGGGTGGCGCCGCGCCGGCTGTGGCGGGCGTGGCGGCTGCCGCTCGGGTTCTGTGTGACGGGCGCCGTGCCGCTGCTGTTCCAGGTGGGCGGGCCCGCCGGGTGGGTGGCGCTCGCGCCGGACGGCCCCGCGCACGCCGCCGGGCTGCTGCTGCGGACCTCGGCCGCGTCCCTGGGGCTGCTGCTGTTCGCGTTCACCACGCCCGTGTCGGACGTGCTGCCCCGGCTCGTGCGGGCCGGGGTGCCCGCACCCGTGGTGGACGTGGCGCTGGTGATGTACCGGATCGGGTTCCTGCTGCTCGACGCGGTGGCGCGGATCCGGCAGGCGCAGGCGGCGCGGCTCGGGCTGACCGGCCGGGCGGCGGCGTGGCGGTCGGTGGCGGGGCTCGCCGCGACCGCGTTCGTCCGGGCGTTCGACCGGGCGGCCCGGTTGCAGACGGGCCTCGCGGGGCGGGGCTACGACGGGACGCTGCGGGTGCTGGTGCCCGAGGCACGGGTGGACCGGCGCTTCCTGGCCGCGACGGCGGCGCTGCTGGCCGCCGTGGTGGCCCTCACCCTCGTACTGGAAGGGGCGTTGTGATGCCGGGGTCCGCCGTGGTGGAGCTGGTCGGCGCGGGATTCGCGTACGAGGACGGGCCGCCCGTGCTGTCGGGCGTCGACTTCGCCGTCCCGGAGGGGCGCGCGCTGGCGGTGCTGGGCCGCAACGGCAGCGGCAAGACGACGCTGCTGCGGCTGCTCAGCGGCGGGCTGCGCTGCGGCAGCGGCCGGCTGCGGGTGGACGGGCGGGACGTGGCGTACGACCGGAAGGGCCTGACCCGGCTGCGGACCACGGTGCAGCTCGTCGTGCAGGACCCGGACGACCAGCTCTTCTCCGCGTCCGTCGGGCAGGACGTGTCGTTCGGGCCGATGAACCTGGGGCTGCCCGAGGACGAGGTGCGCGCGCGGGTGCGGGACGCGCTGGAGGCCCTGGACATCGCGGCGCTGGAGGACCGGCCGACGCACCTGCTGTCGTACGGGCAGCGCAAGCGGGCGGCCATCGCGGGCGCCGTGGCGATGCGGCCGCGTGTGCTGATCCTCGACGAACCGACGGCCGGGCTCGACCCGCACGGGCAGGAGCGGCTGCTGGCGGCGCTCGACGGGCTGCGGGCGGCGGGGACGACGGTGGTGATGGCCACGCACGACGTGGACCTGGCCCTGCGGTGGGCGGACGACGCGGCGGTGCTGACGCCGGACGGGCCGCGGACGGGTCCGGTGGCCGAGCTGCTGGCCGACGCCGGGCTGCTGGACGCGGCGCGGTTGCGGCGGCCGTGGGCGATGTCCGTGGCCCGGCTGCTGCGGGCGCGGGGGCTGCTGGGCGAGGGCGAGCCGGCGCCGTGCACCCCCGAGGAGCTGGACGCCTGGGCGGCGGCGCGGGGGGTGCGGGGCTGAGGGCCCGCCCGGCGGGGCGGGAGCGCGGGGCCACGGGGTGCCGTGCCACCGGGCGGCAGGGCGCGGGGCGGGGCGGTGGCGCTGAGGGCGCTGCGCGGCCGTCGGGCCCGGCACGGGGGGGCCGGGCCCGACGGCCGTTCGCCGTGCGGGCTTCGCACGGTGCTCGCCTCGGGTCAGCGGGCGGCGACGTTCCCGGCGGTCGCCGACGCGGGGCGCGCCTCGTCCCCGGTCCGGAGGGGGGCGGTGTTCTCCGGGCCGCGCAGGGCGACGTGGACGAGCAGGGCGGCCAGGACGGCGACGCCTGCCCACATGGCCTGCTGCCGGCCGTCGACGAAGGACTGCCGGGCGGCGTTGACGAGGTCCTGGGCGTGGTGGCCGGTGCCGGGCGCGGCCCCGACGGCGTTGGCGATGCCCTCCCGGGCGGTGTCGGCGGCGTCTCGGGGGATGCCGGCGAGCCTGCCGTCGATGGCGCCGCGGTAGCCGCCGGCCAGGAGAGCGCCGAGCAGGGCGACGCCCAGAGCGGTGCCGAGCTCGCGGGTGACGTCGTTGAGGGCGGAGGCGACGCCCTGCCTGGCCCGGGGGAGGGAGCTGGTGACGGCCTCGGTGGAGGGGGTCATCGCCAGGCCCATGCCGGTGCCCATGGCGAGCATGCCGGGCAGGATGGCGAGGTAGCCGCCGTCGACGGAGACGAACAGAGCCATCAGGGCGAGGCCGAGGGTGGACAGGGCGATGCCGACGCTCATGGTGGAGCGGGCGCCGGTCCTGGCGGCCATCCTGGGGGCCAGGCCGGAAGTGATCATCATCATGACGGCCATGGGCATCATCGCCGCGGTGGACAGCAGCCCGGACCAGCCGAGCACGGCCTGGAAGAAGGGGAAGAGGACGACGGCGATGCCCGCCTGGACGCCGAAGACGACGAGCAGGGTGACGGAGCCTCCGGCCAGGCCGCGCCCGCGGAAGAGGCGTACGTCCAGGAGCGAGGCGTCGCGCCGGCGCAGCTCCCACGCGACGAACACCGCCGAGGCGATCACGCCGACGGCGAGGCCGGCCAGGGTGACCGGGTCGGTCCAGCCGCGCTCGGGGCCCTCCTGCAGCACGAAGACGAGCCCGACCGCGGCGACGACGGAGAGCAGCGCGCCGACGGTGTCGAAGGGGTGGGTGGCCTGCTCGCGGGAGTCGGGCACCGACGTGAAGGTCATCGCCAGGGCGACGGCGGCCAGGACGACGGGCAGCAGGAACAGCCACCGCCAGTCGGCGACGTCCACCAGCAGGGCCGAGAGGAACATGCCGAGGATGCCGCCACCGCCGGCGACGCCGGTCCACACGCCGATGGCCTTGCCGCGCTCCTTCTCGGGGAAGGTCGAGGTGATGACGGACAGCGTGACCGGCATGATCATCGCAGCGCTGACGCCGGCGGCCACGCGCGCGCCGATCATCATCGCGGCCGAAGGGGCGAGCCCGGCCGCGACGCCGGCCGCGCCGAAGACGACCAGGCCGGTGATCAGCATGGGCTTGCGTCCCAGCCGGTCGCCGATCGCACCGAGCGGCAGGAGCAGGGCGGCCAGGGCCAGGGTGTAGGCGTTGATGATCCACAGGACGGTGGTCTGGGAGGCGCCCCACTCGACGGCCATGTGGGTCTGCGCGACGTTCAGTCCCGACACCGAGGCGATGACGGCCATCAGGGCGATCGAGACGGTGACCAGGATCGCGCGGAGCCGGCGCGCGTCCGGTGCGGCCCCGTCGCTCGTGGGCTGGGGCGCCGCCTGGGGAGGCTGGTTGACGCTCATGTCTTCCTTCCGGGAAGGGCATGCGGGACCGGCGCCGGAGCAGGTCCGGTCGCGGGAGAGGGGGGCAGCGGGACGTCGGCCGGCGTCACCGCGGGAAGCGGTGACGCGGCGACCGCGCGGGAGGGGTCAGGCGGGGGCTTCCCCGGCCGGGGCGGCGGCGAGGGCCGCGTCGGTGTCGGCGGCGGCGAGGTCGGCGTTGATGTGGGCACCGGCCAGGGCGCCGGCCGCGGCGGCGGCGCCGACCTGCGCGGTCGGTTCGGTGGCGTTGCCGGCCACCCACACCCCGGGGACGCCGGTGCTGCCGGCCAGGGCGGAGGCGAACCGGCGCCCCGTGCCGTCGGGCAGGTCCTCCATCGGCAGCTTCAGCCCGTCGAGGCCCTCGGTGCGGGCCAGCGTGCGCGTGGCGACGGCGATCACCCGCCGGGCGACGACCGTGCCGTCGGCCAGCCGCACACCGGTCGGCGCGCCGGCGTCGGCCACGATCCCGGTCACCGCGGTGTCGATGACGCGGATGCCGCGGGCGGCGAGGCGGGCGCGGGTGTCCCGGTCCACCCGCGTGCCGTGGGAGAAGTAGACGAGGTCGTCGGTGAGCTGCCGGAACAGCAGCGCGTGGTGGAGGGAGCCGGGGCCGGTGGCGAGGATCCCGATCGGCTCGTCGCGCACCTCCCAGCCGTGGCAGTACGGGCAGTGCACCACGCCGCGCCCCCAGTGCCCGGCAAGGCCCGGCACCTCGGGCAGCACGTCCCGCAGTCCGGTCGCCACCAGCACCCGGCGCGCGCTCACACCGCGGCCGTCGGCGAGCGTGAGGGCGAACCGCGGATCGCCGGCGACCGGTTCCGCGGGCTCGGCCGAGGCGAGCTCGCCGAAGACGACCCGCCCGCCGTAGTGGCGGACCTGCTCCCGGCCGCGCGCGAGGATCTCCGACGGCGCGGTGCCGTCCAGGACGATGAAGCCGTGCACTGCCTCGGCCGGGGCGTTGCGCGGGGCGCCGCTGTCGACGACGAGGACGGAGCGCCGGGAACGTGCGAGCACGAGCGCGCCGTTCAGGCCGGCGGCACCGCCGCCGACCACCACGACGTCCACCGTGCCGCCGGGCCAGGCATCGCTGCTGTAGTGAGAAGTCTGCGGGAAGATGTCGCGCCCCTTTCGTCCGTGCCCCCGGATGGGGGCGTCAGGGCTCCGACACTAGGCCGACATTGCAGTACGGGCATACACTCTTGCCTATGACGCAAGAAGATGGCGCACTGGACAGCCTCGTACGCAAACGCATCCGCGCCCTGCGCGTCGCGCAGGGCTGGTCGCTGGAGGAGCTGGCCACCCGGGCCAACCTCAGCCAGTCCTCGCTGAGCCGGATCGAGAACGGTCAGCGCCGTCTCGCCCTGGACCAGCTCGTCACCCTCGCCCGCGCGCTGGACACCACGCTCGACCAGCTCGTGGAGAGCGCTGCCGACGACGTCGTCATCAGCCCCATGATCGACGCCGCCCACGGCCTGATGCGCTGGCCGATCAAGGGCGACCCCGGCATGAGCGTCATGCGGCAGCGGATGACCGAACCGCCGCCGGACAACCCCGCCCGCATGCGCGCCCACCCGGGCCGCGAGTGGCTGGTCGTGCTCTCCGGAACCGCCCTCCTGATGCTCGGCCACCGCCGCTTCCGCATCGAGACCAACCAGGCCGCCGAGTTCCCCACCATGATGCCGCACGCCATCGGGGCCGAGGGCGGGCCGTGCGAGATCATGGGGATCTTCGACCGCGACGCCCGCCGGGGGCACCGCGACATCACCGGCGAGAGCGCCGACCGCGACAGCGCCGAGGGGCCCGGCCGGTAGGCGGCAGCCCTCCCGGGGGACGGGGTGGGGGAAGGAGACCGCCGGTGGTTCTTGCGCCTCGGGCAGTCCAGCCCACTCTCTTCATGCGCGTTACGCAAGAGGCCGTGCCCGTGACGCATGGCGGTCGTACGGTGGGACGCATGACCTCAGAGCACGGGCACGCCGCCCACCACGACGGACCGCACGCCCACCACGACGGACCGCACGGCCGCCACGACGGACCGCACGGCCGCCACGGCGGGAGCCATGACGACGCCGGGCAGGCGGAGCTCCTCGACCTGGACGCGGAGGTCCTCGCGACGCACCTCGCGGACATCACCGCCCGGCTGCCGCTCACCGCACCACCGCGCCGGATCGTGGACCTGGGCTCCGGAACCGGGGCGGGCACCTTCGCCCTCCTCGACCGCTTCCCCGACGCGCACGTCACCGCCGTCGACTCCTCCGCCGGCCACCTCGCGCTGCTGCGGGAGAAGGCGCGCGCCCGCGGCCTCGACGGCCGGGTGCACACCGTCCAGGCCGACCTCGACGCGGACGCCTGGCCCGACCTCGGGCGGCCGGAGCTGGTGTGGGCCTCGGCCTCGATGCACCACCTGGCCCGGCCCGGCCACGCCCTGCGCGCCGTCCGCGAACTCCTGCCGCCCGGCGGGGTGTTCGCCCTCGTCGAGCTCGCCGGCTTTCCCCGCTTCCTGCCCTCCCACGCCCCGGCGGACCGGCCCGGACTCGAGGAGCGGGCCCACGCCGCGACCGACCGCTTCCACGCCGAACACGTCCCGCACCGCGGCGCCGACTGGGGGCCGATGCTGACCGCCGCCGGCTTCGACGTCGAGGACGAGCGCACCGTCACCGTCACCGTCGACGGCACCGCCGGCGACGCGGTCGGCCGCTATGCCCTGCGGAGCCTTGAGCGCATCCGCGGCGCCGCCGCCCCCGCGCTGGACGCCGCAGACCTCGCCGCCCTCGAGGCCCTCCTCGACGAGAGCGGCCCGCACAGCATCACCCGCCGCGACGACCTCGCCGTGCGGACCGAGCGCACCGTCTGGACCGCCCGCCGCCCCTGACACCCGACGCGCCAAGCGTGCCGCGCGTACGAGCCCCCCCCACGAGCGACACCCCCGCAGCGGGTCCTCCGGTCCCCGAGATCATCCCGTGACGGCCTTTCGGCGCGTCCGGGCCACGCCCCTGCGAGCGAGGGGGAAGCGGAGCCGACGGCACACCGGGAGGCGGCACCCGGCGGGAGGCGGCGCCCAGCGGGAGGCGGCGCCCGGGGGGGGGGGAGGCGGCGCCCGGGGGGAGGGTCGCGCGGCGGGTGGGCCCTCGGGGCGCCCGGCCCGGGGGGAGGTGCCGCAGCTCACGCCCCCACCGTTATGCAACTTGTTGCACAAGGGGCCCGCGGTCGTCTACAACAGGGGCGATGACACCGCGCGCGAGGAGGCGCCCCTCATGACCCCGACCCCGAGCCCGTCCCCGTACCCGCATCTGCTGAGCCCGCTCGACCTGGGCTTCACCACCCTGCCCAACCGGGTGCTCATGGGCTCCATGCACGTCGGCCTGGAGGAGGCGGAGAACGGCTTCGAGCGGATGGCCGCCTTCTACGCGGCCCGCGCGCGCGGCGGCGCCGCCCTGATCGTGACGGGCGGCATCGCCCCCAACGACGCCGGGCGGCCCTACGAGGGCGGCGCCAAGCTCACGACCCCCGAGGAGGCGGAGCGCCACCGGGTCGTGACGGACGCCGTCCACGCGGCGGGCGGGCGCATCGCCCTGCAGATCCTCCACTTCGGGCGCTACGCCTACCACCCGCAACTGGTGGCGCCGAGCGCGCTCCAGGCGCCGATCAGCCCCTTCGTGCCGCACGCCCTCACGGACGCCGAGGTCGAGCGCACGGTCGAGGACTACGTGCGGACGGCGGAGCTGGCGAAGTCCGCCGGGTACGACGGCGTCGAGATCATGGGCTCCGAGGGCTACCTGATCAACGAGTTCATCGCCTCCGCGACCAACCACCGCGACGACCGCTGGGGCGGCTCGTACGAGAACCGGACGCGCTTCCCGCTGGAGATCGTCCGCCGCACCCGCGAGCGGGTCGGCGAGGACTTCATCCTCGTCTACCGGCTGTCCATGCTGGACCTGGTGCCGGGCGGCTCGACGCTCGAGGAGGTCGTGGCGCTGGCGAAGGAGATCGAGGCCGCCGGGGCGACCATCATCAACACCGGCATCGGCTGGCACGAGGCCCGCATCCCGACCATCGCCACCTCGGTGCCCCGCGCCGCCTACACCTGGGTGACCAAGCGGCTGATGGGCGCCGTCTCGGTGCCGCTGGTCACGAGCAACCGCATCAACACCCCCGAGGTCGCCGAGGAGGTCCTCGCCGACGGCCGCGCCGACATGGTGTCCCTGGCCCGGCCCTTCCTCGCCGACCCGGACTTCGTCGCGAAGGCCCGCGAGGGCCGCCCCGAGACCATCAACACCTGCATCGGCTGCAACCAGGCGTGCCTGGACCACACCTTCAGCGGCAGGCTCACCTCCTGCCTGGTCAACCCGCGCGCCTGCCACGAGACGGAGCTGGTCCTCTCCCCCACCCGGCTGCGCAAGCGCGTCGCCGTCGTGGGCGCCGGGCCGGCGGGGCTCGCCTGCGCGGTGTCGGCGGCCGAACGCGGCCACGAGGTCACGCTGTTCGACGCGGCCGACGAGATCGGCGGCCAGCTCAACGTGGCCAGGCGGGTGCCCGGCAAGGAGGAGTTCGGCGAGACGATCCGCTACTTCCGCACGCAGCTGCGGCTGCGCGGCGTGGACGTGCGGCTCGGCGCGTACGTCACGGCGGAGGCGCTCGGCGGCTACGACGAGGTGGTCGTCGCGACCGGCGTCACCCCGCGCACCCCGGCCATCGACGGGGTGGACCACCCGAGCGTCGTCGGGTACCTGGACGTGCTGCGCGGCGGCGCCCCCGTCGGCGAGCGGGTGGCGATCCTCGGCGCGGGCGGCATCGGCTTCGACGTCGCCGAGTACCTCACGGACGGCGGCGAGGGCGCGAGCCTCGACCCCGAGACGTACTTCCGCCAGTGGGGCGTCGACACCTCCTACGCCGGGCGGGGCGGGCTGCGCGCCCCGGAGCGGCCGCGTCCGCCGCGCCGGGTGACGCTGCTCCAGCGCAAGACGACCAAGGTGGGCGCCGGGCTCGGCAAGACCACCGGGTGGATCCACCGCACGGAGCTGAAGCACCGGGGCGTGACGATGGTGGCCGGGGCGGCGTACGAGCGCATCGACGACGAGGGGCTGCACATCACCGTCGACGGCGAGGCGCGCACGCTGCCCGTCGACACGGTGGTGCTCTGCACCGGCCAGGAGCCGCGCCGCGACCTGTACGACGAGCTGACGGCGGCGGGCGTCCGCGCCCATCTGATCGGCGGCGCCGACGTGGCGGCGGAGCTGGACGCCAAGCGCGCCATCGACCAGGGCACCCGCCTGGCGGCGACCCTGTAGGGCGCACGGGCGCCTTCGGCGGTCCCTAGGATGCGGGCATGTCACTGCCGCACGCCATCCTCACCGCCCTGCTGGAGAAGCCGTCCTCGGGGCTCGAACTGACCCGGCGGTTCGACCGGTCGATCGGCTACTTCTGGTCGGCGACCCACCAGCAGATCTACCGCGAGCTGGGGAAGCTGGAGCAGGCGGGGCTCATCCGGGCCCTGCCCGCCCCGGCGGTCCCCGTGCGCGGGCAGCGCAAGGAGTACGAGGTGCTGCCCGCCGGCCGGGACGAACTGGCCGAGTGGACGCGGCGCGCCGAGGACCCGAAGCCGATCCGCAGCGCGCTGCTGCTGCGGCTGCGCGCTGCGGCGGTGGTGGGCACGGAGGGGATGGCGGACGAGCTGAACCGCCATCTCCGGCTGCACCGGGAGCAGTTGGACGACTATCTGGGGATGGAGCGGCGGCAGTTCCCGCCCGAGCGGGACTCGGAGGCCGACCGGCTGCGGCATCTGGTGCTGCGCGGGGGGATCGAGCTGGAGCGGTTCTGGGTGGCGTGGCTGACGGAGGCCCTGGCGGGGCTGGACGACCGGACGGGCGCCGGATGACCGTACCGACCACGGGCGGCGGGCCCGGCGGGGATACTGGTCCCCCTCAGACGTCGATGTGAAGGGGCCCACATGACCGGCGAGTCGGGCAGCGATCCGGGGAGCGGTACACGGCACGCGGTGGTGATCGGCGGCAGCCTCGCGGGGCTCCTCGCGGCGCGGGTGCTGGCCGAGCACGCCGAACGGGTCACCGTGGTCGAGCGGGACCGGTACCCCGAGGAGGTGGAGCAGCGCGCGGGGGTGCCGCAGGGCCGCCACCTGCACGTGCTGCTGGAGGGCGGCCGGCAGGCCCTGGAGCTGCTGCTCCCCGGCGTGGCCGACGAGCTGCTGGCCGAGGGAGCCCCCCGGCTGGGGATGCCGGAGGCCGTCGTGCAGTGGCAGGCGGGGAGCTGGCAGCGGCGCATGGACGCGGTGGTGCACATCCTCACCCCGTCCCGGCCGCTGCTCGAGCGGGCGGTGCGCCGCCGTGTGCTGGCCGATCCGCGCGTCACGGCCGTCCAGGCGACGGAGGCGGTGGGCCTGGCGGGGGACGCCCGGCGCGTGCGGGGCGTCCTCGTACGGGAGCGGGGCGCGGGCCGGGCCGCCGAGCCCCGCCTGATCCCCGCCGACCTGGTGGTGGACGCCTCCGGCCGGGGCTCGCGGGCGCCGCTGTGGCTGGCGGAGCTGGGGGCGCAGCCGCCCCGCGAGGACGTCATCGACACGGGCCTCGCGTACGCCACCCGCGTCTACCGGCACGACCTGCACGCCGACGACACCGACGCGGCCGGCTACTTCGTCGTGCCCGACCCCGGCCGGCCGTACAGCGGTGTGGCGCTGCCGACGGAGGACGGCCGCTTCCTGGTGACCCTCTCGGGGCTGCGCGGCCAGGAACCGCCCGCCGAGGAGGAGGCGTTCGAGGAGTTCGCCGCGCGGCTGCCGCACCCGGTGCTGCGCGACTGGATGGCCAAGGCGGAGCCGGTGTCCCCCGTGTACGGCTTCCGCGACACGGCGAACGTCCGGCGCCGCTACGACCTTCCGGGGCGCCGTCCCGCGGGCTTCCTCGCCACGGGCGACGCGCTGTGCACCTTCAACCCCATCTACGGGCAGGGCATGGCGGTCGCCGCGCTCGGCGCGGTGGCCCTGCGCGAGGCCCTCGCCGACCGGCGCCGCCCGCCGACGACGGCACGGGTGCAGCGCGCGCTGCTGCGGGCCTCGCGGCAGGCGTGGGACATCTCGGCCGGCGCCGACAAGAAGATGCCGGGCGCGGTGGGCAGCGCGGCCCGCCCCGGGCCGCTGGACCGGCCGCTGGGCTGGTACATGGCCCGCGTGCAGCGGCGGGTCGCGGTCGACCCGGAGGTCTCGGCGGTGTTCCGGCCGGTGCTGTCGCTGACGAGGCCGCTGTCGGCGCTCCTCGCGCCGCGGGTGGCGCGCGCCGTGCTGCTGCGCCCCGAGCCCGCCGTACTGGACTCACCGCCGCTGTGGCGGGACGCGGCCGGGGGGTGACGGGCCCGGACGGCCACGCGCGGCGACCGCCGCCCTCCGGGGTGTGACGGGCGCGCGATCACCGGGAGCAGGAGGCCGCCGGTCCGCTCCGGCTCGCCGTCCGCGCCTCCCGCGGGGGCGGCGCGGGGCGCGGCCGGCGGCGGGGACGCTGCGGATGCGGGGGCGGACGGGCCCCCGGAGACTGGTGTGGTGAGAGTCGGCGGCATGGTCGAAGAGGTGAACCACCATGACGACGTACGCGCCCACGCCCCCCGCCCCGCCCGGCATCGCGTGCCCCGACGAGGTGCGCACCCGGCTGGGGACGCTGAGGTTCTCCGACGGGTTCCCGGACGACGCGACGGTCCGGACGCTGTTCGACAACCTGGACTTCCAACGCGCGGTCCAGGCCTATCTGCTGGGCCTGGCCCCGGTGGACATGGCGGTGATGCGCACGGCGCTGTCGCGCTGGGGCCCGGCGAACTCCACGATGGCGATCTGGTAGGACCTGGTCCACCCGCGCTTCGTCGGGCTCGTCTACAACACGAGCACCTCCTACTGCTACGCGTGGCTCGACCTGCGCGACGGGCCCCTGGTCGTGGAGGTCCCGCCCGGCGTGTACGGCGGGATCGACGACCACTGGTGCCGGTGGGTCGCGGACCTCGGCCTGACCGGGGCCGACCGGGGCGAGGGCGGCAGGTACCTGGTCGTGCCGCCCGGATACGACGGTGACCTTCCCGCCGGGCACGTGGTGGTGCGCTCGCGCACCTACGGCAACTTCCTGGGCTATCGGGGCTTTCGCGACGAGCACGGCGATCCGCACCCCGCGGTGGAGGTGATCAAGGCGAACGCCCGCATGTACCCCCTCGCCCGGGCCGGCGACCCGCCGCCGACACGGTTCGTGAACGTCTCGCCCGAACCGGCCGTCGCCGTCCCGCCCGCCGACCACCGGTTCTGGGAGCTGCTCGCCGAGGTCGTGCGGTCGGAACCCGCCGAGTCGGCCGACCCGATCACCCTGGGCCTGTTCGCCGGCCTCGGCATCCGGGCCGGCGAAGCCTTCGATCCGGACGACCGGACGCGGACCCTCCTGGCCGAGGCGGCGGCGGTGGGCGACGCCACCGCCCGCGCCCTGACCTACCGGTTCCGCCAGTCCGAGGCCTACTACTACCCCGGCAGCGCCTGGCGCAAGGGCTTCCTCGGCGGCTACCTGCTGCGGGACCGCGGGGCGGCGCTGCTCGACTCCGCCGCCCAGCTCTACTTCTGGGGAGGTTCCATCAGCCCGGCGTGGGACCGGGAGGTGGTCGGCGCCGGCTCGCAGTACGCCTTCGCCTTCGTCGACGCCGCCGGCTCGCCGTTCGACGGCGGCAGGGCCTACCGGCTCCACGTCCCGCCGGCGGTTCCGGCCGACCGGTTCTGGTCGGTGATCCTCTACGACACCCAGACCCGTTCCATGCTCCGGACCGGCCAGGAGTGGCCGTCGGTGACCAGCCAGGACCAGGGGATCGCCGTGAACGGGGACGGCTCCGTCGACATCCGCTTCGGGCCCGAGCGGCCCCCCGGCGACGACGGCCGCAACTGGATCCAGACCCTGCCCGGCAAGGGCTGGTTCACGATGTTCCGCCTCTACGGGCCCCTCCGACCGTGGTTCGACCGGACGTGGCGCCTGCCGGACATCACCCCGGTCGAGTAGCGCGGCGGCGGTCACGTGGCGCCGCCGCGCCACCGCGCCACGGCAGGCACACACCAGTGGTGGCCGGGCGGGCGGCGGCTGGCTCAGGGGCACAGGCTCAGGGGCGCATGACGACCTTCTGCACGCCGTCCTCCTTGCGCTGGAACATGCGGTAGGCGTGCGGTGCGTCGGCCAGCGGCACGTGGTGCGTGGCGAAGGAGTCGACGCCGAGCGGGTCCTCGTCCGTCAGGAGCGGCAGGATCTCGTCGCTCCAGCGGCGGACGTTGGCCTGGCCCATGCGGAGCTGGACCTGCTTGTCGAAGAGGGTGAGCAGCGGCAGCGGGTCGGCCGCGCCGCCGTAGACGCCGCTGAGGGAGATGGTGCCGCCGCGCCGTACGAGGTCGATGGCGAGGTACAGGGCGGCGAGCCGGTCGGCGCCGGCCGTCTGGTGCAGGCGGGCCGCCCAGGCGCGCGGCAGGAGCCCCGCGAGCTGCTGCTGGGCCTTGGCGGCGGGGCTGCCGTGCGCCTCGGTGCCTACGGCGTCGACGACGGCGTCCGGGCCGCGCCCGCCGGTGGCGTCCCGTACGGCGGCGACCAGGTCGTCCCGCGTGTCGAAGGCGGACAGGTCGAAGACCTCCACGCCCCGCGACCGGGCGCGCCCGAGCCGCTCGGGCACCAGGTCGACGCCGATGACCCGCTCCACGCCCAGGTGGCGGGCGACGCGGCAGCCCATCTCGCCGATCGGGCCGAGGCCCAGGACGACCAGGCTGCCGCCGCGCGGCACGTCGGCGTACCGGACGGCCTGCCAGGCGGTGGGCAGCACGTCGGAGAGGTAGAGGAAGCGGTCGTCGTCCGGCCCCTGGGGCACCTTGATCGGCCCGAACTGCGCCTGCGGCACGCGCAGGTACTCGGCCTGGGCGCCGGGGACGGAGCCGTACAGCCGCGAGTAACCGAACAGGGCGGCGCCCATGCCCTCCTCCGTGACCTGGGTGGTCTCGCACTGGGTGTACAGGCCCCGCTCGCACATCCAGCAGTGCCCGCAGGCGATCTGGAAGGGGACGACGACGCGGTCGCCCGGCCGGAGGTCCGGCACCTCGGCGCCCACCTCCTCGACCACGCCGATGGGTTCGTGGCCCAGGATGTCACCGGGGTTCATGAACGGGCCGAAGACCTCGTAGAGATGGAGGTCGGACCCGCACAGGCCGGTGGAGGTCACGCGGATGACCGCGTCGGTGGGCTTCTCGATACGGGGGTCCGGTACGTCCTCCACGCGGACGTCGCGCTTACCGTGCCAGGTGACGGCCTTCATGCGCCCTGCTCCCCTCCCCGGCACGTGCGCCGGGCTCCTCGGTGCGTGCGCCGGGCCGGGTACCCGTGCCCCCGGCGGCGAATCCCTTTCGGCCAGAGTTCGCCGGGAGTGGTCGAAATGCGGAGGGCCCGACTTCCCAACAGGTTTAGACCAATGATAGGCATGAGCTCACCGACACGGCTCACACGGCTACGCTGGGCGAAATCGAGGGTTGGAACATGACTGAGCCCCACGCCACCACGGCGCTCCCCCACGCCACCACGGCACCCCCCGCCGCCTCCGCGGCGCCCCCGCTCTACCTCCGGGTCGCGGCCGCGCTCCGCGCCGACCTCACGGGCGGGGGGATCGCGCCCGGCTCCCGGCTCCCCTCCGAGCGCTCCCTGGTGCACCGCTTCGGGGTCAACCGGCAGACGGTGCGCAGCGCGCTGCGGCTGCTGCGCGACGAGGGGCTGGTGGTCACGGAGCGGCGCGGGACCTTCGCGGCGCCGCCCGACCCGGCGGCCGGCCGGCCCGCACCGGTCCTGGGGGCCGGGCTGCTGGACTTCCCGCTGGGCGTGGCGGGTCCGGACCGGGTGGTGGAGGCGGCCCTCGCCTGGGAGCCCCCCTCCGGCGGGGCGGCGGACCTGCTGGGACTGCTGCCGGGCGAGCCGACGCTCGTCCACCGGCACCGGGTGCTCGGCCCGGACGGGACGCTGGAGCACGGCGCCGTCTCCCGGTTCTCCCGCCACGCCCTGGCCGAGGTGCCCGAACTGGGCCGCTACCGGCGGCTGGAGACCCGGCCGGGGCGCCGCGCCGACCTGCGGCCCGCGTACCGCTGGATGCACCGGGCGGGGCTGCGGCTGACGCGCCGCGAGTCCATCGGCGTGGGACTGCCGTCCGCCGCCGCCTATCTGACGGTGCACCGGGAGGTGTACGACCAGCACGGGCACGTGCTGGAGGTGACGGACATCCGCTTCGTCCCGCGGTCGGCGCCGCTCACCTACGAGTTCACGGCGTAGCCGCCGGGAGCCCGGCGGCTCGTGCGGCGGCGCGCAGGACGTCGCCGAGCATGCCGGGGGTCAGCCGGCCGGTGAAGGTGTTGCGCTGGCTGACGTGGTAGCAGCCGAACAGCTCCAGGCCGTGCCCGTCCCCCTCGGCGGGCAGGAGCACCCGCGCGCCGTGCGCGAAGCGGGGCCTGGGGCGCGGCAGCCGGTACCCGGACGCGGCGAGGGCGGGGAGGACGGCCTGCCAGCCGAAGGCGCCCAGGACCACCAGGGCGCGCAGGGTGGGCCGCAGCAGGCCGATCTCCCGCACCAGCCAGGGGCGGCAGGTGTCGCGCTCGCCCGGGGTCGGCCGGTTGGCGGGCGGCGCGCAGTGGACGGGGGCGGTGACCCGCACCCCGCGCAGCCGCATCCCGTCGTCGCCGGAGACGGCCTCGGCCTGGCCCGCGAGGCCCAGGCGGTGCAGCGCCGCGTACAGCACGTCGCCGGAGCGGTCGCCGGTGAACATCCGGCCGGTGCGGTTGCCGCCGTGCGCCGCCGGGGCGAGGCCCACCACCAGCAGGGCCGCGTCCGGCGGCCCGAAGCCGGGTACGGGGCGCGCCCAGTAGTCCCAGCCCGCGTACGCCCTGCGGCCCTCGCGGCCGACCCGCTCCCGCCACTCGACCAGGCGCGGGCAGGCCCGGCAGTCCGCGACGGCGGCGTCCAGCCGGTCGAGGGACGGCGCGGCGGGCGCCGTCCGGGCCGGGAAGTCCCGGTCGCCGGGACCGGGGGCGTCCTCTCCGCGGGCGCCGGGCCCAGGCGCGCCGGCGAGGCGGCGGCTGCCGGGGCTGCCGGGGCTGTCGGGGCTGTCGGGGCTGTCGGGGTGGTCCTGTCCCATACCGCTCGACGGTAACGCGGTGCGGGCGGTGGCGGCGGGCAGACTGGCGCGCATGGTGGTCAAGCGCAGCGCCGGCCTGCTGCTGTTCCGCACGTCCGGCGGCTTCCTGGAGGTGCTCCTCGCGCACATGGGCGGCCCCTACTGGGCGGCCCGGGACGAGGGGGCGTGGACGGTGCCCAAGGGCGAGTACGCCGGGGACGAGACCGCGTGGGCGGCCGCGCGGCGGGAGTTCGCCGAGGAGCTGGGGCTCCCCGTGCCGGACGGCGAGCCGGTGCCGCTCGGGGAGGCGCGCCAGGCGGGCGGCAAGGTGGTGACCGTGTGGGCGGTGGAGGGCGACCTGGACCCCGCGCTGGTGCGGCCGGGGACGTTCACGATGGAGTGGCCGCGCGGTTCGGGTGCCGTGCGGAACTTCCCCGAGGTGGACCGGGCCGCCTGGTACGCCCCGGAGGAGGCCGCCCGGCTGCTGGTCAAGGGGCAGCGGGTGTTCGTGGAGCGGCTGGCCGCGCACGTGCGCGGGCGTGACGAGCCGTGAGTGTCAGTGGCGTGCGGGAGAGTTGGCGGCAGACCGACGTCGAGAGGGAGCGAGAGATGACCACCATTCCCACGGTGCCCGAGCGCGCGGCGGCGCAGGCCTACCTCCGGCTCGTCGAGACCGCCCGCGCCGTGCTCGCCGATCCGGGCCTCGCGCCGCTGGCCGCGGTGCACCTGGCATCGCCCATGGCGGAGGCCGACGAGGCGCTGCGCCGCGCCGGCCTGTCCGGGAACGAGGCCCGGCTGCTGCGGCTGGCCGCCGGGCTGCGCGAGGACCCGGCGCCGGGGGCGCCGTAGGAGGGCGCCGGGTGGGCGGCGCCGGACCGCGGACCGGGGACGGCGGAGGGAGGCGGCGGGGTGTCAGGGCAGGCGCGACCAGAAGCCGAGGCGGTGCTCGCGGTGGTAGTCGACCGGGCCGATCCGGTCGGGCGCCAGCGACTGCGTGTACGGCGGCCGGTCGCCCGGGCGGTACGGGGTCCACCGCGGCAGGCCCGGCGCGTTCGGGTCGCCCGACCGGGCGAAGGCCGCCCAGTAGGCGGTCATCGTGGCCGCCAGCTCCCGCTGCGCCGGGGTGAACAGCGGCTCCGCCTTCTCGTCCTCGAACAGGTAGGACAGGTCGCCCGCGTGGTAGGCGCCGAAGTCGAACCCGCCCGGCAGCGGCAGGAACATCGGGGCGTCGCGGTCGGCGAACTCGTAGGCGTACGTGGGGACGTGCCGGCCCAGTGCCCGGTTCTGCGCCTCGGTGCCGCGCGCCCACATGCGGTCGGTGACGACGGTCGCCCAGGCGAGGCCCGGCGAGGGGAAGGCGTCCGAGGGGTAGGCGGCCCGGACGCGCTCGGCGTTCCGGCCGAACGCGGTGCGCAGCGCCTCCCGGTAGCCGTCCTCCGTCATGGGCTTGCCCACGGCGTCGTACAGCATGCCGACGAAGGTGCGGTGCTCGTCGCGGGTCGCGCCGGACAGCACGGGCACCCGGTGGAAGCGTCCCTCGCGCAGGGCCCCGGCCGGGAGCTCGGGCAGCGCGGGGGTGCCGTAGCCGAACGCCTGGAAGGCGTTCATGATGTGCGGCACCTCAAGGATCCGCTTCACGGGGAGGGCGCGCAGGCAGCCCAGGGTGCGGGCGGGGTCCCGGTGGGCGCAGCCGAGGGGGGCCGTCATCTCGGTGGTGATGCCCCGCATCTCGCGGTCGGTGCGCCAGACGTACCACGGGTATCCCGGCACGCCGGGGCCCATCGCGCCGGCGGGCATGTCCAGCATGCCCTCGCCGCTCGCCATCACGGCGCGGTCGAAGAGGTTCCGCGCGCCGGGCGACGTGAGGTGCCCGGCGATGGCGGCGGCGCCGAAGGAGACGCCCGCGACGGTGACGTTCCCCGGGTCGCCGCCGAACGCGGCGGCGTTGCGCCGGACCCAGGCCAGCGCCGCCTGCTGGTCCTGCAGGCCGAAGGTGCCGGAGCCCTCCAGCCCGGGCAGGGCGAGCCCGCCGAAGACGCCCATGCGGTAGTTGACGGTCACCACGACGAGGCCCTGGGCGGCGAGGCGGCGCCCGTCGAAGAAGGCGCCCCCGCCCACGGCCCCGTCGCCGTGGATCCACACCAGGACGGGCGCCGGACGGCGGGCCGATCCGGGCGGCGTGGTCACGTTGAGGACGAGGCAGTCCTCCTCCTCGCTGGCGATCGGGGCGTACGAGGACGGGACCTGCGGGCACAGCGGTCCGGGCTTCGTCGCGTCCCGCACCCCGGACCAGCGGGCGGCCGGCCGGGGCGGCGTCCAGCGGTACGCGCCCTTCGGCGGGGCCGCGTAGGGGATGCCGAGGAAGAGCGTGTGCTCCCCGGACCTGACGCCGCGCACCGGGCCCGTCTCGGTCCGGACGACCTCCCCGGCGAAGTCCGTGCCGCCGTACGGGGCACCGGTGACCGCGCGGTCGGGAGCCGTCCGGTCCGGAGCCGGGCGATCCGGGGCCGCCCCCTGCGGAGCCGGGCGATCCGGGGCCGACCGGTCCGGGGCCGATCCGTCCGGGGCACCGGCGGGCCCCGGGGCCGCGGATGCCGCCGTGAGCACCGCCGCCAGCGTGGCGGCCGCGGCCACCGTCCTCCACCGGGCCGCGGACCCGCCCTCGCGTCCTGCGCGCATGGCCGCATCCTCTCGTCGGTACGTGCGCCTGCGGGCATGTGTTCCACGAAACGCGGCACCCGCAACCCGCACGAACCGACCGGAAGCGGACGGGTGGCGCCCCGCCCGCCGCGACGCGGACGCCCGGCCCGCGCGCGCCTACGCCTCGACCCAGCCGTGGTCCCGTGCGAGCTCCAGGACGCGGGTGCGGACCCGCTTGAGCTGGGCGGCGGTCAGGGTGCCGTCGGCCTCGATGAGCGCCTCGGTCAGCTCGGCCCGGAACTCCGCGGTCGTCAGGACGTCCAGGGTGTCGTCGTCGAGTTCGTCCGCCTCCTCCCCGCCGTCCGCGCGCGGGGCGGGCGCGCGCCGGGGCGCGCGGTCCACGAGGCGGATCTCCGACGCCTTGGGCCCCTTGTCGCCCATCTCCAGGTAGAACTCCACCTCGCGCCCGGCCTGGTAGAGGTACTTCTCGTCCACCAGGTCGTTCGCGTGCATGAAGACGTCCTCGCCGCCCTCGCGGGGCACGATGAAGCCGTAGCCCCGCACCTCGTCGAACCGCAGGATCTTGCCCATCATCAGCACAGCCGTTCCTCCACACCTCGCCACTCGCCGCCGGCCACCGCTGCAGCGGCCAGGCCGGGCCTGGGCCACCCTAGTGACCCGGCGCCCGGCCGTGCGTCAGGGGGTGGCCGCCGCGCCGCGGCCGAGGAGCTGGGCGAGCCCGCGCCGGGTGGCGGCGAGCACGACGCGGTCCTCGGCGCGCAGGACGTAGCCGGGATGCAGGTCCCACACGAGGCCGGGGCGCCCGTCCTCGGCGTCGCCGCGGTGGACGGCGGCCAGGTCGGGGCGCCGGTCGGCGGGGTCGCTCGGGTCCAGGGCGATCACCCGCCAGGCGCCGGGCCGGAACGCCTCGGCGACGGTGCGCCCCTCCAGCTCGGGGTGGCCGGCGACGACGACCGCGGCGAACAGCAGGACGCGCCGCTCCACGGGGATCGCCCCCAGGATCTGCCGGCCCATCATGGCCCCGGCGAAGGCGGGGGCCGCCAGGTGGGAGACGCTGCGGCTGCGGGTGAGCGCGCCGGGATGGGCGGCGCGCAGGGTGCGGTACACGGCGGTCGCGATGTCGTCGTCGTACAGCCGCAGCACCACGCGCAGGTCGGGGCGGACGGACCGGGCGTACAGGACGGCTTCCAGGTTGGTGATGTCGAGGCTCGTCAGGGCGAGCAGGGAGCGCGCCCGGTGGATGCGGGCGGTCTCCAGGACTCCCTCCTCGGTCACGTCGCCGAGGACGACGGGCACGCGCAGGCGGCGGGCGGTCGCGAGGCCCCGCGCCTCCGGGTCGGACTCGACGCAGACGACCGGGATGCCCAGCTCCCTCAGCCGGGTCAGGACACGGGTGCCGACCTTGCCGAGGCCGAGCAGGACGACGTGGCCGGACAGCCCGCGGGGCGGGCGGCGCAGGGAGGTGGCGGTGCGGAAGGTGCCCAGGGCCTCCAGGAGGGCGGCGACGAGGATGGGCAGCAGGAGCAGCCCGACGAAGCCGGAGAGGAGCTGGAGGACCTGCCGCTCGGCGGGCTCGTCCACGGCCGGGTCGCCGATGGCGAAGATGTCGAGCAGCGTGAGGTACGCGGCGTGCAGGGGGTGGTCGTCGGTGGTGAGCCAGGAGGCCAGGGCGATGGCGGCGACGGCCGCGGCGAGCCCGGCGAGCGACCAGCGCAGCCGCGGGGAGAAGAGCGACGCGAACGGCACGGAGGCGGTGGAGAGCCGGGGCGCGGCGAGCGTCGGCCCCGCGTAGGTGACGGCCTCCAGGGCGACGGTGCCGCGCCCGGTGGCGGCGGCGACCGCGCCGTCGTCGGGGAGCAGCCGGGGGCCCTGCTCGCCGCTGCTGTCGGTGCCGTCGCTGCCGGCCGGGTCGGTGGCGGTGGACGACAGCAGGGCGAGGGTGCACAGGCCGGGGTCGGCGACCTCGCCCGAGCGGGGCGGGGTGCGCTCGACGGCGCGCAGCAGCAGCCCGTCCGCGTGGACGACCTTGCTGGTGCCGGCGATCGCGGTGGCGGCGAGCGCGGGGGCGGCCGTGTCGGCGTCGGAGAGGACGGTGGTGGAGGCGTCCAGGACCTCGGGGTCGATGTCGGGGGTGGCGACGGCGGCGGCCTGGTCGAGGAGTTCCTCCAGGTGCTGGCCGAGCTTGCGGTTGTACATGCGGATGACGAGCCGCAGCCGGGGGTTGAGGCGGCGGGCGAGCAGGGCGGTGCGGATGTTGGTCTCGTCGTCCTCGTGGACCAGGGCGAGCGCGGCGGCGTGCTCGACGCCCGCCTCGACGAGGGCCGCCTCGTCCGCCTCGGCGGTCTCGACGACCTCGACGGCGCGCCGGAGCGTCTGGCCGCCGAGCGTGTCGTAGGGGTCGGGGTCGCAGGGGGCGAGGTGGCCCCGCACGGCGCCGGCCGCGGGGCCCGGACCGTCGCCGCGCCCCGGCCGGCCGGGGCGGGCGTCCCCGGCGGCCGGGCGGGTCATCGCGGCGGAGAGCCGCCCGAAGAGGGCGAGGGCGTTGCCGCCCAGTCCGGTCGCGGTGCGGGCGCGGCGGCCGGGTTCGCGCGGGGCGGCGGCGGGGCGGCCGGGGACGAGCAGCGTCACCCGTTCGCGGTACACGTCGTGCAGTTCGTACGCGAGGCGGTGGGCCAGGGCGTCGTCGCCGCAGACGACCATATGGCCCATCTCGGGCCTGTATGCGGGCTGTTGGGGAATCGGAGACACGCCCCCAGCATGCCGCCGCCCCACCGCGCGCCGTCCGCCGGGTCGGCCGGTGGCGCGAGGACGCCGCCCGTCGGGGACCGGACCGGACGCGGTGCGGTGCGGTGCGCCGCCGACCGGACGCGGTGCCGGCCGGACGCGGTGCGGTGCGGACGCGGTGCGGTGCGCCGCCGACCGGCGCGGTGGGTGCGGTGCAGTGCGCCGCCGACCGGCGCGGTGGGTGCGGTGCGGTGCGCCGCCGACCGGCGCGGTGGGTGCGGTGCAGTGCGCCGCCGACCGGCGCGGTGGGTGCGGTGCGGTGCGCCGCCGACCGGCGCGGTGGGTGCGGTGCGGTCAGCTGGTCGGGACCGGGTCGGGACCGGTGTCCGTGCGGCCCGTCCCTGACCGGCCGGCCCCGCCCGGGACGGCGGGGGCGGTCCGGAGGGCGGGGCCCGGCGGCCCCCTCCCCCGGGTGATTCGCCGGTCCGGCGGGATAGGGTGGTGGTCCTCGGGGTACCCGGTCGCCCTCCAGTCCTGAGAAGGGGGCCGACACCGTGAAGAACCAGGTCGACGAGGCCGCCCGTCTCGCCGTGGCGCCCGCGCCCGGCGAGGTCGCGGGCGGCCCGCCACTGCCGCCGGACCGCACCCAGGCCATCCTGGAGGCCACGAAGCAGGTCGCGGGCATCCTGAAGGCCGGCGGGCACCGGTTCGCCCTGGCGGGCAGCGTGGCCGCGTACGCGCACGGCGTACCGGCCAGCCTGCAGCACGACACCGACTTCGCCGTCCTGCGCGAGGACGAGCAGGCCGTCACCGAGGCCCTGCAGAGTGCCGGCATCCGGGTCCGCAAGCCCCCGGAGGACTGGCTGATCAAGGCGACCTGCCGGGGCGAGGAGATCGACCTGATCTTCGAGCTGGCCCGGCACCCGGTCACCGCGGAGCTGCTGGAGCGGGCCCAGGTCCTGCCGGTGGACTCGGTGCACATGCCGGTCCTCGCGCCGACGGACCTCATGGGCAGCCAGCTCGCGGCGTTCTCCGAGCACCACTGCGACTTCGGCTCGGTGCTGCCGATCGCCCGGGTGCTCCGGGAGCGGATCGACTGGCACCTGCTGCGCCGGGAGAGCGCGGGCCGCCCCATGCCCGAGGCGTTCCTGTACCTGCTGGAGCGCCTGAACGTGATCGAGCCGAAGGGGGCGACGCGATGAGCGGCGCCGACACGGCCGAGTACCGCATCGCACGTCTGCGGGACCGGCTGGCGAGCGAGGACATCGCGGAGCTGGGCGTGCGGATCGAGGAGCGCGGCGGCGGCGTGGCGCTCTACGGGACGGTGTCCGGCGCCGCGTGCCGCGGCGAGGTCCTGCGCATCGCCCGCGAGGAACTGGCCGGGCTGGCTCTCCACGAGGACCTGGTGGTGGCCGGCTCCGACGCGCCGACGCGCCAGGAGGAGCTCTCGTGATCCGGGTGGCCGCCGTCGGTGACATCCACATGTCCCCGGAGAGCGCCGGCGCGCTGCGCCCGGCGTTCGACACCCTGGGCGACTGCGCGGACCTGCTGCTCCTGGCCGGCGACCTGACCCGGCACGGCACGGTCGAGGAGGCCCGTGTGGTGGCCCGCGAGGTGGCGGGGCTGCCGGTGCCGGTGGTGGCCGTGCTGGGCAACCACGACTACCAGAGCGACCTCCAGGACGAGGTGAGCGCCGTCCTGGAGGAGGTCGGGGTGACCGTCCTGGAGGGGCGCGGCACGGTGCTGCGGGTCGGCGGGGTGCGGGTCGGCGTCGCCGGGACGAAGGGGTTCGGCGGCGGATTCGCCGGGCGCAGCGGCGGCGAGTTCGGCGAGCCGGTGATGAAGGAGTTCATCCGGTACACGCGGCGGTGCGCGGACGGGCTGGCCGCGTCGCTGCGGATGCTCCGGGAGGCCGACTGCGCGGTGCGGATCGCGCTGACCCACTACGCGCCGGTGCCGGACACCCTGGCCGGGGAGCCGCCGGAGATCTACCCGTTCCTCGGCAGCTACCTGCTGGCGCAGGCGGTGGACGAGGCGGGCGCCGATCTGGCCGTGCACGGCCACGCGCACATGGGCAGCGAGCACGGGATGACCGGCGGCGGGGTGTGGGTGCGCAACGTGGCGCAGCCGGTGCTGGGGCAGGCGTTCGCCGTGTACCGGCTGCCGGTGCGGGAGCGGCCCGCGCCTGCGGCCGGCGCGGTGCCGGACGGGGCGGCGGAGAGGACCAGGGTCCGCTGAGGCGGTTCGGTTAGGCGCACCCTCCGAACGGGTAACGGGGGTACTGCGACATGTCGGACAATTCGGGCATGCCGCAGCCCCGCAGCCTGAGAGGAGCCGGAGATCGTGACGGACGACAGCCGGAAGGTGCTCACCAACCGCCAGGGCCACCCGGTCTACGACAACCAGAACCAGCGCACGGTCGGCGCCCGCGGCCCCGCGACGCTGGAGAACTACCAGTTCCTGGAGAAGATCAGCCACTTCGACCGGGAGCGCGTCCCCGAGCGCGTCGTCCACGCGCGGGGCGTCACCGCCTACGGGTACTTCGAGGCGTACGGTGCCTGGGGCGACGAGCCGATCGGCCGGTTCACCCGCGCGAAGCTGTTCCAGGAGCGCGGCCGGCGCACCGACCTGGCCGTGCGGTTCTCCACGGTGATCGGCGGGCGGGACTCCTCGGAGTCGGCCCGCGACCCGCGCGGCTTCGCGGTGAAGTTCTACACCGAGGACGGCAACTGGGACCTGGTCGGCAACAACCTGGCGGTGTTCTTCATCCGGGACGCGATCAAGTTCCCGGACGTGATCCACGCGCTCAAGCCGGACCCGGTCACCTTCGAGCAGCAGCCCCGGCGGATCTTCGACTTCATGGCGAGGACCCCGGAGAGCATGCACATGCTCGTCAACCTGTTCAGCCCGCGCGGCATCCCCTCGGACTACCGCCACATGCAGGGCTTCGGTGTGAACACGTACAAGTGGGTGAACGCCGAGGGCGAGACCGTGCTGGTCAAGTACCACTGGATGCCCAAGCAGGGCGTGCGCAGCATGACTGCCGAGGACGCCGCGAACACCCAGGCCCAGGGGCTGGGGCACGCCACGAAGGACCTGTACGAGTCCATCGCGCGCGGCGAGTACCCCGAGTGGGAGCTGCTCGTCCAGATGATGCCGGACGACGAGCACCCGGAGCTGGACTTCGACCCGCTGGACGACACCAAGACCTGGCCCGAGCAGGACTTCCCGCCGAAGCCGGTGGGCCGGATGGTGCTCGACCGGATGCCGGAGAACTTCTTCGCGGAGAACGAGCAGATCTCGTTCGGCACCGGCGTGCTCGTGGACGGCCTGGACTTCTCCGACGACAAGATGCTGGTCGGCCGGACCTTCTCGTACAGCGACACCCAGCGCCACCGGGTCGGCCCGAACTACCTCCAGCTGCCGGTGAACCAGGCGAAGCACGCGCAGGTGCGCACCAACCAGCGCGACGGCCAGATGACGTATCACGTAGACGGGGCCGGGGCCGGGGCCGGGGTCGGCGAGGACCCCTCGACCAACTACGAGCCGTCCCTCATGGGCGGGCTCAGGGAGGGCGACCGCCCCGCCCACGACGAGCAGGGCCCGGAGATCAGGGGGCGCCTCACCCGCAAGCGCATCCCCCGCACCAACGACTACCTCCAGGCCGGGCAGCGCTACCAGCTCATGGAGCGGTGGGAGCGCGACGACCTGGTGCGCAACCTCGTCGACGCGCTCGCGCAGTGCGACCGGCCGGTCCAGGAGCGCATGGTGTGGCACTTCCTCATGGTCGACAACGACCTGGGCGTACGCGTCGGCGACGGCATCGGCATCGGCCCCCGCGACGTGGCCGGCCTGGAGCCGCTGCCGGGCCAGACGCTCACCGACGAGGACCGCAAGCGGCTGGCCAACCTGGGCGAGAACCCGCCGAGGGACGTGGCCGGGCTGACGATGACGCACTGCGTGCCGAACGAGCGGTTCGTCGTCGAGCGGTGACGCGGGCGCGGCCCGCGGCGGGACCGGTCCGTCGTGCCGGTCCCGCCGCGGGCCGCCGCCTCTGCCGCCGGGAGCCGTGGCGGTGGCGGTGGCGGTGGCGGGTCAGGGGCGGCGCCAGTCGTCCTTCTCCAGGTGCGAGCCGGCCTGCGGGCCCATGCGGAGCATCCCGCCGTCGACGCTCCAGGACGCGCCGGTCACGTACGAGGCGTCCGCGCCGGCCAGGAAGGCGATGACGGCCGCGACCTCCCGCGGCGTCGCCCGGCCGGCCGAGCGGGATGCCGGGCCGGCGCTCCTCGCGCACGTCCCGGTCCTCCTGGCCGGTCATGGGCGTGGCGATCTCGCCGGGCGCGACCGCGTTGACGGTGATGCCGTGCTCGGCCAGCTCCAGCGCCAGCACCTGCGTCAGCAGACCGAGGCCGCCCTTGGCCGCGCAGTACGGCGCGGCGCCGACGCGCGGCTGGTGCTCGTGCACCGACGTGACGTTGACGATCCGTCCGCCGCCGCCCTGGTCGATCATGCGGCGGGCGGCGTGCTGGGAGCACAGGAACGGTCCGGCGAGGTCCACGTCGAGGACGTCCCGGACGGTCTCGTAGGGGATGTCGAGGAAGGGGGTCGCGGTGCCGGTGCCGGCGTTGTTGACCAGCACGTCGATCCGGCCCAGCTCCCGCGCGAGGTCGTCGACGGCGTGTGCCGCGCCGGGCAGGTCGGTCAGGTCCATCCGGGCGACGGCGGCGCGGCGGCCGTGCGACCGCACCTCCTCGGCGGTGTGCCGGGCGCCCTCCTCGTCGGTGTGCCAGGTGATGCCGACGTCCATGCCCTCGCGGGCGAGCCGGACGGCGGTGGCGCGGCCGATGCCCGAGTCGGCACCGGTGACGACGGCTACGGGGGATGCGTGGTCCATGCGGCTGCCGGTACCACGCCCGGTGGGCCGCAAACCCCGGCCGGACGCGGACGGGGGCGACCGGTTGTGAGCACGACACGAGAGGGCAGGGGAACGGGATGCCGGAAGTGACGACAGCCCCCGTGTTCAAACTGGTACGGCGGACGAGGGAGCCCGTGGCCGCGCAGACGCTGCGGTCGACGGTCGCCGCCGTCATCTCGTACGTGGTCGCCCTCATGGTGCTCCCCCCGCAACCCGCGCCGCTCACCGCGCCGCTGACGGCGCTGCTCGTGGTGCAGGTGACGCTGTACGCGACCCTGACCACCGGTATCCGCCGCGTCAACTCGGTCATCGCCGGAGTGGTGGTGGCCATCGTGTTCAGCTCGCTGGTCGGCCTGACCTGGTGGAGCCTCGGGCTGACCATCTTCGCGGCGCTGATCGTGGGCCATCTGGTGCGCGTGAGCGAGTTCGTGCCCGAGGTCGCGATCAGCGCCATGCTCGTGCTCGGCGTCACCCAGGTCGGGTCGGCCGCGTGGCACCGCATCCTGGAGACCCTGATCGGGGCGGGCGTCGGCATGCTGTTCAACCTGCTGCTGGCACCGCCGGTGTGGGTGCAGCCCGCCGGGGCGTCCATCGACGGCATGGCCTCCGACATGGGCCGCATACTGCGCGCCATGGGCGACGACGTGGCGGGCCTGGGCCATGTGCCCGTGGCGCACGCGGCGGCCCGGCTGCACGAGGCCCGGCGGCTGGACCACGCCATCGTGGAGGTGGACGCCTCGCTGCGGCAGGCGGAGGAGTCCCTGCGGTTCAACCCCCGCGTACGGGACGGGCTGCTGGCCCGGATCGTGCTGCGGACCGGCCTGGACACCCTGGAGATCTGCGCCGTCGTGCTGCGCGTGCTGTCCCGGACCATGACCGACCTGGCGAAGCACCGCACCGACGAGAACCTGTTCCCGCCGGACGTGGCCGGGCAGCTCAGGGAGCTGTTCGGGCACATGGCGCGGGCGGTGGAGAGCTTCGCCGCCCTGATCACCACCCAGGTCGCCGCCAGCGCGGAGGAGGCGGAGGACCGGCTGGCCGAGGCCCTCGCGGACGGGCGCGCCGCCCGCGACCGGGTCGCCGACCTGCTGCTGGAGGACGTCCAGGAACACCCCAGGCAGTGGCAGCTGCACGGCGCGCTGCTGGCGGAGGTGGACCGCATCCTCGACGAGCTCGACGTCGACAAGCGCACCGAGCGGCTCACGCAGGAACTGGACCGCCGGGCCGCGGAGCTGAACGAGCGCTACCCCCGCCTGGCCGCCCTCGCCGCGCGCCTGCGCGGCACCGGCAACGCGCCCACCCGCCCCAGCGTGGAGACGTGACGGGGCCGGTGCCAGCGGGCGCGCACGGCGGTCGGTGCCGGGCGCGCGGGCTCAGCCGCCGGGGGGCTCCGTGCCCGGGCGGACCCGCTCCCGGAGCCGCCGCAGCCCGCCGTCGAAGGCCTCCGCCACCCGGCGCTCGCCAGGATCGTGGGCCTCGTCGAAGGACGACAGGTGGACGGTGGCCTCGCCGGCACCGCCGTCCATGCCCGCGACCCTGCGCAGCCACCCCGCGTAGGCGCCGTCCGCGCGGGTGCGGGGCGGAGCAGGGGCGGGGTGTCCTCGTCGGCGCGGTCCTCGTGGACGGTCACCGCCGGGAGGTCGTCCGCCCGGACGCGGAGGTCGCGCACCAGTCACTCCTCCCGGCGGCCGATGCCGGCCGCCTGGTCGAGGACGTGCTCGGGCGGGGCGGGCATCGTCAGGGAGCGATCGTGATCGGTCATCGCTCACCGGGTCCTCGGTGGCGGCGGGTCATGCCCGTTCCGCACGGATGTACGGCGGGAGGCGCCCGCCGGAAGGCGCCGAGGAGGGGCGCGGGGACGAGAAAGCCCCGGCTGGACGGGGGAACCAGCCGGGGCAGCTGTCGCGGGGAGTGGAGGGATCTCCACCGCCGCATAGGTGAACGATAAACCAACTTCGGCGGTTCAAGCCAATCGGTGCGGCGGCCCGGCCTGACCGGACCGTTCGGGGGTCCGGTGGTCCGGCGCGGCCCGGTGGGCTGGTGCGCATCGGCGGGCCGGTGGGCTGGTGCGCATCGGCGGGGTGGCGGGCCGGCAGCCGGCGGTTCGGTGGGGCCGCTGGTCGGCCGGATCGGACTGCGAGGTGCGTGATCCGTGCGTAAGGTGATCAAACCTGGGCACTTCTCCCGTCCCCTGACCGGTCCCGGATCCGGAGGCGCCGCCGTATGAGCCATCCGCCCGACCCGTACGCCGTGGTCGTCCCCACCGTGGGGCGGCCCTGCCTCGCCGACTGCCTCGCCGCCCTCGCCGCGAGCGACGGGCCCGCGCCGCACCGGGTCGTCGTCGTGGACGACCGGCCCGGCGAGCCGCCGCCCGGGGCGCTCCCCCGCGACCTGCCGCTGGACGCGCTCGGCGCGCTCGCCGACCGGGCCGTCGTGGTCCGCAGCGGCGGGCGCGGTCCGGCCGCCGCGCGCAACACGGGGCTGCGGGAGGTGGAGGAGCCGTGGACGGTCTTCCTCGACGACGACGTCCGCGTCGGGCCCTCCTGGCGGACCGCCCTCGCGCGCGACCTCGCCGAGGCGTCCCCCGGCACCGGCGCGGTGCAGGGCGTGCTGCGGGTCCCCCTCCCCGCCGACCGGCGGCCCACCGACTGGGAGCGCAACACCGCCGGTCTGGAGCGGGCCCTGTGGGCCACCGCCGACATGGCGTACCGGACGGAGGCGCTGCGCGCCGTGGGCGGTTTCGACGAGCGGTTCCGGCGGGCCTTCCGCGAGGACGCGGACCTGGCCCTGCGGGTGATCGACGCGGGCTGGCTGATCCGGCGCGGCACGCGGCGCACGGAGCACCCGGTGCGCCCCGCGGACCGGTGGGTGTCCCTGCGCCTCCAGCGCGGCAACGCCGACGACGCGCTGATGGTGCGGCTGCACGGGCCCGGCTGGTGGGCGCGGGCCGCCGCGCCGCGCGGCCGGATCCGGCGGCACGCCGCGGTCACGGCGGCCGGTGCGCTGGGGGTCCTCCTCGCGGCCGCGGGCCGCCCCCGGGCGGCCGTGCCGGCGGTGGCCGCGTGGCTGCTGGGGACGGCGGAGTTCGCGCGCGCCCGGATCGCACCGGGGCCGCGCACCCGCGAGGAGGTGGTGACCATGCTGGTGACCAGCGCGGCGATCCCGGCACTGGCGACCTGGCACCGGCTGGCCGGCGAGCTGCGGCACCGCTCCGCCGGGGCCTGGAACGGCGGTGCCGCGTGAGCCGCGACGGCGGCGGGGCGCGCCGACTCGCCCCGGAGCCTTCCCGGATGCGGGAGGGCCGCGGGCTGCCGGAGCCGGCGCAGGCCCGGGAGGCGCCGGAACCGACGGGGCCACCGGAGCCGCCGGGACCGACCCGGTCGCCGGAGCCGTGGGAGTCCGGTCGCGGCGCCGGTCCGGGGGCGGTGGCCGCCGCGTCCACCCCGCTTCCGGCCCCGGAACCGGGCGCCGGGCTCCCCCGGCCGCCTGCGGACGCCGTGCCGCGCAGGCCGCACCCGGACGGCGCCGCCCCACCGCTCGCGGCGGCCGGGCGGAGCGACGGGCCGGAGGACGGGGGCAGCGGCACCGGCCTGCCCGGCGCGGTGCTGTTCGACCGGGACGACACCCTCATCGTGGACGTGCCGTACAACGGCGACCCGGAGCGGGTGCGGCTCATGCCCGGCGCCTTCGAGGCCGTACGGCTGCTGCGGGCGCGCGGCGTCCCGGTCGGCGTGGTCTCCAACCAGTCCGGCATCGGGCGGGGCCTGCTCACCGAGGCGGAGGTGCGGGAGGTCAACGCCCGCGTCGACACCCTGCTGGGGCGGCCGATGGACGTGTGGGTGCACTGCCCGCACACCCCGGAGGACGGCTGCGGCTGCCGGAAGCCGGCGCCCGGCCTCGTCCTGGAGGCGGCGCGGCTCCTCGGGGTGCCGGCCGGGCGGTGCGTGGTCATCGGCGACATCGGCGCCGACATGGGCGCGGCGCGCGCGGCGGGCGCCCGGGGGGTGCTGGTGCCCACGACGCGGACGCTGCCCGCCGAGGTGGCGTCCGCGCCGGACGTGTGCCGGGACCTGGTCGGCGCCGTACGCCACGTGCTGGGACGCCCGTCCGCCGTGCGGAGGCCCGTATGAGGGCGCTGGTCGTACGCCTCGACAGCTTCGGCGACGTGCTGCTGGCCGGGCCCGCCGTGCGGGCCGTGGCGCACCGCGCGGAGCGGGTGGCGATGTGGTGCGGGCCGCAGGGGGCGCCCGCGGCGCGGCTGCTGCCGGGGGTGGACGAGGTGCTGGTGTGGGAGGCGCCGTGGGCCGGGTTCTCCCCTCCTGCGGTGGACCGGGCGGACGTCGGGCGGATGGTGGAGCGGCTCGCGGCGGGCCGGTTCGACGCGGCGCTCGTCCTGACGTCGTTCCACCAGAGCCCGCTGCCCGCCGCCCTGCTGCTGCGCATGGCGGGGGTCGGGCACATCGCGGCGGACAGCGTGGACGCGCCCGGCTCCCTCCTCGACGTGCGCCATGAGCGGCCCCCGGACGCCCACGAGGCGCAGGCGGCGCTGGCGCTCGCCGGGGCGGCCGGCTTCCCCCTCCCGCCGGGCGACGACGGGCGGCTGCGGGTGCGGCACGCGCCGGCGGCGCCGGAGCTGACCGGGCCCGGCCCGTACGTCGCCGTCCACCCCGGAGCGAGCGTCCCCGCGCGCCGGTGGAGCCCCGACCGGTGCGCGCAGGCGGTGCGGCTGCTCACCGGGGCGGGCCACCGGGTCGTCGTCACGGGCGGCCCCGGCGAGCGGGAGCTGACCGCGTACGTGGCGGGGGCGCACGGCGTGGACCTGGGCGGCCGGACCCGCCCGCCCGAGCTCGCGGCGGTCCTCGCGGCGGCGGGCGCCGTGGTGACCGGGAACACCGGCCCGGCGCACCTGGCGGCGGCCGTCGGGACGCCCGTCGTGTCGCTGTTCTCGCCGGTGGTGCCCGCCGAGCGGTGGGGCCCCTACGGCGTGCCGCACGTGCTGCTGGGCGACCAGGACGCGCCGTGCGCCGGGTCACGGGCCCGCGCGTGCCCCGTGCCGGGCCACCCGTGCCTGGACGGAGTGCGGGCGAAGGACGTGGTCGCCGCCGTCGGGAAGCTGCTGGGGACGGGGGCGTGAGGCCCCGCGTCCTGGTGCTGCGGGCGCTGGGGCTCGGCGACCTGCTGGCCGGGGTGCCCGCGCTGCGGGCGGTGCGGCGCGGCTTCCCCGGCCACGAGGTGGTGCTCGCCGCGCCCGGTCAGCTGGCCGAGGCGGTGGCGGCGGTCGACGCGGTGGACACGCTGCTGCCCTCGTCGGCGCCCGGCCGGGCCGTACCGGTGCGGCTCGCGTGGCGGGGGCCGGCGCCGGACGCGGCCGTGGACCTGCACGGCCGCGGGCCGTCCAGCCACCTGCTGCTGGAGCGGACCGGGCGGCCGGGCCGGCTGCTGGCGTTCGCCCATCCGGGCACCCCGCACATCGAGGGGCCGGTGTGGACGGCGGACGAACACGAGCGGGAGCGCTGGTGCCGGCTGCTGCGCTGGTACGGCGTCCCGGCCGACCCCGCGGACCTGCGCCTCGCGCCGCCCGCCGATCCGTCGCCCGCGCCCGGCGCGGTGGTGGTCCATCCCGGGGCGGACGCCCCCGCCCGGCGGTGGCCGGCGGAGCGGTACGCGCGGGTCGTGCGGGAGCTGCGGCGGCGCGGCCACCGGGTGGTGCTGACCGGCGGGCCGGGCGAGGAGGGGCTGCTGGCGGGCGTGGCGGGCCCCGCGGGTCTCGACGACGGCGACGTGTTCGCGGGCGGGCTGCCGTACGGGCGGCTGGCCGCGCTGTGCGCCGGGGCGGGGGCCGTGGTGAGCGGCGACACGGGCGTCGCGCACGTCGCCGCGGCGTACGGGGCGCCGTCGGTGACGCTGTTCGGGCCGGTGCCCCCGCACCTGTGGGGCCCGCCCGGCGGCGGCCGGCACGTCGCGCTGTGGCACCCGGGCCCGCCGGGCGACCCGCACGGCCGGGAGCCCGATCCGGGGCTGCTGCGCATCGGGCCGGACGAGGTCCTGGACGCGCTGCTCCCCCTGCTGGAGGTGTCCGCGCGGTGACCGCCGACCAGCCAGACCGCCGCGGCGCCGGACCGGCGACCGAGCGGCGCGGCCCCGCGCCACCGGGTGCCGCGTGGGCGCGTACGACCGTCGTGGTCATCACCCGCGACCGGCGCGACCAGCTGCTGCGCACCCTGGAGCGGCTCGCCGCGCTGCCCGGGCGCCCGCCGGTCGTGGTCGTCGACAACGCCTCGTCGGACGGCACGGCCGAGGCGGTCGCCGCCCGGTATCCCGAGGTCCTGTTGGTCTCCCCCGGCCGGAACCTCGGGGCCGTCGGCCGCACCCTGGGCGTGCGGCACGCCCGTACGCCCTACGTGGCCTTCAGCGACGACGACTCCTGGTGGCAGCCGGGCGCGCTCGCGGCGGCGGAGCGGCTGCTGGACGACCACCCGCGCCTGGGCCTGGTCGCCGCGTCCGTGCGAGTGGGCGAGGACGGCAGGCGTGAGGACCCGCTCAACGCCGAGCTGGCCTCCTCGCCGCTGGGCCGTGAGCCCGGGCTGCCCGGCACGCGGGTACTGGGCTTCCTCGCCTGCGCGGCCGTCGCACGGCGCGAGGCGTACCTGGAGGCGGGCGGCTACCACCCGGTCGTCTTCTTCGCCGGTGAGGAGCAGCTGCTCGCGTACGACCTGGAGGCGTGCGGCTGGGCGGTGTGCCACTGCCCCGAGGTGGTGGCCGTGCACGGCCCGGTCGGCGGCGTACGCGGCGGGCGCCGCGCGGTCATGCGCCGCAACGCCGTGCTGACGGCCTGGCTGCGGCGCCCGGTAGGCGTGGCGCTGCGGCGCACCGGGCGGCTGGCGGCGGACGCGGCCCGGCGCGGCGCGGAGGCGCGCGAGGCGCGCGAGGCGCGCGAGGCGCTGCGCGGGGTGCTGGAGCGGCTCCCGGCGGCTCTGCGGGCCCGGCGGCGGCTGCCCGCGCACGTCGAGGAGGCCGCACGGCGCGTGGAGGGCGGTGATCGGGGCGGGTGTCGCCCGCCGGAGGCAGGTGTCGGCTGATCGGGTGAGGGAAGCGCTTAGCGCCTTTTATACCGATTCGCCCCGCTTCAAACGGGTACCCGGCGGCACATGATCACAGTTGGGGTCGAGGAAGAGTTCTTCCTCGTCGATCCGGTCACCTGCCTGCCGGTCCCCCTCGCGGACGAGGTCCGCAGGGCGGCGGGGCTCGGTCCGATCGTGGACGCCCAGGAGGTCCAGCCGGAGCTGCTGCAGGCGCAGATCGAGGTGGCCACCCCGGTCTGCTCCGACCTCGACGAGGTCGGCGGCCACCTGCTGCGGCTGCGGCACGCGCTCGGGACCGCGGCGGAGAAGAACGGCTGCCGGATCGTGGCGGCGGGCACCGCCCCGTACCGCCAGGCGGCCCCCGTGCCGGTCACGGAGACCGCCCGCTACCTGGCGATGCACTCGCAGGCGCCCCAGCTCGTGGACGAGCAGCTGGTCAACGGCATGCACGTGCACGTCGCGGTGCCCGACCGGGCGGCCGCGGTGGCGGTGCTCAACCGGATCAGGCCCTGGCTCCCGGTCCTGGTCGCGATGTCGGCCAACTCGCCCCTGTGGGACGGACACGACACCGGGTTCGCGAGCTGGCGGACGGTGATCTTCGGCAGGTGGCCGGTGAGCGGACCCCCGCCGGCCTTCGCCGACGCCGCCGACCACGACCGCCGGATCGCGGCCCTGCTGGACTCGGGGGCGGTCTGCGACACCGGCCAGATCTACTGGCAGGCCCGGATGTCGGAGCGCTACCCGACGGTGGAGGTGCGCTGTACGGACGTGCAGCTGCGGGCCGACGCCGCCGTGATGCTCGCGGGCCTGATCCGGGCCATGGTCACCACCGCCCTGCGGGCCGAGGAGGCCGGGGAGCCCCTGCCGGACTGCCCCCCGGAGCGGTTGCAGGCCGCGAACTGGTACGCGGCCCGGCACGGTCTGAGCGACCTGCTGATGGACCCGGACGGCCGCTCGCGGCGGGCCGGGGACGTGCTGGCCCGGCTGCTCGACACCGTGACCCCCGCGCTGGAGGCCGCCGGGGACACCCGCGAGGTGACCTCGCTGATCCACCGGCTGCTCCAGCAGGGCACCTCGGCGGACCTCCAGCGCGGGGTGCTGGCGGAGGGCGGCATGTCCGCGCTGACGGACCTGCTGATCACCGAGACCGTGGCGCCCTGACCGCCGGCGCCGCCCCGCGCCGGGCCCCCGGGCCCCGATCCCGACCGACCCCGCTCCCCTCCCGCCCCGGGCGGGGAGACCGTGGTGACCGCCGACCCCGAGGAGACCGTATGAGCACCTTCGCCCGGAACTGGCAGCACGCCGTCGTCACCGGCGGCGCGGGCTTCGTCGGGTCCCACCTGTGCTCCGCGCTGCTGGCCGCGGGAACGGCCGTGACCTGCGTGGACGACTTCAGCACCGGACGCCGCGAGAACGTGGCCCCGCTGCTGCGCCACCCCGGGTTCACCCTGCTGGAGGCGAACGTCTCGGAGCCGTTCGACGTCGGGCGCCCGCCCGACCTCGTCCTGCACTTCGCCTCGCCCGCGTCGCCCGCCGACTACCTGCGGCTGCCGCTGCACACCCTGGACGCCGGCAGCCTCGGCACCCGGCACGCGCTGGCGATGGCCCACCGGGCGGGGGCGCGGTTCCTGCTCGCCTCCACCTCGGAGGTGTACGGCGACCCGCGGCAGCACCCGCAGAACGAGCGCTACTGGGGCAACGTCAACCCGGTCGGCCCGCGCAGCGTGTACGACGAGGCGAAGCGGTTCGCGGAGGCGCTGTCGACCGCCCAGGCGGAGACGTACGGCACGGACGTGGGGATCGTCCGGCTGTTCAACACCTACGGGCCGCGCATGCGGGGCCATGACGGGCGCGCCGTGCCGACGTTCGTGCGGCAGGCCCTGGCGGGGGAGCCGCTGACGGTCACCGGGGACGGGCGCCAGACCCGGTCGCTCTGCTACGTCGACGACACCGTGCGGGGCGTCCTGGCGGCGGCCGGGCACGGGCTGCGCGGCCCCGTGAACATCGGCAACCCGGTCGAGGTCACCATGCTGGAGCTGGCGCGGCTGGTGATCCGGCTGGCCGGTTCGCGCTCCGAGATCCGGTACATCGAGCGGCCCACCGACGACCCCGCCGTGCGCTGCCCGGACATCACCCTCGCCCGCGACAAGCTCCAGTGGGAGCCGCGGATCACGGCCGAGGACGGGCTGCGGCGCACGATCGAGTGGTTCCGCGCCACAGCCGCCGAGGGCGCCGGGGCCGCCGCCCCCGGCACCTGACGGCCCGGCACCGCGGGCCCCCTCCACGGCCCGCGGCCCCCTCCGCCCTCCCACCAGCCGCGGCCGCCTCCCACCGGACACCCGACGACGCCCGGAATCCCGGCACCCGGACCGGACCGGACTGGACCGGACCGGACCGGACCGACAACGCCGGAAGCCCGGCACCCGACCGCCCGGCACCCGACCGCCCGACGCCCGACCGCCCGACGCCCGACCGCCCGACGCGCCGAAAGACAGGGACCCCATGCGCATTCTCGGAATCAACGCCCTCTTCCACGATCCCGCCGCCGCGCTGGTGGTCGACGGACGCGTGGTCGCCGCCGCCGAGGAGGAACGCTTCTCCCGGCGCAAGCACGGCAAGCGCCCCGTGCCGTTCTCCGCCTGGGAGCTGCCGGAGAAGGCCGCCGCCTGGTGCCTCGAACGCGCCGGGCTGCGCCCGCGGGACGTGGACGCCGTCGCGTACTCGTTCGACCCGGCCCTCGCCCGGCCCGCCGACGAGATGGGCCTCGCCGACCCGTGGGACCACCTGCGGCTGACGTACGCGCGCGAGGCGCCCGGCTTCCTGGCGACGGCGCTGCCCGGCCTCGACCCGGAGGCCGTCAGGTTCGTGCCGCACCACATGGCGCACGCCGCGTCCGCCGCCTTCGCCACCGACGAGGCGGGCGCCGCCACCAGCTCCGTCCTCGTCCTCGACGGGCGCGGCGAGCGGGCCTCGCACCTGGCCGCCCGCCGCGTCCGCGACCGGCTGGAGCCGCTGGCCGCCCAGGACCTGCCGCACTCGCTGGGCCTGGTGTACGAGGAGCTGACCGAGCACCTGGGCTTCCTGCGCTCCTCCGACGAGTTCAAGGTGATGGCCCTGGCCTCCTACGGCCGCCCCCGCATGCGGGAGGAGCTGCGCCGGTACGTGTACCCGACCGGTGACGGCGGCTTCCGCGCGGCGGGCGTGCCGTGGCGGGAGCTGTCCCCGCCGCGCGGCCCGCAGGAGGCGTGGACGCAGGACCACGCGGACCTCGCGGCGAGCGCCCAGGCCGTGCTGGAGGAGACGCTGCTGGACCTGGTGCGCTGGCTGCACGGCCGGACCCGCGACTCGCTGCTGACGCTCGCCGGCGGCGTGGCGCTCAACTGCGTGGCCAACGCCCGCATCGCGCGCGAGGGCCCGTTCTCGCGGGTGTGGGTGCAGCCGGCCGCGGGCGACGCCGGGACGGCGCTGGGCGGGGCGATGCTGCTCGCCGCGGGCGCCGGCGACGACGTGGCGCCCATGGGCGGCGCCGACCTGGGCCGCGACTGGTCCGACGCGGAGCTGGGCGCCTGGCTGAAGACGGCTCAGGTGCCGTTCGACCGGCCGCCGGACATCGCGGCGGACGTCGCGCGGGCGCTGGCGGACAACGCGGTCGTCGCCTGGTTCCAGGGGCGTGCGGAGTACGGCCCGCGGGCGCTCGGCCACCGCTCGCTCCTGGCCCATCCGGGGCACGCGGGGAACCTGGAGCGGCTCAACGACGTGAAGGGCCGCGAGCAGTTCCGGCCGGTGGCGCCGATGGTGCTGGCCGAGCGGGCGGCGGAGATCTTCACCGGGCGGATGCCCAGCCCGTACATGCTCTTCGTGCACGAGGTGGCGCCCGAGTGGCGCGACCGGATCCCGGCCGTGGTCCACGTCGACGGCACCGCCCGCATCCAGACCGTGGACCGGGCGGCCGAGCCGCTGGTCGCCCGGATGCTGGAGGAGTTCGAGCGGCTCACCGGACTGCCGGTGGTCGTCAACACCAGCCTCAACACGGCCGGCCGGCCCATGGTGGACGATCCGCGCGACGCGCTGGAGTGCTTCGGCTCGACGCCCGTGGACCTGCTGGCGATCGGCCCGTACGCGGTGCGCCGGGGCGCCTTCTTCACGGCGGACTCCCAGGACTCCCAGAACACCCGGGACTCCCTGGAGTCGCTGGACTCCCGCGAGTCGCTGCGGGAGGCACGGGACTCCCGGGACGCCCAGGACCCACGGGACTCCGGGGACCCGCGGGGCCCGGACTCCGGGGCCCCGGGGCGGGACGCGCGCGACGCGCGTGGCGCCCCCGGGTCCGGGGGCGCACCGGGCGCCCGGCCGGTGAGGAGGGCGGCGCGGTGAACATCCTGCTCTGGCACGTCCACGGCTCCTGGACGACGGCGTTCGTCCAGGGCCCGCACACCTACCTCGTCCCCGTGCTGCCGGACCGCGGCCCCGACGGGCGGGGCCGGGCCCGCACCTTCGACTGGCCGCACACCGTGCGGGAGGTGACCCCCGAACAGCTGCGGGAGGAGCCGGTCGACGTGGTCCTCCTCCAGCGCCCCGAGGAGTTCGCCCTCGCCGAGCGCTGGCTCGGCGGGCGCCGCCCCGGCCGGGACGTGCCCGCCGTGTACCTGGAGCACAACGCGCCCGACGGCGACGTGCCGGACACCCGGCACCCGTGCGCCGACCGCGCCGGGCTGACGCTCGTCCACGTCACCCACTTCAACCGCCTGTTCTGGGACAGCGGCCGGGCCCGCGCCGAGGTGGTCGAGCACGGCGTCGTCGACCCCGGCCACCTGTACACGGGCCGGCTGGCCCGCGCGGCGGTCGTCGTCAACGAGCCGGTCCGGCGCGGCCGGTACACCGGGACGGACCTGCTGCCCGCCCTGTCCGAGGCCGCGCCGCTCGACGTGTTCGGGATGCGCGCCGAGAACCTCGCCTCGCACCTGCGGCTGCCCGAGGAGCGCTGCCGGGCCCGCGACCTCCCCCAGCGGGAGCTGCACACCGAGATGGCGCGGCGCCGGCTGTACCTGCACCCGGTGCGGTGGACCTCGCTGGGCCTGTCCCTGCTGGAGGCGATGCACCTGGGGATGCCGGTGGTGGCGCTGGCCACCACGGAGGCGGTGGAGGCGGTCCCGGCGGGCGCCGGGACCCTGTCGACCCGCCCCGAGGTGCTGGCGGCGGCGGCGCGGCGGTACCTGGAGGAGCCGGAGGCCGCCGTCGAGGACGGCGCCCGCGCCCGGCAGGCGGCGCTCGAACGGTACGGACTCAAGCGCTTCCTGGACGACTGGGAGCGCGTGCTGACGGAGGTGCGCTCATGACCGGCCACGACCTCGCGCGGCGCCTGTCGGTGGTGCTCGTCTCGGAGCACGCGAGCCCCCTGGCGGCGCTGGGAGGCGTCGACGCGGGCGGGCAGAACGTGCACGTGGCGCGGCTCGCCGGCGCCCTCGCCGACCGCGGCCACCGGGTGACGGTCTTCACCCGGCGCGACGACGCCCGGCTGCCGGCCGAGGTGGCGGTGCGGCCCGGCGTCGTGGTGCACCACGTGCCGGCCGGGCCGCCCGAGCCGGTGCCGAAGGACGAGCTGCCGCCGTACATGGACGCCTTCGGCCGGTACCTGGCCGGGGTGCTCCAGGGGCGCCCGCCGGACGTGCTCCACTCGCACTACTGGATGTCCGGGGTCGCCTCCGTGCGGGCGGCGCGCGCCCTGCGGGTGCCGCTGCTGCACACGTACCACGCGCTCGGCACGGTGAAGCGGCGCCACCAGAGGGAGGCGGACACGAGCCCGCCGGAGCGGATCGGCGCCGAGTGCGAGGTGGGGCTCGCCTGCGACCGGGTCATCGCGACCTGCCGGGACGAGGTGCGGGAGCTGCGGCGCATGGGCGTGCCGCCGGACCGGGTGAGCGTGGTGCCGTGCGGCGTGGACCCCGAGCAGTTCTCCCCCGCCGGCCCGGCGGCCCCGCGCGGGCCGGCCCGGCACCGGCTGCTGCAGCTGGGCCGGCTCGTGCCCCGCAAGGGCGCGGCCGTGGCGGTCGTGGCGCTGTCCCGGCTGCCCGACACGGAGCTGGTCGTCGTCGGCGGGCCGCGGGCGGACGCGCTGGACACCGACCCGGAGGTGCGGCGGCTGCGGCGGGTGGCCCGGCTCGCCGGGGTCGCCGACCGGGTGCGGTTCACCGGCGCGGTCTCCCGCGACGAGGTGGCGACGCTGCTGCGCGGCGCCGACGTGGTGGTGTGCCCCGCGGACTACGAGCCGTTCGGCATCGTGCCGCTGGAGGCCATGGCGTGCGGGCGGCCGGTGGTGGCCACCGCCGTGGGCGGGCAGCTCGACACGGTGGCCGACCCCGGCTGCGGACGGCTCGTACCGCCCCGCGACCCGGCCGCCCTGGCACGGGCCGCGGCGGAGTTCCTGGCCGACCCGCGGCTGCGCGCGGCGTGCGGCGCGGCGGGCAGGCGGCGGGTCCTCGACCGGTACGGCTGGGACCGCGTCGCGGCGGCCACCGAGGCCGTGTACGCGCGGGTGCTCGCCGCCCGGCCGGCCGTACCGGACGCGGTCTGAGACCGGCCCTGCCCCGCCGGTGGCCACCGCAGCCGGACCGCCCGGCGGCCACCGGCCGACAGCGCAGCCGAACCGAACGACGAAGGAGGTGCGGGTCCGCCGCCGCCGTTTCGCCGGAGCAGGCGCCCGAACACACATGAGCCGACACTCCCTCCCCGACGGGACCCCCGAAGTGCCCGGGGTCCACGGACCGCCCGACCCCACCGGGCTCCCCCAGCCGCCCGATCCCCCCACCGCCGGCCCCCCGGCCGGCCTCCCCACCGGCCTCGCCGGCCCGTCCACCGCGTCTGCCGCGTCCACCGCGTCCACCGCGTCCGCCGCCGGCGGCCCCACCCCCGCGGCGCACGAGGCCGCGCGGCGGCACTGCGCCTCGCTGGAGGAGGCGGTCGCCCGCCTCCGCCGCGACCACCTGGACCGGATCGCCCGGTGGGGCGCCCGGCTGGCGGTCGTCCTGCCCGGCGGGGGGCGGCTGCTGGCCGCCGGGAACGGCGGCAGCGCCGCCCAGGCGCAGCACCTGACGGCCGAACTGGTGGGCCGCTACCGGCGCGAGCGGCCCGCGTACTCGGCGATCTCCCTGCACGCCGAGACGTCCAGCCTCACCGCGATCGGCAACGACTACGGCTTCGACCAGGTGTACGCGCGGCAGGTCGCCGCGCACGGCCGCCCCGGCGACGTCCTGCTGCTGATGTCCACGTCGGGACGGAGCGGCAACCTGATCGCGGCGGCGGCGACCGCGCGCTCCGCCGGGGTACGGGTGTGGGCGCTGACCGGGCCCGCGCCCAACCCGCTGGCGGAGGCCGCGCACGAGGCGCTGTGCGTGGACGCCGGGTCCGCGGCCACCGTGCAGGAGGCGCACCTGGTGGCCGTGCACGTGCTGTGCGAGTGCTTCGACGCGGCGGTCGAGGCGGGCGGGGCCGCCGGGGCGGGCGCGGCGGCCCCGGCCCGGCGCACCGGCGGCGCGCCGGGCGTGCTCGCGCCCGCGGCGGCCCGGCGGAGGCTGTCGTGAGCGCCCGCCGGCCGCTGGTCGTCGTCGGGGACGCGCTGCTGGACGAGGACATCGAGGGCACCTCCACCCGGCTCGCGCCGGACGCGCCCGCGCCGGTCGTGGACGTGACGGGCGACCACCGGCGGCCCGGCGGCGCCGCGCTGGCCGCCGCGCTGGCCACCCGCGGCGGCCGGGAGGTGGTGCTGGTGACCGCGCTCGGCGCCGACCCGGCGAGCGACGCGGTGCGCCGGTCCCTGGAGGGCCGGGTCCGGCTGGTGGAGCTGCCGCTGAGCGGCACCCTGCCGGTGAAGACGCGGGTGCTGGCGTCCGGCCGGCCGCTGGTGCGGATCGACCGGGGCGGCGGGGCGCCGGGGAAGCCCGGCGACGCGGTCCGCGACGTGCTGGCCGGGGCGCACGCCGTGCTGGTCGCGGACTACGGGCGCGGCACGGCGGAGGCGGTGCGGGACGTGCTCGCGGCCGTCGCGCCGCGCGTGCCGGTGGTGTGGGACCCGCATCCGCGCGGCGGCGACCCGGTGCCGGGGGCGCGGATCGTCACCCCGAACGGCGCCGAGACCGAGGCGCTGGCCGCGGGCGTTCCCGGCGCCTCCCTGCGGGCGTACGCGCAGCGGGGCTCGGAGCTGGCGGACCGGTGGCGGGCCGCCGCCGTCGCGGTGACCCTCGGGGAGCGCGGGGTCCTGCTGACCCGGCCCGGCCCCGGCACGGGCACGCCGATGCTGGTGCCCGCCCCCTACCGGGCGGCGGGCGACCCGTGCGGCGCGGGCGACTGCTTCGCCGCGGCGACGGCCGCCGCCCTGGCCGACGGGGCCCTGCCGGAGGAGGCCGTGCAGCGCGGCGTGGCGGAGGCGGCGGCGTTCGTGGCGGCGGGCGGGGCGGGCAACCCGGCGCTGTGGCGGACGCCGGTGGAGCCGGGGCGGCACCGGCCTCCGGTGACCGACCCGTTCGCGCTCGCGCAGCGGGTGCGGGCGCGGGGCGGGACCGTGGTGGCCACGGGCGGCTGCTTCGACCTGCTGCACGCCGGGCACGTCGGGCTGCTGGAGAGCGCGCGGCGGATCGGCGACTGCCTGATCGTGTGCGTGAACTCCGACGTGTCGGTGACGCGGCTGAAGGGGCCCGGCCGTCCGCTGAACCCGCTGGCGGACCGCACGCGGGTGCTGGCCGGGCTGGGCAGCGTCGACGCGGTCGCCGTCTTCGACGGCGACACCCCCGCGGAGCTGCTGGCGCGGCTGCGGCCCGACGTGTGGGTGAAGGGCGGCGACTACTCGGCGGAGGACCTGCCCGAGGCGGAGGTGCTGCGCGGCTGGGGCGGGCAGGCGGTGGTCCTGCCGTACCTGGACGGCCGCTCCACCACCCTGCTGGCGCACCGCGCGGCCCGTGCGGCGGCCCGGCCGGCCGGGGGCTGAGCGGCGGCCCGGACGACCGGAGCGCCCGCCCGAGCCGGACGGCGGGCGGGCGGGCGGCGGGTCGGGCGGCCGGGCGGGCCGGTCCGGTGCTCCCGCCCGGAGGTGCCCGGCGAGCCCCCGCCCGGATCGGCTCGACCGTCCGGCCGGGCGCGGGTCAGGTCCGGGGACGGGCCCCGCCCGGCCCTGACCGGCATCCGGCCGGACCCGCGCCGGCCCGTCCGGGCGGACCGCCGGGCCGCGGCCCGGCGCGGTGCCCCGCGGGCGGGCTCCCGCCCCGGCGCGCGCACCCCCGCGGCCGCCCTGGGGCGGTGGCGGTGGTCAGGCCGCCGTGCCGAGGGCGGGCCGGACGGCGGCGGGCTCGGGGGCGAGCAGCACCGGGGCCGCGGCGCGGCGGCCGTGCGCGAGGCGGCCCGCCAGGACGACGGCGGCGATCACCAGGCCGCCCGCCACGAGCGCGCCGCGCGCGCCCGCCAGCTCCATGAGCAGGCCGAGCGCGGGCGGCCCGGCGAGGCTCCACACCGTACGGACGGTGCTCCACACGCCGAGGACGCGCCCGCGCAGGTGCGGCGGCGGGTCGGTCTGCAGGACGGTGGTGCCGGCGGTGTCGGAGACGGACTCGGCCACGGCCATCGGCAGGACGAGCACCAGCAGCACGGCCGGCGACGGCGACAGCCCGGCCGCCGCCTGGAGGAGCCCGCCGGCCGCCGCGAGGGTGCCGACGAGCCGCACGGACGGCCGGCGCAGCCGGGCTCCGAGGACGGCGCCGACGATGCCGCCGACCGCGAGGACGGTGGAGACGGTGCCGAACGCCCCGGCGCCCCCGGCGAGCGGCCCGGTGACGAGCACGGCGAGTGTCAGCCCGTAGTTGCGGCCGAAGACGGCGCTGACGCCGCAGACGACGGCGAGACCCACCAGCCGCGGGCGGCGGGCGAAGAACGCCAGCCCCTCCCGTACGGTCATCCCGGCGGCGTCCCGCTCCCGGCCCTCCCGCCCACGGCCCTCCGGCGCTCCCGCGGGCCCCGGCTCCGCGGCCGTCCGCTCCGGCGGACGGGCCGGTTCGCCCACCGGCCGCAGGAAGGGGATGACGGCCGCCACGAACAGGAACGACAGCCCGTTGGCCGCGTACGCCGAGGCCGTGCCCAGGAAGGCGACCGCGACGCCCGCGAGCCCGGCGCCCGCCAGGCGGCCCGCGTTGTGGACGAGGGAGCCGACCCCGATGGCGGACGGCACGTCCTCGGTGCGCACCAGGTCGTTGCCGAGCAGCGCGCAGGCGGGCCCGTCGACGGTGGCGATCAGGCCGGTGACGGCGGCGAGCGCCATGAGCACGCCCAGCCCCAGCCGGTCGGTGGCGACGAGGAACGCCGTGGTGAAGGCGACCAGGCCGAGGAGGGCCTGGCTGACGGCGGCGGTCAGCTTGCGGGGCCAGCGGTCGACGGCGGCCCCGCCGGCCATGCCCACGAGCAGACCGGGCGCGGCCTGCACGGAGAGGGACAGCCCGGTCGCGGCGGCGGAGCCGGTGATCTGCAGGACCAGCAGGTTCTGCACGGTCAGCTGCATCCACGTACCGGCGTTGGAGACGAGGTTCGCGACGGACCACCAGCGCATGCTGCGGTACCGCAGCGAGCGCCACGGCGACGCGCCGGCGGCGGGCGGGGCGGGCGCGGTGGCCCGGAGGGAAGGAGGCACGGTGAGGGAGGGGGCTCGAATGGCGGATCACGGCGGGTGGCCGGCGCGGGCTTCCCGCGCGCCGCGGCTCCACCGCAACGGTGCGCGGACCATCGTGGCAGTTCGCGCGGGGTGCCTCCGTGGGCCGGGCCTCCGCCGCGGCCCCCGGGTGGGCCGGGGACGGCGCAACGGGCCCCGCGCCGAGGGGAATCCGGCCAAACCGTGTGCTTGCTCACAGTGACCGTCCGGGGTGCCGGTCCGTGTCGCGCGGGTCACAGTGGGAAGCCAGTGCACCACACCCGAGGAAGGCGGAGGCCGCGGCATGGGCAGCAGTGGAGTACGGGTCGACCTGCGCGGCAGGCAGGCGCTGGTGACCGGCGGGGCGCGGGGCCTGGGCGCCTCGATCGTGCGGCGGCTGGCCGGGGCCGGCGCGTCGGTCCTGGTGGCGGACGTGCGCAAGGAGCTGGCGCGGGAGCTGTGCGACGAGCTGAACGGGGACGGCGGCGAGGCGCGCTTCGTGGAGCTGGACGTCCGGGACCCGGACGCGGTGGCCGGGGTCTTCCGGGAGCTGGACGGCGCCGGGCAGGGGGTCGACGTGCTGGTCAACAACGCGGCCGTGGACGTGTCGAAGCCGATCGAGCACCTGACGGCCGAGGAGGTGACGCGGGTGGTCCAGACGAACCTGCTCGGCCCGGTGTACCTGTGCCTGGAGGCCTACCGGCGCATGATCGCGCGCGGCGGCGGCCACATCGTGAACATCCTGTCCACGGCGGCCAACCGCACCTGGACGGAGGCCGGGCCGTACGCGGCGGGCAAGTCGGGGCTGCGGGCGTTCACGCACACGCTGTTCAAGGAGGCCCAGCGGGACTGCCCGGGCATCGGGGTGACGGGGGTCGTGGCGGGCGGCATGGAGACGCCGTTCATCATGGACCGCTTCCCGGACTCGGACGTGTCGATGCTGCAGAGCCCCGACGTCGTCGCGGACGCGGTGATGTACGCGCTGTCGGTGCCCGAGGGCAGTGTGGCGGGCGAGATCGTCGTCGTGCCGCGGCGGGAGCCGTCCTGGCCGTAGCCGCCGGACGCGCGGCGCGGCGCGCCTGACCGTGGGCGACGGACGGGCCGGGGCGCCGGGCAGGCCGGGGACGACCCGGCGGGGACGCCCCGGCGGGGGCGCCGGGCGCGTGGCGGGCCGCCCGGCCGGGGCGGCCGTACGGAGCGGTCGCACGCGGCCGCCGAGGGGCGCGGCCCGGAAGGGACCGGGCCGGGGCACGCGCGCCGGGCGGGCGGCGGCGCTCAGCCGGGCGGGCGGCCGTCGCGCAGCATCCGCAGGACGGCCCGTTCGGCGGGGCCGTGGGTGGCGGGGAGGCCGTGGACGGCACCGGCGCCGAGCGAGGGCAGGGCGGGGGCGAGCGTGACGCCCTCCTCGTACAGTTCGACGACGCGCGGGTTGATGTAGGACGCCCGGCACACCGCGGGCGTGTTGCCGAGGTAGCCGGCGACCTCGCGCACGGCCCGTGCGACGGCGCGGCGGCGCGCGGTCTCGCTGTGCGCGACGGTTTCGGAGACGGCGAGGGCGACGGCCGCCATGACGGTGGCGTGCCAGGTGCGGAAGTCCTTCGCGGTGGCCTCGACGCCGGCGAGGTCGCGCAGGTACGCGTTGACCTCGGCGCCGCTGACGTCGTGCCAGGCGCGGCCCTCCCAGTACGCGAGGAGCCGCTCGCCGCCGCCCCCGCGGCGCGCGAGCGCGGTGAGGGCGCGCAGCGTCGGCTCGTCGGCGACGGCGTGGACGCGCTGCCTGCCGTGCTTCGCCGGGTAGCTGAGGACGATCTCGCCGCGGGTGCGGGTGGAGTGGTCGCGCAGCAGGGTGGTCAGCCCGTACGTCTGGTTCCGGTCGGCGTACCGCTCGCCGCCGACGCGCAGGAAGCCGAGGTCGAGGAGGCGCACGGCGGTGGCGAGGACGCGCTCGCGGGTCAGGCCCCGCGTGGCCAGGCCCGCCTCGACGGCCTCCCGGACGCGGGGCAGGGCCTCGGCGAGCTCCAGGACGTGGTCGTGCTTGGCCTGCTCCTGCCGGGCGCGGAAGACCGGGTGGTACAGGTACTGGCGCCGTCCCGCGGCGTCCGTGCCGACGGCCTGGAGGTGGCCGTTGGGCCGGGCGCAGATCCACACGTCCCGCCACGCGGGCGGGATGACGAGGGCCTTGACCCGGGTCAGCTCCGCCGGGTCGCGCAGCGGTCCGCCGCTCGGGTCCAGATAGCGGAAGCCGCGCCCGTGGCGGACGCGGGTGTGGCCCGGATCGGTGGGCCGGACGTGGGCGAGGCGCACGGGCGGCGCCGCTCAGGCCGGCTTCAGCGGGTCGTGGCCGATGTTCATCAGGCCGTGCCGCCAGTCGGCGCCGCCGGCCGTGGGCTCCATGTCGGGATCGCGCTGCGAGCGGACGACGCCGCAGACGCGGCGCATCACGGCGACGTCGTCCTCGGTGAGGTCGGTGCGCCGCTTGCCCAGGATCTCCAGCACGCGGCGGCCGGTGCGGGGCCCGGCGCGGTCGGGGAGTTCCTCGGTCTCCTCGTGGGCGGCCGTGGTGCTCAGCCACTCCTGGAGTTCGCGCGAGGTCATGTTGACCGCCGCGTGGAACTCGTCCCACAGCTCGGCGCTGATCCGGTCGGACGCTGCCATGACGTTCCTCCCGTCGGGCCGGTACGGATGTCTCCCGCACGGGTTGCCCCGCGCCTGGCCCGCAAACCCGCCAGCGAACACCAGGCGGCGCTGACGGGTTGGCCTTGGGCACCTTGGCTGCGTGCAGCGGCGGGGAGGTGGAGAATCCGGGGCCATGACCATGGAACAGGCCCCGCGCCGCTTCGGTACCGAGTTCGTCGCCGAGCAGCGTCGCCGCTACGCCAGGCGGGCGTCGGAGAGCCGGATGCAGGGCCCTGCCGGTGCCCGCCGACGACCTGGAGACGCCCGGCCATGTCTCCACCGTACGCCCGGGCCCGGGGCGGGCCGGAGACTGCCAGGGGCCCGGGCGGGGGCCGTCACGCTCCCCGCCCGGGCCCCTGAGCTTCGAGGGCTCGGCGCGGCCTATCGGGTCAGGCGCAGGTGCCGGCCGTAGGCGCCTCGGGCGAGGGCGGGGGTGTAGGTCTCGGGCGCTGGGCGGCCGACGTCCTCCCAGGCGGTCAGCCAGTCGCGCAGGGCGACAAGGGACGGGGAGTCGGGGCGGTCGGCGAGGATCGTTCCGTCTTGCTGGAGGACGGCGGCCGTGGCCTGGGTGGAGTGCCCGATGGCCCACAGGTCCGGGGTGAGGCCGGCCATGGTGAGCTGCGGGTCGGCCTGGGCGGCGGTGAAGGTCCGCCAGGACGGCCAGTCGAGCTCGCCTCCGTCGTACGGCTCGGTGTGGGCGTTCTTGAGGAGGCGGGCGAGCGCGGTGCGGGCGCCGGTGTGGAGGCGGTCGTCGCGTTTCGCGCCAGGCGATGGAGATCCACGAGGGGGCCGGGGTGCGGTTCTCCCAGTCCACCCACCGGCCCGGCAGGTCGAGGTTGTCCTTGGGGGAGCCGGTCGCCTCGATGTGTCCGCCGGTGAACACCGCCTTGACGACCGGCTCGGCGCCGCTCACGCGGATCTTGGCGACCACCGTCATGTCGGGGACGGTCGCGGTCGGGAGCGGGGCGACGATCAGGCCGCCGTCGGCGACCTGGTCCACCCATGCCTTGGGCAGCAGCGGCGGGGTGCACCAGGCCACCATCCGGTCGTAGGGCGCCCGCTCCGGGAAGCCGGCGGTGCCTTCGGCGACGTGGCAGCGGATGTGGTCGAGGCCGCGCTCGTGGTGGATGAGGTTCGCCCAGCGCACGAGGTAGGCGTCGATGTCGAGGCTGGTCACATGGCCGGTGGGGCCGACGAGCTGGGCGAGCAGGGCGCCGGAGTACCCGGAGCCGGTGCCGGACTCGGCGACGTTCATGCCCGCGTGGACGTCGAGGGTGGTGAGCTCGCGGTGGATGACGGCCGGGTTGGAGCGGTGCGGGGTGGCGCCGCGGCCGTCGTGGTGGGTGTAGTGGCGTTCGGGGACGGTCATGGCGGCGCCGGCGACGGCGGTCGCTGCTCACTCCTTCGAGGGGCTTGGGGCACTTGTATGCGACAACTGCTCCGGGCGGGTGAAGGACACGCACCCGGCGGCGCGTTGACGGGGGTCAGATCGTGAGGGCGGTGTGGTGGTGCCATCCGGCGTCCGTGTACTCGCCGACGGGGCCGTGGCCGGGCAGTTCGGCCCAGGCGTGGTACTCGACCGGCGGCGGGGCGAACCGGGCCCCCAGGTGCCAGTCGAGGCGGCGGCCGAGCAGGGCGGCGGCGAGCACGGCCCCGAGGGAGGTCTCCATGCAGGCGGCCCGCCCGGGCCACCAGCGGGCCGTGTGCCGTACGGCGCCGACGAGGGCCTCGGCCCGGGCCGTGTCCAGCTCGCGCCGGCCCCGGCGCCGGGCGAGACGGGCGGCCCGGACCGTGTGCCGGAACGGCAGCCGCAGCAGGACCAGGGCGAGCGCGAGCCCGGCCGCGGCGGCCAGCCGCTCGGGACACGTGCCGGTGCGGACGGTGGAGTACGCCTCCATGCTGGTCACGACGGCCGCCTCCATCGGCGGCGGCGCGGCCGGGCCGGCGCCTGGCCGCGCAGGGCGAGGCTCTGCGCGGCCAGTGCCTCGGCGACCGTGCGGACGTCGGCGGCGGCCTGCTCGACGCCGATGCCGTACCGCTCGGCGTACCGGTCAGTGGCTTCCTCCTGGCTGGTGGAGGCCAGCAGGAGCATCACGGCGGCCGACGCGGTCGGGGTCAGGTAGGACCAGCGGCCGGTCTGCTCGCTGAGGATCGCGCCGCCCTCGTCGGTGAGTACGGGGTGGGTGCCCTCACGCAGCCGCCACACGGCCGCCCACCTCCTCCCACCACGCCGCCCGGGCGGCGGTGTGCTGCCGCAGCCACACCTCGGCGGCCACCACCGGGTGCAGGGCGCCCTGGGCGGTCGGTTGCCCGGCCGCGGCCCGCGTGAGCGCGTCGGCGACCGGCTGCTCGGTGACCAGCCCGAGCGCCGCGAGCTGCGACGACGGCCCCAGCAGGTCCTTGAGGACGGGGGCGCCTGCGCGCAGGCCCGCGTACGCGAGGGCGTCGAAACCGCCCTTCGCCGTACGGGCCAGCACGAAGCCGGGTACCACCGGGCTGCCGGCGGACGCCGCGTCCAGCAGCGGCTTGTAGGCGCCGGGGGGCGCCGCGCTCGTCGGCGGGCACGGCGAGACAGGCCCGGATGACCTCGTTGTCCAGGAACGGGTTCCCCCCGGCGGTCATCGTACGAGCGCCCGCCTCCGTTTTCACGGCCGCGACCCCTTGACCACGTGCTGGTCAAGGGGTCGGTCAAGGGGGTGCGGCTTCAGCCCTGCGGGTGTTTCCCGGCCGCCGGGCGCGCCAGCCCTTCCGCTCCGATCACCTGTCCGTGCTCCTCAACGAGATCGGTGTCCCAGTGGCTGCCGCCCGCGGCGCCGCCATCCGACAGCAACTCCTTGAGATGCCCGCTCCCGTCGTCGCGGATGGTCTCGGCTACCACGACAAGACCACCACCCGCCTGCTCGACGAGACCGGCGGGACGTGGAGCCGCTATGCCGCTGGAGGTCACACACGGTCACCGGCAGGTTGGGTTCCGCGGGGACCTGGCGACAGTTGCATACAAGAGCCCACCAGTAATCTGCCGGTCAGCGGGTGGTGAATCCACCGTCGATCGCGAGGGCTGCGCCAGTGATGAACGAGGCGTCGTCGCTCAGCAGGAACGCCACGAACGGGGCGATCTCCTCGGGCCGGGCGATGCGGTTCACCGGGTGCATTGCCGAGATCTGCGCGACGGCCTCGTCGCTGGTCAGCATCGAGGTGCGGGCCAGCGGCGTGTCGACGCCGCCGGTGGTGATGGCGTTGACACGCACGCCCTGTTCGGCCACTTCGAGCGCGGTGGCCCGGGTCAGACCCACGACCGCGTGCTTGGCGGCGACGTATGGGGCGACGCCGGGCAGCGCGACGACCCCCATGTTGGAGGCGTTGTTGACGATCGCCCCACGGGTCTTGAGCACCTCCGGTATCTGGTGCTTGAGGCAGTTGAAGACGCTGGTGACGTTCTGTGCGATCTCGGCATTCCAGGCGGCGCCGTCGATACTGGATACCGGGCCGGAGGCATTGACAGAGCCGGCGTTGTTGAACGCCCCGTCCAGGCTGCCGAATTCGGAGAGCGCCGCTGCGACCAGCGCGGCTGCGTCGGCCTCGACGGAGACATCGGCGGGAACGAAGAGCGCCCGGCCACCCATGGCCCGGATGTTCTCGGCCGCCCCTTCACCGATGTCCTTGCGACGGGCGCCGATGACGACGGCGGCGCCTTCCGACGCGAGTCGCCGCGCGACGGCGAGGCCGATGCCGGAGGAACCGCCGGTGACGACGAAGACCTTGGAGTCCAGACGGGAAGACATGGAGAGACCTTTCGGGGTGAGGTGGTACCAGTGGGGTCGGCTGGGCCCGGAGCACGACCACCTCCGTCAGACTGCAGTACGACGGCAGCCGAGTCTGGCGGGTATCCGACCTCACGTTGCGCCCGGTCACCACCCCCGGGAAGCAGGCCGGGTGCCAGGACGACTCGGCCACGATGAGGGACCTGGCACTGGTGAGCTCGCACGCCCAACCATCGCCGGTGCATGCGCCGACCAAGAACAAGCGTCACTCTCTGCAGCCAACGGAGGCGGCAACCCGGAGAACTCGCGACAGTCGAATGCGCGAGCCCAGCCCAGGCGGGCGACGCCCCGGCCTTCGAGACCGTCATGGCCGCCATCCGCGTTCCGCGAAGCGGACCTGGCCGACCGAGAACCCGACCCGATGCCGTACTGGCGGACCGCGCGTACTCATCCCGCGGGATCCGCAATCACCTCCGCCGACGCGGAATCCGCGCTGTCATCCCACAGCCGTCCGACCAGGTCGGCCACCGGCTGCGGCGAGGCCGCGATGGAGGCCGACCACCGTCCTTCGACCTCGAGGCGTACGAGCAGCGCAACGCCGTCGAACGGTGCATCAACCGACGCAAACAGTGGCGCGGCCTGGCCATGCGAACGGACAAGCTCGCCATCGCCTACCAGGCCGCACTCCACCTCGCCGCGATCCTCATCTGGGCCGCCGCTTGACCGCCAAAGCACCTTGCCCGCGAGGATGGCCGCATGGACGATCTTGTGGAGTTCCTCGTCGCACGCGTCATGGACGACAACCACGCCTATGCCTACGTGGCCGGCACCCTGGGCGGCGAGGCGCTTCTCGACAGCCATCTCCCCATGCTCGACCTGATCGAGCAACTGGCGAACGACTACACAGCCATGGCCCCCTCGGACTCCCGCTCTGCCGGGCTTGCATACACGCTGCGAGTCCTTGGCCAGTCATACGCCGAGCACCCCGCCTACCAGCAGGAATGGCGCCCATAGCCCTTCACGGAGACAGGCCCTAGCCGCGGGCAGCCCCGCAAGGGAGCGGCCAAGGGCCACCCGGACCGGGACATGCACGACTGGACCCAGGAGGGCTCGCCCGCCTCCGACCCGGCCGCCGCCGGGGTCGTAGACGGGGCCGAGGACGCCCACTCGGGTGGGGCGTTCCTCGAGCACCCGCCCCGAAGGGGGCGTGGGGAGCGGAGCGTCAGGAGACTGCGGCGGCCGCGGGCGCGGTGAGCTCGGCGAGCATGTCGGCTATTCGGTTGGCGCCCAGCGCCTCCGGCCACGTCTTCTCCTCGGGTGGCGCGGCCTGCTCAGGGAGCGTCGCCTCTGCCGTCGTCGTGGTGTCCGTCATGGGGGTACCTCCGTGGTCTGCGAATCGGTGGGCGGGCTGGCCCGTGGCGGGGCGACCGCCTGCAAGAGGGGGCGTATCCGTTGCGGGGGCCGGTGGTTCCGGGGGCCTTCGCCGGCCCCCGGACCCCCGCTCCCCCGGCACCGCCCGGCGCGGTCAGGTCGTGGGTGGTGCCCGCTGTTCGCGCCGGTCGGCACCGGGGCCTGGACTTCGGGTGCGGGGCGAGGTCCAGGACTCAGAGGAGGGCGAGGAAGGAGGCCGACCGCGGGGCGCCGAAGTTCTTCGCTTCCATCTGGTCCCCGTCCGGCTCGGCCACCGGGACCAGCGCGCCGCCCAGTCCCCGCTTCACAGGCCGATTCCCTCGGTCGCGGCGTCCTCGAATGCCTCCCCCTCGTCCACGTACTCCCGGAACACCTGGCTGTTGGGCGACCAGCCGCCCTGACGGCGCAGCTTCTCGACGCGCTTGCCCTTCTTGCGTCCGGTGGTGACCAGACCGCGCCGGGCGGAGTGCCCGGTGATCCGCCGCCCGGTCAAGCCCGCGCACTTCGCGCAGCGTGCGAGCGCCCGGCCGACACCGTCCGGCGACAGACGCGCGGTGCCCTGGTGCCCCACTGGTCGACGGGCAGGAATGCCGGTCCGCCGGGGGCAGCTCCGGCTGCCAACGTGGCTGCCTTGTGAGCGCGCCGGCAGCGCACCGGGCAGGTGTCGATGTCCTCGCCGTAGGTGACGGGCGCATCCCGGGCCGGGCGGCCCTTGACCGACGGGACGTGCACCATCGGGCCCTCGTCCACGTCCTCGATGTCCGGGTCAATCCAGCTCGGTTCTCTCCTCGTTGCGGCCCGCGACCGCGAACTTCAGGGAGTTGAGCGCCTTGTCCCGCAGCCGGGTCAGCTCCGAGACCACGACCGTGCGCCGCCGCCGGGCGCCGGGCTGGTGTGCGCTCGCGTGGCGCGTTGGCCGTCTGCCGCAGGTCCTTCGGGGTGACGGCGGCGGCTTTGCCTCGGCCGCGCTGCTGGCGCCTCTTGTCCAGCCGGAGCGGCTTCAGCGCGCGCCGGGCGGCCTCGGTGGCCTCCTTCGGCACCGTGTAGCCGTGTCTGCGAACCTCCGAGGTGACGCCGGTGATCCTGCGTTCGATCGTGTTCGGCGGCGCCTCGACCGCCTGGTCCAGGTACGTCACGAACGACACGAAGGTGCCCACGGTGACCTTGCTGCGCGGCAGGCGGGTGCCGGTCCGCTCGGCGAGCCAGTCGTGGAACTCCCCCCCATATCCGCCAGTCCCGTGCGTAGCCGTCCTTGGTCTTCTTCGGCCGGATGTCGTTCAGGTGGGCCCTGGCGTCCGTGTCCAGCGCGGCGAGGACGGCGTCCACCGGATCGGGCACGGCGACCGCGCCGGCGCCGAGGGCGTCGTCCTGCACCAGCTCGGCATCGACCACCTCCACCGGCTCCGACGCGTTCCCGTACTCCTCGACGGTCGTCACTCGGCGACCTCCTCCGCCGTGTCGGCGAGCTTGGTGGCAGAGCCCGCTCGCCTCGGCGGCGACGGCTCCGGGGAAGCGCACAGCGTCCTGCTGCGCGCCAAGCACGTCGTCAAGCTGCTGTTCGACGCCGCGGACAGCGTCGAGAAGGTCCTGCCGGCCCTGGCGGCCTTCAACGCCCGCTTCCAGCGCCCTTGGACAGAGAGGAGTTGCCTCCACCGCCGACGTGTTCACCGGTTCTCCGGCTGCGGGTCGTCGTCCAGAAAGATGGTGGCGCGGAAGCATCCGCCGACCTCGTCCATGCCTTGCCGATCTTCCAGCCTGCGTACGGCTCCTCGCGGCCGTCGCTGGTCGTCCGGCTGGTCACCGTGGCGCCGACGTAGGCGGCCCACTGCTCAACCGCGGTGCGCTGGCCCTCCGGGGTGCAGCTGAGGCCGTCGCCCTCGCCGGTGAGGGCCCCGCTCGAAGCGAGCGGTCACGGCGGGGGCAGGGCCTGCTCCGCCCAGATGGTCTTGCCGGTCGCGGTGTAGCGGGTGCCCCAGTGCTGGGTCATCTGGGCGACGAGGAACAGGCCGCGCCCGCCCTCGTCGTCCATGGCGGCCCGCCGCAGGTGGGGGGCGGTGTGGCCGGTGTCGGAGACCTCGCAGATGAGGGTGCGGTCGTGGATGAGGCGCAGCTGGACCGGGCCGGAGGCGTAGCGCAGCGCGTTGGTGACCAGTTCGCTGACGACGATCTCGGTGGTGAAGGCGAGCTCGTCCAGGCCCCACGCGGCGATCCGGCGGGCGGCGAGGGCGCGGGCGCGGCCGGCCTCCTCGGGTCCGGTGCCGAGGTCCCAGCGCGCGACGCGGCCGGGCGGGAGGAGGCGGGTGCGGACGAGGAGGAGCGCCGCGTCGTCCTCCACGGGGCCGGGGATGAGGGCGGTGACGGCCCGGTCGCAGAGTTCGGACAGGGGCCGGTCGCGGTGGTCGGCGAGGAGCGCGGACAGGTCGTCGAGGCCGCCCTCGGGGTCGCGGGCGCGGCCGCGGACGAGCCCGTCGGTGAAGAGGGCGATGAGGCTGCCCTCGGGCAGGTGCAGCTCGGTGCTCTCGAAGGGCAGGCCGCCGAGTCCCAGCGGGGGCCCGGCGGGCACGTCGGGGACGGTGACGGTGCCGCGGGAGGCGTCGAGGACGGCGGGGGCGGGGTGTCCGGCGCGGGCCATGCGGCACAGGCCGGAGGCGGGGTCGTACACGGCGTACAGGCAGGTCGCGCCGACGGCCTGGTCGTCGGGGATGTCGCCGGGTCCGTGCGCGGGCGCGCCGGTGACGGAGCCGGGGGCGGCGGCCTCCTCGTCGGCGGCCTGGGTGATCAGGTCGTCGAGACGGGTGAGGAGTTCGTCGGGGGCGAGGTCCTGCCGGGCGAGGACGCGGACGCTGGTGCGCAGCCGGCCCATGGTGGCGGCGGCGCCGAGGCCGTGCCCGACGACGTCGCCGACGACGAGTCCGACGCGGGCGCCGGAGAGGGTGATGACGTCGAACCAGTCGCCGCCGACGCCGGACTTGCCGTCGGCGGGCAGGTAGCGGTGGGCGAAGTCGACGGCGGTGAGGCTGGGCAGGTTGCGCGGGAGCAGGCTGTGTTGGAGGGCGAGGGCGGCGCTGTGCTCGCGGGTGAAGCGGCGGGCGTTGTCGATGGAGACGGCGGTGCGGGCGACGAGCTCGTCGGCGACGGGCAGGTCGTCGGCGTCGAACGGGGCGGCGCGGCCCCGGCGGTGGAAGGTGACGACGCCGAGGGGCGCGCCGTCCGTGCGCAGCGGCACGGCGAGGGTGGCGGCGGCCGGGCCGCCGTCGAGGACGGGCCGCCCGGTGGCGAGGCAGCGCGCCTGCGGGGCGTCGGCCGGGTAGGGGACGTGCTGGTGCGCGGAGCCGGGGCGGGCCCCGCCGCCGGTGCGGGCGGCGGGGCTGACGGCCCCGGCGGCGGGGCCCTCGGGGGTAGCGGGGCCCTCGGGACCGGCGGGGCCCTCGGGGGCGGCGGGGCCCTCGGGGGCGGCCGGACTCGCGGCGCCCGCGGGGCCGGTGGCGGGGGCTCCCTCGGCGCCCGCGCGCGGGCCGGTGCCGGGCGGGGCGGCGGCCGGGGTGCTCCAGACGCGGACGAGGCGCGCGGCGCCGGTGGTGCCGGAGACGGGCGCGTCGCCGCGCAGGACGGCGTCGACCAGGTCGACGGTGACGCCGTCCGCGAACCGGGGGACGGCGACGGCCGACAGCTCGCGGGCCGTGCGGCTCATGTCGAGGCTGGTGCCGACCGTGCCGCCGGCCCGGACGAGGAGGTCGAGGCGCTGCTTGGCGAGGTAGCGGTCGGTGATGTCGACGGTCTCCTCGCACACGCCGAGATGGGTGCCGTCGGCGTCCGAGAGGCGGTAGTACGAGCAGGACCACACGTGGTCGTGGTCCGGGTCGACGGGCGGGCGGCCCCGGTAGTGGAGCTCGATGACCGCCTCGCCGGTGGTGAGGACCCGGCGCATCGTCTCCTCCAGGGTGGGCGGGTAGCCGGCGGACAGGACCTGGCCGGAGGCGACCATGTCGTCGGGGCCGAGCCCGGCGTACTGGGAGGTGCCCATCTCCCGGTAGAGGGCGCTGTTGGTCCACACGACGCGCAGGTCGGTGTCGTAGATGGCGAGGCCGACCGGCGACTGGGTGGCGAGCCCGCGCAGCATGGCCTGGAGGGCCTCCCAGTGCTCGGTCTCGTCGGCGTCGGCGACGGCCAGGAGCCGGGCGGGCCCCGCCTCGCCGTGCGCGAGCGGCAGGGTGGTGGTGACGACGCGGACGATCCGCCCGTCGCGGTGGCGCATGTGGAGCACCTGGCGGCGGGCGCGGGCCGCGCCGGGGAGGTCGGCGGCGGCCTGGTACACCCCGGCGCGGTCCACGACGAGGGAGCCGACGGGGCGGCCGAGGACGTCGCCCGGTTCGTGGCCCAGGAGGCGCTGCGCGGCGGCTCCCCAGCCGATGACGACTCCGTCGGCGTCGAGTACGGCGGTGGCGGCCCGGGTGGCGTCGAAGGGCCCCCGGAAGTCGGTGTCCGGCGCCCCGCCGGCCGCGGCCCCCGCGGGCCGGGCCGGGCCGGTGCGGCCGTCGTCGGGTGCGGTCACGGCCGGTCACCCCCTTCGGACGGGCCGGGCTCCGGCCGGCGGGCGGCCAGGAGCAGGGCGATGTCGTCGGGCCGGTCGGCGTCCCGGCCCGCCACGTCGAGGAGCCGGTCGGCGGCGGCCGACAGCGAGCCGGGCGCGACGGCTGCCAGGGCGCCCCGCAGCCGTTCGACGCCGAGGTCGATGTCGGTGCCGGGCTGCTCCACGAGGCCGTCGGTGTACAGGGCGAGTATCCCGTCGGGCGGCAGCCGCACCTCCGTGACGGGGTACGAGGCGTCCGCGTCGACGCCGAGGACCACGCCGCCCGGCAGGTCGACCACCTCGGTACGGCCGTCCGGGTGGCGCAGCAGCGGCGGCAGGTGCCCGGCGCGGACCGCCTTCAGCAGGCCGGTGGCGGGCTCGAGCACGGCGTAGCAGCAGCTCGCGAACTGGCCGGGGTCGAGGTCGATGAGGAGCCGGTTGGTGCCGGTGACGACTTCGCTGGGGTCGCTCCCGGCGAGGGCGAAGGCCCGTACGGCGCTGCGGAGCTGGCCCATGGTGGCGGCGGCGGACACGCCGTGGCCCTGGACGTCGCCGATGACGAGGGCGAGCCCGCGCGGGGTCTCGACCACGTCGTACCAGTCGCCCCCGACGTCCATGCCCTGGGTGCCGGGCAGGTAGCGGCCGACCGTGTCGACGTGGGGGACGCGGGGCAGCCGGTGCGGCAGCAGGGCGTCCTGGAGGCCGCGGGCGAGCGCCGCCTCGGAGTCGTAGCGCCGGGCCCGCTGGAGGGCCTGGGCGATGAGCCCGGCGAGCGCGGTGAGGACGGTGCGCTCCTCGGGGCTGAAGCCGCGCGGCTGGTCGAAGCCGAGGATGCAGGAGCCGACGGGGCGGCCGGAGGCGATGAGCGGGAGGAAGGCGCGGGCGCCGACGTGTGCGTCGAGCGGGATGCCGGGGTAGGCGGCGGCGAGGCGCTGCATGGACTCGAAGAAGAGGGGCCGGCCGGAGGTGAGGGTCTCGACGCCGGGGATGCGCGCGTCGAGGCCGACGCCGTCGAACCGGTCGAGGAAGCCCTGCGGGAAGCCGGTCTCCCAGGCGAGGTGGAGGTGGCGTTCGCTGAGCAGGTAGATGGCGAGCTGCCGTCCGCCGAAGGCGGGCAGCAGTTCCTCGGTGACGACCTCGGACACCTGCCGGGCGGTGACGGCCTCGGTGAGGGCGATGGCGAGGGCGACGGGCCGGTACAGGACGGCGGCGCGGTCGGCCGGGGAGCCGAGTCCGCCGCCCGGGGCGACGACGGAGTGGGGCGCGTAGGAGGGTTCGTCGACCGCGGAGAGGGTGACGGTCATCCCGTCGCCGCCGGGGTGCAGGGTGACCGACAGCCAGGACCCGGCGGTGCGGTGGGCGAGGAAGTGGACGGTGTCGCCGGCGATGAGGGCGGCCCGGAAGTGGTCCTCGTAGGCGGGGCGGCCCGTCCAGGGCAGCACGTCCCACAGCACGCGGCCGAGGAGGGCGTCGCGGGGGTGGGCCAGGAGGGCCTCGGCGCGGTGGTTGACGTAGGTGACGCGGCCGAGTCGGTCGGCGGAGAGGACGCCGGCGGCGATCCGGTCGGTGCCGGCCGCGGCGGCCGGTCCGGTGCCGGTGTCCACGAGGGTGCCGGTGAGGTGGGCGGGGTGGGCGGCGGGTGCGGGGTGGCGGGCCAGTTCGAGGAGGTGGAAGCGGCCGTCGCGGTCGGCCAGCCACATGCGGTGGCCTGCGGGGTCGGGCACGGCGGCCTCGGCGGCCTGATGGGCGAGGGCGCGCAGCCCGTAGACGTCCTCGGGCGCGAGGAGCGCCTCCAGGCCGGCGATGGTGCCGGGGAAGGCTGCGGGGTCGGCGCCGAGGATGCGGCACAGCTCGGGGTCGGCGGTGAGGTCACCGGTGTCGAGCCGCCAGTCGAGGTGCCCGGTCCGCACGGGCGGCGCGGCCTCGGCGGGGAGCTGGACGGGGACGGGTTCGCCGTCCCAGGCGACGCTGGTGCCGGCGGCGTCGAGCCGGGCCAGTTCGGCGCCGATGCGGGCGGCGGCGGCCCGGACGCGCTGCCGGTCGGCCTCGGCGAGGGGCCGGCCGCTCGCGGAGGGCCGCAGGACGACGAGGACGCCGAAGCGGTCGCGGCCGTGCGACACGGGCTCGTACAGGGAGCCGAAGGGGTACGGGAGCCCGGCCATGAGCTGGGGGAAGCGGCGCATGGCCTCCTCGGCGTCGGGGAGTTCGACGGGCCGCCCGGAGCGGAACGCCTCGGCGAGGGGGTAGGGCCGGTTGCTGTGCATGCGCCACCACGGCCGGAGCAGCCGCGG